>NZ_JBIYDW010000002.1:0-369415 GCF_044909235.1 Dermacoccus sp. GAS27A | reverse complement strand
GGTGCTTCATCGTTCGACTTGCATGTGTTAAGCACGCCGCCAGCGTTCGTCCTGAGCCAGGATCAAACTCTCCGTAGAAAAAATTTGTTACCCTGGCCGAGAAAAAAACGGTGACAAACAACAACCCCAGAAGGGTCATCGTAGTTCTGTACAATCATTAATCACTCAGCCAAAACACGCGACACTCCATAAGTGCCACTAAAATGTTTGGCGATGATCACATCGGCACGCTGTTGAGTTCTCAAAACACCATCGCACACCACACGAGGCGGCGAACTTTCGCTCGCCACCCGCTCGGGGCAACTCGTCAACCTTACCACCCTCGCTCCCCGACTTCAACTCGGCGCTTGCTCTTGGCGGAGCCGGCGCGCTTGTCGAAACTGCGGTGAGGTTCGAGCTCGTGAGGCAAACTGCCCGGAAACACTGGGGTTTCTGTGCTGTCTGCCCCTCGGCGACTCGGAAAACATTACACGTCCTCCAGGTGGACGCCAAATCACCGTCAGGTGACCTGCGCCACCCCCTTGGACACATCAGGGCCGCCCCCCGTCAGTCGATCCTGACGATGGGGCGGCCCTGGCGTGTGCGCGCTCAGCGATCTTGGACGGTGGGATCCGCGACGATGCGACGGTGGTCGGGCTCGAAGCCGTGGCGAACCCCCCACAGCACGGCCTGGCTGCGGCTCGTCACGCCGATCTTGCGATAGCCGGTGCGGATGTAGCTCTTCACCGAGTTGATCGACAGGTGCGTCTGCGCGGCGATGTCGTTGTTCGACAGACCCTGGGTGATGAGTGCGAGCACCTCGGCTTCACGCGGCGTGAGCCCCTCCTCGCGCCCCGGCCATTCGCCGGCGATGGGGCCGGAGCCCACCTCGGCCGAGACGATGACCTCGCCGGCGTGCACTCGCTCCAGCGCCGAGACGAGTTCGCCCGCGGGCAGCGTCTTGGAGAGGTAACCCCGAACGCCGGCATCGAGACTGCGGCGCACCAGGTCGGGCTGGAAGTTCCACGTGTACACGACGACCTTGTCGACCCGGGGCTCCTTGAGCAGGTGCGCCAGCGCCTCAGGCTCGCCCTGCGCCTGCCCGAACGTGTCATAGAGCGCGATGTCGACGGGATGCTCGACCGTCGACATCGGGCCCTCGATGTCGAGTTCGGCCACCTCGACCCGGTCGCGGTAGCGCTCGAGCATCTTGGCCAGACCGTTGACGACGACCTCGTAGTCGTCGATCACGGCCAGTCGGATGGGGGAGGCGGAAGTCATCACCCCATGAGGGTACGGGGCACACCCGCGCGTTGCCCCACCCCTAGAGGTGAAACACGTCGAAGAATGATGATTTCCAATGCGTTTCACCCCTGTCGAGGCCGGCTGACCGCCTCAATCGAGCGGCTGCGTCAGGTCGTAGAAGACCGTCGATCCGATCGTCACCTGCCGGTAGGTGGCCTCCGCCCACGCCAGGATGCGGCTCGCATCGCTCGTCTGGGCCGAGCTCGTCCCACCGCCCGCCGATGTTCCACCACTGGCCAGCAGGTAGTGAATCTTGCCTGCCTTCACCTCGGCCTGGAACTGGGCGAGCGTCGGGCTCGGGTCGGTGCCGTTGAAGCCGCCGATCGCCATGACCGGCTCGCCCGTTCCGAGCTGCAGTCCGGCCGCGCTCTGCGAACCCACCGCCGCGGCCACCCAGGTGTAACGCTGCGCGTCGGCCCGCAGGGCAGAGATGACGGCGGCGCTCGGTGTCGTGGCATCGAGCAACCCGCCCATGCCGCCGCCACCGACTCCCTGCCCACCTGCACCGGTGGGCACGGTGCCACGCGTCGTCGAGGAAGCGGCCGGGGGCGCGCCTACTGGCGAACCACCCAGGTCGCGAGCACCGGGGCCACGGCCGCCCGCACCCGGCATCCCACCCATGCCGCCCGACGCCGGCCCGGCGGTGACGATCGAGCCGGTGTGCCCGGAGGTCAGCGTCGTGAGCGAGTACGCGGTCGGCCCCGCGAGGCCCGCGACCACGGCGCCCGCGACGATCACGGGCAAGGCTCGCGCGTGCAGCCGTCGCCCGATGACGAGGAGTGCCGCGCACGTCATTCCGATCGTCAGCACGCCGACGCGCAGCACGTCGCTGTAGGCGCTCGTGCGGGAGAGCAGGACGAACCCCCAGATCGACGACGCGGCGCCCGCGGCCGCCATCGTCAGGCTGCCGACCGGTTCGCGGCGACGCTCCCAGGCCTGCGCGCCACCCATGCCGACGAGCGCCGCGACTGCCGGCGCCAACGCCACCGTGTAGTAGGCGTGGAAGATGCCAGCCATCAACGAGAACGTCAGCATCGTCTCCAGGAGCCAGCCGCCCCACACGGCGTAGGCGGCCCGACGGACGTCGGTGCGCGGCGCACGCGCGCGCATCACGACACCCATGGCGCCGAGGATGATCGCGGCCGGGATGAGCCAGCTGATCTGGCCGCCGATCTCGGCGTCGAACAGGCGCATCAGCCCCGTCGAACCCCACTGCCCGCCGGCAGCGCCCCCGCCGCCGCCGACCGAGCCCGTCTCCTCACCGCTGAGTCGGCCGAAGCCGTTGTACCCGAACGTCAGGTCGAGGAAGGAGTTGCTCTGGCTGCCGCCGACGTAGGGACGCATGCTCGCCGGGGTCAGTTCGACGATCGCGACCCACCACCCGGCGGATGCCACGAGAGCGACGAGGGCCACGAGGCTGCCGACGAGGCGTCGACGCAGTGGCGCCGCAGCGAGCAGCAGGAACGCCGCCCCGAAACCGGGGATGACGAGGAAAACCTGCAGCGTCTTCGTCAGGAACCCGAAACCGAGCAACGCGCCGACCATTGCCATCCAGCGCACCGAACCGCGCTCGAGCGCTCGCATCGTGGCCCAGGCGGCCGCCGTCATGAGCAGGACGAGCAACGCGTCCGGGTTGTTGAAACGGAACATGAGGACGGCGACCGGGGTGAGCGCCATGACGAGGCCCGCGAGCAGGCCGGCGCCCGCGCCGAAGTGGCGCTTCAGCGTCGCGTGCAGGATGGCGACGGTGGCCACCCCCATGAGCACCTGCGGCACGAGGATCGAGAAGCTGCTCAGGCCGAACAGCCGCACCGACAGCGCCATGACCCACAGCGACGCAGGTGGTTTGTCGACGGTGATCGAGTTCGCCGCGTCGGAACTGCCGAAGAAGAACGCCTCCCAGTTCTGGGAGCCCGCCTGTGCCGCAGCGGAGTAGAAGGCGTTCGCCCAGCCACTGGCGGTGAGGTTCCACAGGTAGAGCGCTGCAGTCGCCGCGAGCAGGGCCAACAGCGCCGGGCGGGCCCAGTTCGGGTCGTCGTGCGGGCCGGTGACGAGGCGCGTCAGCGAGGTGCGGGAGGTGTTCGAGGCCGTGGTGCGGGTGCCGAGAGCGCCGGGGGTATCGCCGGCATCGGGGCTTGTCGCGCCACGGAGCGTCATGTCGGTTGCCCGGCGGGAGCGATGACGCGGTGCGCGCCGCGCGAGGCGTGAGCCGGCGGCTGAGATCGAGGAGTTCATGGCCCCGAGCGTCACGACCTCGGCTTTGGCCCGGCTGTGCGACGGCCAGCCCGGGGCCGTGCAGTGGCCGGCCGACGGGCGGCTTCATGAACCGACGACACGCCGGGCACAGCTTCTCCACAGTGCCGGCGCGCAACGTCGACGGCGGATGACGGGCGAGCGCCCGCGACGTCGCGCCCCGAGGCGCCAGGCACGAAGGAGACACGATGGACCACGACGACCCCCGACCCGACGCACACAGCATGAACGACGACGACCCGACACTGCACGACATCCCGCCCGTCCGCCGCACTGCTCTGCCCCACACGGGCACCGATGGCGACGCCGGCACGGACTACCGCGGGGGGCCGGAGCAGGAGGCGCCGTTTGCCTCGGGCGCTTCGGCCGGCAACGACACGGCAGGCGCTTCGGCGCCGGCACCCGAGCGATGGTCGGCGAAGAAGTCGGCGCTCGTGTCGGCGCTGGCCATGGGCACGGCGTCGCTCGTGTCGATCGGCGCGGCCGCGGCGATGCCGGCCGGAACGTCGGGGGGCGGCATGGGCGGCGGAATGGGCGGGCCCGGTGGCACGTCGCAGAATCAGCAGGGCACGACTGGTGAGATGGGCCCGGGCATGCAGATGCCCGGCTCGGGCACCTCAGGCTCCGGTACGAACGGAACGTCGGGCGGCACCACCAGTTCTGCGGGTGCATCTGGATCTGGCACGTCCGGATCTGGCACGTCCGGATCCGGTGCGTCCGGATCCGGCACCGCAGGCCAGGGCAGCGGGACGAGCGGGGGCGCCCAGGGCCAGGCGCCCGGCGGCTCGGCGGGCAATGCGAACCAGCAACCGCCGAGCGGCGGGCAGATGCCGGGCGCCGCGCCCGGAGGCACGGGCGGAAACGCCGGAACGTCAGGAAGTTGACGCCGGATACCACCAACTGGCGGCCTCACACTGGCGATACGGGTGCCCGCGCCGGCCGCCCCTCAGGCAGCGCGGCGTTTCACCCACTGCCCGAGCTGGGTGAGTACCGCGGGCTGCGGATCCTTGCCCGCCGCCACACGTTTGGCAGCGCCGGCCATGGCCGCGTCATAGACGGGCCGGACGAAACGCTTGGCGCCGTAGGCGACCCGGCCGTCCGGGTCGGTGAGGATGATGTGTCGGCGCGCGCCGATCCCGGCGAACGCGGTGCGGGCGACATCGGCCGCCGAACGAGGCGAGCCGTTGATGAGCTCGACGGCGTTGGCCTCCATCTCGGTGTCGGCTCCGGCCAACGACTGCGCGAGGTTCGTACGGAAGAACGACGGGCAGATGACGCTGACGTCGATGCCGAACGGCGCCAGTTCGTTCTGCAGCGTCTCGCTGACGGCGACGACAGCGGCCTTCGTCGCGTTGTATGTCGCCATCGCCGGCGCGTGGACGAGCCCGGCGAGCGAGGCGGTGTTGACGATGTGGCCGCTGCGCTGCGTCTTCATCATCGGGGTGAACGTGCGGCACCCCCGCACGACGCCCATGAGGTTGATCGAGAGCGCGCGCTCCCAGTCGGCGATCGCCGTCGTGTCGATGCGCCCGCCGACGGCGACGCCCGCGTTGTTGACGAGGACGTCGAGGCGCCCCCAGTGCTGCTCCACCCAGGCGAGGGCATCGGCCCAAGCGGCATCGTCGCGCACGTCGAGCGTCAGGTAGTCGACGCCGTCCGGCACGCTCGCCGGGCGCTCGGCGTGGAGGTCCGCGACGACGACGCGGGCGGCGTCGGCCACGAAGAGCTTGACGAGTTCGAGGCCGAGACCTGACGCGCCGCCGGTGACGAGCACGCACTGACCGGCGTGGCTGGGGGCTGTTCGGCGGCTGAGCTTCATGGGTTTCACGGTAGGTCAGCCACCGGCCGGTTCGCGGCGCTTACGTCGCTTCGGATGCCGGATGCGTCAGCGGCGCACCGCGTCGATCTCGAGACGTACGTAGTCGAGCACCGGCTCGACCATGGCCTCGCGCACCGCCCGGGTGAACTCGCAGCCCTCCTGCTCGCTCATGCGCTCGAGGTAGGAACCGAGGCAGACGGTCGCGAGGTAGCGCTCCATAACGTCGGGGTCGTCGAGGCGGATCGGGCTCGGGCGCAGCGCGACGCGATCGACGTCGAAACCGTTGCGCTCCAAGCGTTCTTGCGTCTCCTCGGGCGAGGCGAAGGCCTTCGGGGCGAAGCCCTCGGCGTTGACGGCCGCGATCGCGCGCTCGACGTTCTCGATGTTGCCCTCGCCGCCGGAGTCGCTCGTCAGCCGGCCACCCGGGCGCAGCACCGCGGCGAGGTGGGCGAACAGCATGCCGTGATCGCTGATCCAGTGAAAGCACGCGACGCTCATGACGGCGTCGAACGGGCCTGGCCGCGCGCCGAGCTCCGCGACGTCAAGTGGTTCGGTGAGGTCACGGACCGCGAATGCGGCCCCAGACCCGACCCGCTCGCGGGCCTGCGCGATCATCTGCGACGAGCCGTCGACGCCGACGAGGTCGACACCCGGATGGCGCGACAGCAACTCGGCCGCGTCGCGGCCGGTGCCGCATCCGGCGTCGAGCACCCGTTCGTCACCGCGCAGCGTCATGCGCTCGATGGTGCGTCTGCCCCAGCCGACGTGCGGCAGCGGCAACTCGTCGTAGCTCTTCGCATCCCATTCGCGGGTCATGACTGGCGCGCTCCTCACGGTGTCCGGCCGGCCGGGAGACAAGCTATCTTGACATCAAGATACTTTACATCGAGATAAATATTGGGGCTCCGCCCGTGCGGCCCACCCAAGCCGTGTGATCCGTGACGCCCTAGCGCCCTACGCCTCGAGCAGGCCGGCGATGTCGTCGGAGGTGAGACGACCGCCGCCGGCACCGGCGTCGACGACGTCGTCGAAGAGCTTGCGCTTCTTCTCCTGCAACTCCATGACCTTCTCCTCGATCGTGCCCGCGCTGACGTAGCGGTAGACCATGACGTGCTTGGTCTGCCCGATGCGATGTGCGCGGTCGATGGCCTGATCCTCGGCCGCCGGGTTCCACCACGGGTCGAGGACGATGACGTAGTCGGCCTCCGTCAGCGTCAGCCCCGTACCGCCTGCCTTGAGAGAGATGAAGAACGCGTCGGCCTCGCCGCTCTTGAACTCGTCGACGACCTGCTGACGGTTGCGCGTCGAGCCGTCGAGGTACGTCGTCGAGACGCCGGCGTCGGCTGCGGCCTCGCGCACGATCGTCAGGAAGTCGGTGAACTGACTGAACACGAGGGCGCGATGCCCTTCCGCGGCGATCTCGGCGAGTTGCTGCACGACTGTCTCGACCTTGCGGCTCACCGAACGCCCGGCGAACTCGTCGTCGACGAGGGCCGGGTCGAGTGCGAGACGACGCAAGCGGGTGAGCGCGGCGAGGATCTCGACACGGTTGGCGTCCGGATCCTTGAGCAGGCCCATGAGGCGCTGCTGCTCGCGCCGCAGGTGCCGCTTGTAGACGCGCTCGTGCTGCGACGACATCGCGACGTCGACGCGCTGCACCTGCTTCTCGGGCAGATCGGGCGCGACGTCGCCCTTGCGTCGACGCAGCATGAGCGGGCCGATGCGCCGTTGCAGGCCCTTGAGCGCATCTGTGGCGACGTGCCCCTCCCCCTGCTCGATCGGCTTCCGGTAGCGACGGATGAAATCCTCCGGGCGTGGGAACAGCCCCGGCGCGACGAGGTTGAACAGCGACCACACGTCCATGACGGAGTTCTCCAGCGGTGTGCCGGAGATCGCGAGCCCGAACGGCGCGCCGATCTTCTTGACGGCCTGGAAGGTCTGCGACGTGTGGTTCTTCACCATCTGCGCCTCGTCGAGGATCAGCGCGCGCCACCCGCAGGCATGGAACGCGTCGGCGTCGAGGCGTGCGATGGCGTAACTCGTCACGACGACGTGCGGATCGTCCCGCTGGATCTCCTCGGCCACCTCGGTGCCGCGCTTCTTCGACGTCTCGGCGAGCACCCGAACCTTCAGCTCGGGCGCGAACTGCACAGCCTCGCGCGCCCACACGCCCAGCACCGACGTCGGTGCGACGACGAGTGCGGGCGTCGCGTCGAGTTCGCCTGCGACGCGGGCGCGTTCGAGCATCGCGAGGGTCTGGATCGTCTTGCCGAGCCCCATGTCGTCGGCGAGCACGCCGCCGAGCCCCGCGTCCCACAGGTTGGCGAGCCAGGCGTATCCCTCGAGCTGGTAGGGGCGCAGGGTCGCCCGGAACGACGGGGGCAGCTCGACGCTCTCCGGGTTCCACCCCGACCTCGTCAGCCCCTCGACGGCCGCCTGCCACTGCGAGCGCTGCGCCTCGACGATGCCGAGCCCGACGAGCTGATCCCACAACCCGATGTCGTAACGGCTGATCTGCAGGCCGTCGCTCTTCTTGTCAGTGAGTTGCTGCGCCTCCTCGAGCACCTTGGCGATGTCGAGCAGCTGCGGTGAATCGAGACGGAAGTACGTGCCCGACGGCAGCATCATGACGTCACGCCCCCTGCTCATCGCCTCGATGAGGTTGGGGTAGGGCACCTCCTGGCCGTCGACGCTGATCGTGATCTGCAGGTCGAGCCAGTCGGTCGCGAGGCCGGCCTCATTGACGCCGACCTGAACGATCGGATCGTCCTCGGCCTCCTCGTAGGCGGGCAACTCGCCCTTCATGACGACGTCGACGCCGTCGATCGCCCGCAGCTCGGGTATGGCGTCGGCAAGACGCACGGCCTCCAGACCGGTCAGTTCGGCGGTCTGCTTGACCCATAGGTCGAAGGCCGGCACGGCGCGCGTCAGCCGCAGACGGCTCAACGGCAGCGCCGCGCGCGCGATGACGGCGGCCTCGCTGGAGAACTGGCGCCCGCGCCCCATCGGCGGCGAGGGGACGCGACGTTCGCCGTACGTGAAGAACGTCTCGACCTTCGCCTTGCCGACGGTGACCGGCTCGACGACGAGCAAGAGGCGCGGTTCGACGGCGTCCGTCAGCGTCTGCGACGCATCGCTGACGCTCGCGTGTCGGCGGATCTGCGGCAGGAACTCGGCCTCGAACTCGGGCACGTCGGCTTCGGGCACCTCGATGACGTCGCCGAGCAGGAGCGGTTGGAGCAGGGCGTGCGGCGGTTCGTGGAACGGCACGAGCTTGAGGCTGCCGCGGTCGAGGATGGCGACGCCGTGGGCCGGATCGCCGACGAGCGTCGCCGTACCGAACTCGGGTTCGAGGTCGACGCCGACGACGTCGGCCGTCAGGACGAGCCCGCCATCGCGTCGGTGGACGCCGAGGCTCACCTCGGCCGCTTCGGCGAGAGTGACGCCCTCGCCCGGCGTCGCGGCGAGCATCAGCGTGACGCCTGCGTCGGTCAGTTCGGCGAGCGCCTGCCAGACGCCGGGGCCCAGTTCGTCGAGGTAGACGGTCTGGCCGTTGCCGACCCGCGGTTTGTGGGGCGTGATGAAGCGGCGCAGCGCCTCGCTCTGGTGCTCCTCGGCCTCGGCGATGCCGGCACTGCTGCGGGCGTCGAGCCACGTCGCGGTGCGCGACCAACGGCCGGTACGCATGAGTTTCGTCGGTTTGAGCTCGAACCGCTGCACGGGCGTCGAATCGGTCAACGACGCCGGCCGAGCCTTCGGCTCGAACTGCAGGCCGACTTGCGCGCGCCATGCATCACTCGACGGGCTCGCCGACCGCGCCGCGGCGCGCTGCGACTCGTCCGGACCGAGGCTCGCCGTGAGCTTGTCACGCCACGAACTCGTCGAGGACGCCGCGGCACCGCCGAAGAGGGGAACGACGTTGGACTCGGCGGCGTTTCGCGTGCCGGACGGGGCCGATGTGCGGCTGACGCTGCCCTCGCGCACCCCCGACGTCAGCGCGCGACGAGCGGCGAGGATCGAGGCGACCGCATGCTTGCACTCGGTCGCGACAGGACATGTGCACCGCGAGACCCACAACGGCTCACCGTTGCCGGCCTCACCCTTGTACGTGACGAGGCACTGATACGGCGCGAGACCGTTGCCGGTGACCGTGCCCATGAGGACACGCCCGCGATCAGCCGTCGCGAGCGCGATGACCTTGCCCCCGATGGCGTAGTCGAGACCGCGCCCGAAGGCGCCGTCACCGACGACGGCAGCCAGGCCGACGTCCGTGCTCGTCAGCACCCACGTGGCCTCGTCCGGCTCGAACTTCATCACGTCCGCGAGGCTAGCGCAGCGCGGCGACAACCTCGGAATTCCGCGGAAAATGACCGCTCGAGCGACGCAGCGAGCCGTAGGGTGGCGGCATGCACACGCCGTCGATCGTCCTGTGCGCGACGTGGGCGCCCCTCACCGCGGCCGACGTCGCGACGCTGGGCCCGGACAGCCTCGACGACGACGAACGCGCGCGGGCCCTGGCCGTGCGCTCGGACACCGCGCGCGGCGAGTTCGTCACGCGCCGTGCGCAGCTGCGCAATGAGCTGGCCAACCTCGCGGCCATTCCTCACGAGGACATCCGCTACTGGCGCGAGCCGTGCACGGCGTGCGGCAAGCCGCACGGGCGTCCACGCGCCGTCGGTCATGACGGGTTCTTCTCGACGAGCTCGACGCCGTGGATCACCGCGCTCGCCTCTGCGGACGTCCCCGTCGGGATCGACGTGGAGGTGCTGGCCGCGGCGTCGACCGTCACCGACGTCAGCCGGATGCTGCATCCCGGCGAGCAGGCCGTCATCGACGCAGCGGCGAGCGACGATGACGGACGTCGGGCCTTCACGCAGATCTGGACGCGGAAGGAAGCCCTGCTCAAGGCCACGGGTGAGGGGCTCAACGCGCCCCTCGATCGCGACGACGTCAGCGACCGCGCGCGCATGCCGCCCGGCTGGCGCATCGTCGACATCAGCGACGACCTCGAGGGCTACGACGGCCCGTCGACGTTCGGGGCCTGGGCGATGCGGTCGGATTGAGGGCCGAGGACGCCATCGGAGCCGTCGTCCACGAGACGAACGTGGACGCGAATCGCAGCGGGGGACAGGAATCGCGAATGTGGACGAAAATCGCAGATGGACGCGGGGGCATGCAGGGGCGAGGGGTCAGCCCCAGCCCAGCTCGTGGAGGCGGGCGTCGTCGAGGCCGAAGTAGTGGCCGATCTCGTGCAGGAGCGTGACGCGGATCTGTTCGATCACCTGTTCGCGGCTGTGGCTCAGCCGCTGGATGGGGCCGGAAAATAGGAAGATCTGGTCGGGCAGGGCTCCCCAGCCGTAGCCCTCGCCACGATCCGGTAGCGCGACGCCGACGTACAACCCGAGCAGCTCGCCCTCGCCGTGCGCGACGCAGGCCTGGGCGAGCTGCTCGCGTGACGGCTCGTCCTCGACCTGGAAGACGACGTTGTCGAGACGGTCGAGGAAGCGCTGCGGTACGCCGTCGAGTGCCTCGCCGACGGCGTCCTCGAACTGCTCCCGACTGAGGTGCGTCACATCTTCTGCGCGGTCTCGGCGACGGTCTTCGCGTACTCGGCAGCCTTGTCCGCCGCAGAGGCACTCACCGTCAGCATCGAGTACGACCCGCTGCCGTTCGGGATGACCATGGAGACACCGTGCACGGTGACACCCTTCGTCGTCAGCGTGTACTCCATCTGCTCTCCGGCGCCGGCCGGCGTCGTGATGCGGCTGTATTCACCGGTGGTGACCTTCATGTCGCTGGAACTGTTCGACCCGTTCGCACCGCTTGCAGCGTTGAGCTGGTTGAGTTCCTTCTCCAGCTGGGCCTTGCCCGCCAGGCTCGGACGCGTCACCTTGAGGACGTTGATGTTGTCGTTGAACCTCTGCGCCCCCGTGGCGTCGATCGCGAGGACGTCTGCGGCCGACGTCATCTGCGCGACGTACTTCTCGGGCGACATGCCGGACTTCTTCGCCACCGGCTCGAGCTGCTTCTTCACCACGTCCTGCTTGCCGAGCTCACCGTCGACGACGGTCCACGACTTCGGCACCGAGAAGGACAACTTGTTCGCCGTCGCCTTCGCCAGCTGCGTGTCGGCGGGCAGCGCCACGCTCGACGCGGCGACGGAGCTCGATGCGCTCGACGGCGAACTCGACTCGGACGCAGGGCTCGTCGACACATCGGTCGACGGCGCCGCACTCGACGAACCACTCGCATTCGAGGCCGCACTCGCGGCGGCGCTCGTCGCGCTGCTCGCGGCGGACGTACCGGAGTCGGAGCCCATCGAGCACCCCGTGAGCGTCAGGGCCGCGACGGCGCTCGACGCGAGCATCGCGCGCTTGATCGTCATCCGCCTCGTGGTGCGCTGGCGAGACATGGCAAACCCTCCCGATCGACGTGTGGTGGCTCGAGCCTAGCGCGGCAGCACCACCGGACGTCCGGTATTCGGGTCAGGATGCACGACGCACGGGATGCCGTACAGCTGCTCGGCGAGCTGCGCCGTCAGCACGTCGGTCGGCTCGCCCGCCGCGACGATCTCACCGTCCTGCATCGCGACGAGATGGTCGGCGTAGCGCGCCGCGAGGAACAGGTCGTGCAGCACCATGACGACGGTCGTTCCGTGCTCGCGGTTGCGGCGGCGGACGACGTCGAGCAGTTCGACGGCGTGGCCGATGTCGAGGAAGCTCGTCGGCTCGTCGAGCAGGAGGATGCCGGTCTGCTGCGCGAGCACCATCGCGAGCCACACCCGCTGACGCTGGCCGCCGGAAAGAGAATCGGCGGTGCGTTCTGCCAGTTCGCTGACGCCCGTCGCCTCCATCGCCGCGGCGACGGCAGCGTCGTCGTCGGGCCCGCCGCGCCCGAGCAGGCCCTGGTGCGGGGTGCGTCCCTGACGCACGAGCTCGGCCACCGTCATCCCCTCCGGCGCAATGGGGTGTTGCGGCAGCAGCGCGAGGGCCTTGGCGACCTCGCGCGTCGGCGTCGCGTCGATGCTGCGCCCGTCGAGAAGCACATCGCCGGCCGCGGGCTTGAGCAGCCGCGCCAGGCCCGCGAACAGCGTCGACTTGCCGCAGCCGTTCGCGCCGATCAGCACGGTGACCGCGTTCTCGGGCACCTCGAAGGTGATGCCTCGCACGATGTCGGGGCCTGCGGAACGCCCGGATCCGTAGCGCAGGACGAGGTCAT
The DNA here is from genome assembly GCF_044909235.1 of Dermacoccus sp. GAS27A. Lineage (NCBI taxonomy): Bacteria > Bacillati > Actinomycetota > Actinomycetes > Micrococcales > Dermacoccaceae > Dermacoccus > Dermacoccus sp. GAS27A. The sequence continues at coordinate 356,841 of NZ_JBIYDW010000002.1, read as the reverse complement.
GGGCGGCGAGGGACGTCACGAGGCACGGCCTTTCGAACGGCGGGGCGGGCGCTGCGAGGTCAGCAGCAGCCAGGCGAGGACAGGCGCACCGGCGAGGCCGGTGATGATCCCGACGGGCAGCTTGTTGTCACCGGGAACGAGGTAGGCACCGACGTAGTCACCCGCGATCGTGATGATCGCGCCGACGAGAGCGGCCGCGACGATGGCGGTGCGGCCCATGAGGCGCCGCGAGATCGGGCCGGCGAGCAGCGCGACGAACGAGATCGGCCCGCAGACACTCGTCGTCACGGCCACACCGATGACGACGACGCCGAACGTCACGGCGCGCACGAACCCGTCGGGCACGCCGAGGCCGATGGCGAGCGGGCGCCCCATCTCGAGCACGCGCAGCCAGTGCGCGAGGGCCGCGAGGACGACGAGCACGAGCGCGCCGACGACGGCGAGCCGGGTGATCTGCGGCCACGACACGGCCGAGACGGACCCGGCGAGCCAGGCCATCGCGTCCTGCGCCTGGTAGGCGTTCGACTCGAGCAGGATCCACTGGATGAGCGACTGCAGCGCCGCGGCCAGGGCGATCCCGACGAGGATCATCCGCGGGGTCTGCCCGCGTGCCATCCCGAGGATCACCGCGGAGATGGCGAGGCCACCCGCGATGGCGGCGCCCGTCACGCCCGCGCCGCTCCAGCCGAGGATCGTCGTGCAGAACACGGCCGCGGTGCTCGAGCCGAGCGAGATGCCGAGGACGTCGGGGCTGGCGAGGGGATTGCGCACGAGCGACTGCATCGCCGCACCGCACGCCCCGAACACGGCGCCCGCGAGCAGGCACGCGAGCGCGCGCGGCAGCTTCGACTCCATGACGATGTAGTTGGCGGCCGGCACGTCGACATGCTCGCCGCGAAGGATGCGGACGAAATCGGGAATCGTCACGGTGAAGTCACCGAGCAGGCACCGGGCCAGAAAGACGCCGAACGTCACGAGCACCAGCGCAACCAGCATGACGCCCCGACGTCGGCGGCGCGCGGCGTCGAACGTGTTGGGCGTCGTGGCGTGTGCTGCCGTCGCGCGCTTCACAGCGACCTCATTCGCGCGACGACCCACAGCAGGGCAGGGCAGCCGAGGACGGCCGTCATGATGCCGACCTGCACCTCACCGGGCGGGGAGACGATGCGGCCGAGGGTGTCGGCCAGCACGACGATGCACGCGCCGAGCACGCCGGCGGCCGGCACCAGGACGCGGTAGGACGTGCCGATGAGGGGGCGCAGGACGTGCGGCGCGACGAGCCCGACGAAGGCGATGGGCCCGGCGATACCCGTCGCGGCCGCGGCGAGCATGACGCCCGCTCCGCCGATGACGAGCCGCAGCCGGTCAGGACGCTCGCCGAGGCCAGCGGCGACGGAATCGCCCATGGCGAGGACGTCGAGGCGCCGTCCGGAGGACAGCAGGACGAGAAATCCGATGAGCAGGAACGGCACAGCCGGCACGAGATCGCCGAGGTCGCGGCCGGCGACGGACCCGACCTGCCAGAAGCGGTAGGTATCGAGCGACTTGCCGTTGGAGACGAGCACGGCCTGCGCGATCGACGACGTGCCCGCCGTGAACACCATGCCGGACAGCGCCAGCGTCAGCGGCCCCGACTGCGACGCCTGCCCGAGAGCGCGCGCACCGAACGTCGCGAGAGTCATGACGGCGACCGCCGCGACGGCGGCGCCGACGAGCGACAGCAATACGTACCCGAGTAGGTTCGAGACGCCCCACCACGTGATGCCGATGACAACGGCGAGCGCCGAGCCCGCGTTGATGCCGAGGATGCCGGGGTCGGCCAGCGGGTTGCGGGTGATGCCCTGCATCGCCGTCCCCGCCATCGCGACGGCAGCGCCGACGATGATGCCGATGGCGGTGCGGTCGCCGCGCGAGGCGAGCAGCGCCGAGACGTCACCGCCGTGGAACGAGCCCGCCCCGACGGTGAGCGAGACGGCGACGGCGAACGCGAGCAGCAGCGGCAGCGTCAGCCCGCCTGCGAGCACGCGGCGGGCGTCGATGCGCGGCGTGCGACGCTGATCGGTGCCGGCGCGGGGCGCGGCGGGAGTCGACATCGTCACCCTTTCCAGTGGAACGACGATTCGCCCGGCGCGTCACACCGTCTCGCGGTGGCAGCCGGGCGAATCCTCGAACGAGCCTACGCTCAGGCCTTCTTCGCGGCCTCGGCGAGCTTCGGCAGGAAGGTGTCGATCGCGACGGGGATCGACAGCGGCGTCGGGCTGGCCATCGTCTCGGACGCCTTCTGGTCGGTCAGCGCGAGGTAGCTGCCCTTCTTGAACGCGGGGATCTGCGACAGCAGCTTGTCGGAGGTGATCTTCTTCGTCGTCGCCGCGTCCACCGCGTCGAAGACGACGATGTCGGCGTCGAGCTCGGAGGCCTTCTCGGCCGACAGTTCCGTGGAGAACGTCTTCGCGCCCTGGCTCGCCTTGGTGACGAACGACGGCGTCTTGAGACCGAAGTCGGCGAGGCCACGCGGGCGGTTGTCGTTGAGTGTGTAGACGGTGATCGAGTTGAGCTTGGCCGCGTCGAAGTAGACCCAGGCGACGCTCTTGCCCTTGAGTTCGGGGTGCTTGTCGAGGGCGGCCTTGACCTTGGCCTGCGTGTCGGAGATGACCTTCTCGCCCTCGTCCTTCTTGCCGAGCGCCTCGGCGATCATCTTCGTCGACTCCTGCCACGACGTGCCGTACGGGTACGTCGGGTAGGCGAGGGTGGGAGCGATCTTCGTCAGCTTGTCGTACTCAGCCTGCTTGAGGCCCGAGTTCGTGCCCGAGATGAAGTCGGGCTGGTACTGGGCGACCTTGTCGACGGGCGTGCCGTCGGCATCGCTGTAACGCTCGGGTGCTTTGCCGCCGACCTCCTTGAGCTTCGCGTCGAACCAGTCGCTCGACTTCGCGGCGTTGCCGCCCCATGTGATCGCCGGCGCGGCGACGGGCACGACGCCGAGCGCGAGCAGGATGTCGGCGTCCGACCAGCCGGCCGTGACGACCTTCGTCGGGGCCTTCTCGAGTTTCGCCGTGCCGAGGGCGTGCTTGATCGTGACGGGGAAACCCGCGCCGCTACCCGCCGAGCCGGCTGATCCCGACGTGGCGCTCGAGGCCTTGTCGGACGACGAGCCGGTGCTGCAGGCGGCGAGGGCGCTGGTGGCACCGGCGGCGGCGATGGCGAAGAAGCCACGGCGGTTGATCATGCGGACGACCTTTCGTTCAGGCGCACGACGGCACCCGTGTCATGACGTGATGGTTCTCGCGAGGCCCTGCCGGACCGCGAGTTAGGCAATGCTAACCTTATAGAAGTCGAGATCGTCAACCGCGCGGACTGAGGCTCACGTCGCGTCTCAGATAGGTGCGGGGACGGCATCACCACCGGCCACGGCAGTCACCGCCGGGCCACCGAAGGAAGGCGGGACGCGTGAGCGACCAGCCCCACGACGCGATGACGCCACCACGCACCCTGCTACGGGTCGAGCGCGGCGAGGCGGGCCGTGTGCTGCGCGAACTGCGCGCCCAGGATTTCGTCTTCACCGTGCTCGAGCGCGAACAACCATCTTCACGACTCGTGCGGATTCGATTCTCGGGCAACGGTTTTCTGCGTACACACGCGCCGTATCCGACGATGTGGGTGCGGCTGTGGTTCGCCGATCGCTCCGGCACGGGTGCGGGGCATCAGCGGGCGTACACGCTCGTCGACCCCGACGTCCCGACGGACACGTTCTGGCTCGAGTTCGCCATCCACGACGGTTCCGCGACGGCGTGGGCGCTCGGCGCGCAACCGGGCGATCAGGTCGAAGCAAGCCTCTACGGTTCGGAACCGTCGCTGCCGGGCTGCGACGACGTCGACCATCACCTGCTCGTCGGCGACCCCGCGTCACTGCCCGCGATCAACTCGCTGCTCGACGCCTTGTCGCCGGCGCCGACGACCCTCGTCCTCGAATGGACGCACCCTGACGACCGCGCACTGCCGGTGCGACTGCGCGACGGCGACGCGCTGCGCTGGGTGCGCCGCGAACGTGACGGCGGCGCGCTGCTCGACGCCGTCGACGAGGTGCTCGCCGACCTGAGCCAGTTGGGCGACCCGGCGCTCGGGCGCACGTGTCGAGGTGATCGACCGAATCTTCTTGCCGTACCGGCCGATTGCCCGCGCGTTTTCGCGTGGGGTGCGTGCGACACCGTCACGACACGAGCTCTGACGAAGAAGCTGCGCGCCGCGGGTCTCGCGAAGAACTGCGTCAAGACGCTCGGCTACTGGCTTCCCCCCACGCAGACCGCTGCCCTGACGGGCTGACGCTCGACGCGAACGATCGGCGCAGCCGCCCGCCGTGCTGAGCGTTCCTCACTCGTTCGGGATGTTGCGTTCCAGCTCGGCCAGCCAGGCGCGCGACGACGCGTCGGACGGCATGCGCCAGTCACCACGCGGCGACAGTGCGCCGCCGGCGCTCACCTTCGGCCCGTTCGGCAGTGCCGAGCGCTTGAACTGCTGGCTGAAGAAGCGCTTGTGGAACACCTCGAGCCACTTCTTGATCTCGGCGAGGGAGTAGGCGGGGCGCTCGTCGTCGGGGAAACCGCTCGGCCAGCGCCCTTCGTCAGCGTTCTGCCAGGCGTGCATCGCGAGGAACGCGATCTTGCTCGGGCGCGCACCGTGCGTCAGCACGTGGTACAGCGTGAAGTCCTGCAGGTTGTAGGGGCCGATGGCGTCCTGCGTCGACTGCGGCTTCTCGCCCTCCTTCGTCGGCACGAGCTCGGGCGAGATCTCGGTGTCGAGGATCGACAGCAGCGTCTCGCCTACCTCGGCGGAGAACTCGTCACCCGAGGCGACCCAACGGATGAGGTGCTGCATCAACGTCTTCGGCACGCCCGCGTTGACGCCGTAGTGCGACATCTGGTCGCCGACGCCGTACGTGCACCAGCCGAGCGCGAGTTCGGACAGATCGCCGGTGCCGAGGACGATGCCACCCCTCTGATTCGCGATGCGGAACAGGAAGTCGGTGCGCAGGCCGGCCTGGACGTTCTCGAACGTCACGTCGTAGACGGGCTCGCCGCTGCCGGCGGGGTGGCCCATGTCCTTGAGCATCTGCGTCGCCATCGGCCGGATGTCGACCTCCTCGAACGTCACGCCGAGCGCTTCGGCGAGCTTGTACGCGTTCGACTTCGTGTGATCGCTCGTCGCGAAGCCGGGCATCGTGTACGCGAGGATGTCGGTGCGCGGGCGCCCGACACGGTCCATCGCCCGGGCGGCGACGATGAGGGCGTGCGTCGAGTCGAGGCCACCGGAGACGCCGATGACGATCTTCGGCGCGCCGATCGAGCGCATGCGCTGCTCGAGGCCCGAGACCTGAATCTCATACGCCTCGTAGCAGTCCTGCGCGAGCTGCGCGTCGTCGGCGGGGACGAACGGGAAGCGCTCGATCTCGCGGAGCAGGCCGCGGTCACCGTCCGGGGCGCCGAGTTCGAACGGCACCTCACGCAGCGGACGCGCCGGGCCGATGCCCGGACGGTTGTCGTCGTAGCTGTTGAAGCGCATGCGGGCCTGGCGGATGGCGCCCAGGTCGACGTCGGCGATGCTCGTGCGCGGGCCGCTCGGGAATCGCTCGGATTCGGCGAGCAGCGTGCCCTGGTCGTAGATCATCGTCTGCCCGTCCCAGGCAAGGTCGGTCGTCGACTCACCCTCGCCGCTCGCGGCGTAGACGTACGCGGCGAGGGTGCGGAACGACTGGCTCTGCACGACGAGGCTGCGCTGCGACGACTTGCCGATCGTGATCGGCGAGCCCGACAGGTTCATGAGGACGCTCGCGCCGGCCGACGCGGCCTCGGACGACGGCGGGATCGGCACCCACACGTCCTCGCAGATCTCGACCTGGATCGCGAGGTCGGGCAGGTCGACGGCGCGGAAGATGAGGTCGGGTCCGAACGGCACCTCGCCCAGGTCGCCGAGGTCAATGTACTGCCCGCGCTGGTCGAGACCCGGTGCATACCAGCGCTTCTCGTAGAACTCCTTGTAGGTGGGCAGGTGGCTCTTCGGCACGACGCCGAGCACCTCGCCGTCCTTGATGACGACGGCACAGTTGAACAGCCGCGTGCCCTTGCGCAGCGGCGCGCCGACGGCGAGCACCGGCGTCAGACCTTCGGAGTCGTCGGTGATCGTCTTGATGGCCGCGAGCACGTCGTCGAGCAGCACGTCCTGGAAGACCAGGTCGTCGATGCTGTAGCCGGTGAGGTCGAGTTCGGGGAACACCGCCGCTGCGACGCCCCGGTCGTGCAGCTCGCGGGCGACGTCGAGCACGCGCGCCGCGTTCGTCGTCGGATCGGCGAGCGCGACGGGATGCGTCACCGCAGCAACGCGCGCAAAACCGTGAGCATAGAGCGAGCGGAAGTTCATGCCGTCAGTGTGTCAGCCGGGGGTGACAACCGCGAGCGTCAGGCAGGCCGGACTCGTGGTGATCTCGGAAGCACGCAGCGACGGCGCCGTCGTCGTCGCCTGGTCAGGGGAGGCCGGGTGCGTGGCGCACCTCGCGAGCAGATGCGCCCGCTTCACTCCGTCGGCTGGCCCTCGCTGTGGCGCGTCGACCACAGACCCGCGGCGAGGCTTGCGCCCCACACCAGGAACAGCGGATCCCAGATCCAGGCATGCCCGATCATCGCGGCACGGTCGAAGCCTCCGTCAGGGCGAACAGCGCCGAGCAACACGGCGTTGGCGAGCACCGTGTTCGCGCCACCCCACGCCACGAGCACGACGCTCCCTACCCAGCAGACGGGGCGCGTCAGACGACGCAGCGGCCAGCCCCGCCTCGCCAGCCAGAGCGGAGCGACCGCACTCACGCCCTTGACCAACGCCACCGGGTACAAGACCCACATGATGTCGGCGAACTGAGCCACGAAGCTGTCACCCATCGTCCACAACAACCCCCGCTCACCCAGCGCCCAGTAGAGCGTCACCGCGGCATGGATGACGCCGGCGAGTGCGGCGAGGACGAACCAGCACGACGCTGACGAGCGGCGACCTGACGGTTGGACGGTCACGCTCTCACCTGCCCGTCGAAGGGATGATCATGCCCGCTGAGTCAGCTGACGGTAGGTGCCGACGCTGCTGCCGGAACATGCAGATGGGCGTCGAAATAGTCGTGGATACGCTGCTAGGCGCGCTCGGCGTCGTCGCGGCTGCCGCCGAAGCCGGCCACGTGCCACAGCGGCGCGAGCGTCGGAATACAAATCGGGCACGATGACGACGTACCCCCACGACGCCATGCGTTCCGCGTGCGCACGCATGTCGTCGTTCACGCCGAAGATCTCCATCACCATGACGACGCCGGGCCACGGCCCGTCCCCGCCAGGGCGCGCAAGGTAGGCCGAGAGGCGCTCAGAGCCACCCTGCTGCCTCGAAGCCTGAGCCAGATCAACGGTGCGCATCAGGACGTCAGCCATGCCGTGACCGTACTCCAGAGGCCCCCACGCCCCGCTACGCCGCGACGTGAACATCGAACGAACACCCGTGCGACGAGCGGGCACAGCGCGTCGAAGGCGCCGTGCCAGAGCCGGAGCGGGCGACGTCAGCCGCGAGGTGTTCCCGTCACCGCCCTACATCTGTAGTGTGACGTGAGACACGTTCACAGCCGTTGGAGGCCTCATGTCCGCCCTCACCACGCGGATCCCCCGCCGCCTGGTCGAGCACGCCACACCCAGCGTGCGCTGGAGCCTGCAGCACGCCATCCCGCGCAGGGCGCTGGTGCGCGTCGCGTCGCAGGGCGACCCACAGGGGGTGCTGAGCACCGAGACGACGGGCCTGCTGCCGGAGGAGCTCGCGCCGATCCTCGCGCGCATCCGCGGCGGCGGCGCCATCGTGACCGGCAAGCTCTCGACGCTGACGGGCGAGCACGACGCCGTCAAGGAGGTGCTGACGAGCAACGACTTCCGCACCGGCCTCCCCGGCGACACCTCGCGCGCGGTCCGCGGCGCGCTGACGTGGGCGGCGAGCACGACGATCGGGCCGCTCGAGCCGCCGTCCCTGCTGGCCACGGACGGCCCCACGCACACGCGCAACCGCAAGCTCGTCACCCGCGTGTTCACCGCGCGCGCCGTCGAGGCCCTGCGCGAACGCACCGAGCAGGTCGCCACCGAGCTGCTCGACGACCTCGAGGCCGACGCGCGCGCCGGGCATGACGTCGACCTCGTCGCGCGCTACTGCGAGCAGCTGCCCGTCACCGTCATCGCCGAGATCCTCGGGGTCCCCGAGAGCGAGTACGAGACGGTGCTGCGTCTCGGCGGGCACGCCGGTTCGAGCCTCGACCTGGGGCTCGACTGGGCGACGTTCCGCCGCACCGAGAGCGCGCTCGACGAGTTCGACGCGTGGCTTGAGACCCACCTCGCCGCCAAGCGAGCGCAGCCGGGTGACGGCCTGTTCAGCGCGCTCATCCAGGCGCAGGACGACGGCGTCGGCCTCAGCGACCAGGAGCTCAAGTCGGTGGCCGGGCTCGTCCTCGCCGCCGGTTTCGAGACAACCGTCAACCTGCTCGGCAACGCCATCCGGCTCATCGTCGACCACCCCGAGCAGCTCGCGGCGCTGCGCAGCGGCAAGGCGTCCTGGCTCAACGCCGTCGAGGAGACGCTGCGTTTCGACCCGCCCGTGCTGCTGACGGCGCGCACGGCGACGTGCGACACGCGCGTCGCAGACGTCGACGTCGCCGCCGGGACGCTCGTCGTCACCGTCCTGGCGGCAGCCAATCGCGACCCGAAGATCTTCGACGACCCCGACGCGTTCGACGTGCACCGCGAGAACGCGCGCGAGCACCTGGCGTTCTCGTCCGGGCGCCACTTCTGCCTCGGCGCGGCCCTGTCACGGATGGAGAGCGAGGTCGCGCTGCGCGTGTTCTTCGACCGCTTCGACGTCGAACTGCTGCCGGGCTCCACCCGTCGGCCCACGCGCATCCTGCGGGGATACGCGACGCTGCCGGCGCGGTTGGCGGCGCGCGCCTGATCGGAAGGTGCGACGAGAAGCACGCGAGGCCGACCGCGGCGCGATCGTCGCAGGTGCCGCGCACGACCCAGGCGCCCCGACGGACAGCGCGGCCCCCGTCATCACCGCCCTAGAATCGAGCGACCCCGACGTCAGCCGAAAGCAGCCTCAGTGACCATTCCCGACGCACCGCCCGGATCGACGAAGAGCCGCCGCATGATGGAGCGGCTGCTGGCCGCGCGTCAGCAGCTCATCAGCTTCGTCGTCGTCGGCGGGCTCGCCTTCGTCGCGGACGCGGGCGGGTTCAACGTGCTTCGCTATGCCGGCCCTGATGGGCACGGCATCATGTACGACCAGGCCGTCACGGCGAAGCTCGTCTCGACGGCGCTCGGCGTCCTCGTCGCGTGGCTCGGCAACCGCTACTGGACGCTCAAGGACACGCGGCGCGAGCAGGTGCACCACGAGGTGCTCATCTTCCTCGCCGTCAGCGCCGTCGGCGGACTCATCGCCATGGGCTGCCTCGGATTCAGCCACTACGTCCTCGGCCTGACGAGCAAGCTCGCGGACAACATCTCTGCCAACGGCGTCGGGCTCGTGCTCGCGACACTGTTCCGGTTCTGGGGCTACAAGACGCTCGTGTTCGTCGCGGGCAAGCCTGCTGAGGACGTCGAGGTCGAAGCTATTGACGCACCGCCGGCCGCATGAGTGACGCGCACGGCGGGTGGACGACGACGGGCTCCCGCGAGGTCTACTCGAACCCGTGGATCGCCGTGCGCGAGGACGCCGTTCTACGGCCCGACGGCGGCGAGGGCATCTACGGCGTCGTGACGATGCAGCATCCGTCGGTGTTCGTCGTCGCGATGGATGACGACGGGGCCGTGCTCATGGTCTCGCTGTATCGCTACGCGACGCGCGGCATGTCGCTGGAGGTCCCGGCAGGCGGGTGCGACGGCGACGACCTGCTCGACGCAGCACGCCGCGAGCTGCTCGAGGAGACCGGTTTCGTGGCATCCGAGTGGCACGAGATCGGGCGGATGAACGCGCTCAACGGCGTGTGCGATGCACCCGAGTTCGTCTATCTCGCAACGGGTCTGACGATCGGCGGCCGCGCGGACGTCGAGCCGCCCGGCAACGTCGGTGCCCTGGGTGACGGCACCGTGGCCGACGCAGCCGACATCGCGAGCGCCACCGTCGACGTGGAAGCCGAGCAAGCTGCCGAGGGCATCGACGCCGTCCGCTTCGTACCATGGGACGAGGCGATGAGCCTCGTCCGTGACAGCACCATCAGCGACGGCGAGACCGTCGCGGCCCTCATGTACGCGGCACTCGCGACGGGGCGCATCTGAAACCCGGAGATCGTGTCCTGCGCGCCCTCGGAACGCAGCAGCACACTCCAACCAGGCCCACCCGTTCGCATCCGAACGACACCTTGCGTCAATCGCGCCCCAACTCGTCAGTAACGCTCTACCGTCGAGACGGACGCTCGCGCTCGGGCGTCCGACCTGCGCTTCACCAGACCCGAGGAAGACATGCCGACCGACGTCGAAATCGCCGCTGCCACACCGATGCTGCCGATCGAGGAGATCGCCGCGAAGATCGGCATCCCCGCGAACGAGATCTTCCGGTACGGCCCGCACAAGGCGAAGGTCTCGCTGCCATACGTGCAGGGCATGCAGCGTCGCGAGGGCAGCAAACTCATTCTCGTCACCGCGACGAGCCCGACGCCCGCCGGTGAGGGCAAGACGACGACCACCGTCGGCCTCGTCGACGGCCTCGCCCACATCGGTGAGACGGCCGCCGCTGCGCTGCGCGAGCCGTCGATGGGCCCCGTGTTCGGCATGAAGGGCGGCGCCGCCGGGGGCGGCAAGAGCCAGCTCAACCCGATGACGGACATCAACCTGCACTTCACCGGCGACTTCGCCTCCATCGCCGAGGCGCACAACCTGCTCGCGGCGCTGATCGACAACCACCTGCAGCAGGGCAACGAACTGGGCATCGACCCGCGCCGCATCACGTTCAAGCGCGTGCTCGACATGAACGACCGCGCACTGCGCGACATCGTCATCGGCCTCGGCGGCCCGACGAACGGCGTGCCGCGCGAGTCGGGCTTCGACATCGTCGTCGCCTCCGAGGTCATGGCGATCTTCTGCCTCGCCACGTCGATCGACGACCTCAAGGAGCGCCTCGGCCGCATCGTCGTCGGCCACACCTACGACACGGAGCCCGTGACGGCCGCCGACCTCGGCGCCCACGGCGCGATGACGGCACTGCTCGCCGACGCGCTCGCGCCCAACCTCGTGCAGACGCTCGAGGGCAACCCGGCATTCGTCCACGGCGGCCCGTTCGCGAACATCGCGCACGGCTGCAACTCGGTGACGGCGACGAACACTGCTCTCGCCCATGCCGATTGGGTCGTGACGGAGGCCGGTTTCGGCGCCGACCTCGGCGCCGAGAAGTTCATCGACCTCAAGTGCCGCTTCACCGGCCTGCGCCCCGACGCCGCCGTCCTCGTCGCGACGATCCGCTCGATGAAGTACCACGGCGGCGTCACCGTCACCGACCTGACGAGCGAGAACGTCGACGCGATGCGCTCCGGCATGAGCAACATCGAACGGCACCTGCACAACCTGCGCGAGGTGTGGGGCCTGCCCGTCGTCGTCGGCCTCAACCGCTTCCCCAGCGACACCGACGCCGAGATCGCCGCGTTCGTCGAAGGCATCGAGAAGCTCGGCGCGCGCGTCGAGGTGTGCACCCACTTCTCCGATGGCGGCGCCGGCGCGGCGGGCCTCGCGCGCGCCATCGTCGAGGCGACCGAGGGCGGCACGCCCGATCTCCATTTCACCTACGACGACGGTCTGACGCTCGTCGAGAAGGTCGAGAAGATCGCGACGACGATCTACGGTGCCGGCTCGATCGCCATTCCGCCGGCGGTGGCGAAGCAGATCGCGCAGTTCGAGGCCGAGGGCTACGGCCACCTGCCCGTCTGCATCGCCAAGACGCAGAAGTCGTTCACGACCGACGACGCGATGCGCGGCGCCCCGTCCGGCCACGTGCTCGAGGTGCGCGAAGTTCGCCTCGCCGCCGGCGCCGGTTTCGTCGTGTTCGTCTGCGGATCCCTCATGACGATGCCCGGCCTGCCCAAGAAGCCCGCCGCGCTGGCCATCGACGTCGACTCCGAAGGCCACATCACCGGCCTGTTCTGAACCACCTGATCTGACCAGGCGATTCCAGGTCTGTGCCCGGCCGGCCCGCGGCCGGCCCCGCCGTTCCACGTCGCGTCGCGGCGCCGCCCGCCCTCTTGCGTGCACGTGCACCCGGGTGCACTTGCACGCAGGTGCATGTGGGCGCATGGGGTAGGCGACGCGTCGTCAGGGAACGAGTTTGCGCAGGATCCGCGCGAGGTCGACGCGATCAGCCGCGTCGAGACGGTCGATGAACACCTCACGCACTCTCGCCACATGAGGGGGCGCGGCCTTCTCGATTGCTGCGCGCCCCTCACGCGTGATGACGACGCGCGCGCCACGCGCGTCCTCGGCCACGTCATGGCGCTCGACGAGACCACGCTTGGCCATGCGCGTCACCTGGTGAGAGACGCGGCTTCGTTCCCACTGCAACCCGGCGGCGAGTTCGGAGAGGCGACGTTGCCCGTCGGGTGCGTCGGTGAGATGAACGAGTACCTCGAAGTCAGGCTCGGAGAGACCACTGGCCTTGAGGTCGCGCGCGATGACCACGTGCTGACGAGCATGAACACCCAGCCAGGCGCGCCACAACGCTTCCTCGTCGGAGCGCAGCCATCGACCGTCGTGATTCATACCACTCACCCTAGCGCCTGGTTGACACGTCACCTACCGAGCATGCCAAGCTTTAGGTGACACATCACCAACCTTGTGAGGACCGATGCGCACCACCGGCAACCTGTTCACCCTGCCCGCCCCGATCCGTGACGCCGGGCTCCTGCTGGCCCGCGCCCTGCTCGGAGCCGTCCTCATCGCCCACGGATGGCAGAAGCTGCACACGAACGGCATCGACGCCACCACCGCGATGTTCGAGAAGATGAGCGTCCCGGCGCCGCACGCCTCCGCATGGTTCGCGGCCCTCACCGAACTCATCGGCGGCGGCATGCTCGTGCTCGGCGTGCTGACGCCGCTCGCCGGCCTCCTCGTCGCCGTCGACCTCGCCGGTGCCTGGTGGTTCGTGCACCGCAGCCACGGCGTCTTCGTCGACGAGAGCGGTTGGGAACTCGTCGCCGCCCTCGGCCTCGCCGCCTTCGTCTTCGCGATCGTCGGCCCCGGCCGCTGGAGCGTCGACGGCCTGCTCAACCGCCTGCGCAGCCGCGGAGCCACCAGCGACGAGAGCCGCACTCCCAACGCCCTCACGCACGAGGACACCGCCGCGCGCGGCGCTCACGTCGCCGGCGCAGCCACCGACGCAACGGCTGACGACGCGCGCGCGACGGCGCCGGCCTGAGTCTGCTCCGAGCCGGCGGCCCCACCCGCCGTACCGAAGAGACGAGGCCCCCGACCTGCACGAGCAGGATCGGGGCCTGGCGCATCAGAGCCCGGCGCTGACGACGATGGGACTACTCACGTAGCGACTCGGTGGCCGATCGTCGAGGAAGGCCCGACCCCAGCGGGGACGAGGGCGCTCACAGGTCGGCCAGACATCACGCCGCTCAAGGCAGGACGCGGCTCAGGGCAGAACGCGCGGGCTGTATTTCGCCGCGCGAGCTTCGGCCAGCTGCGCCTGCTTGGCGCCGGCCTTCGCGAACGCCGCCTTGCGCGCCTTCGCCGTGTTCTGCGCCATGAGCAGGACGAACTGTTCGGCGCGCTCGCGCCGGAACGTCGTGCGTGCGGACGTGTTCCATGACCGGTTGAACAGACGCTTGGCGGCGGCCAGCTGGTCGGGAGACTTCTGCGTCAGCTCGTGCGCCAGATCCATCGCCGCGGCGAGCGGGTCGTCAGCCACCTCCGACGCGAGGCCCAGCTCGACCGCGCGTTCACCGGAGAGCATCTCGGCGGTCATCGTCAGCTTCTTCGCGACGTCGATGCCGACGAGTTCCTTGAGCGACTGCACGCCCGACATGTCGGGAATCAGCCCCCACTTGCCCTCGAGCACCGACCACTGCGCATCACTTGTCGTGTAGCGGTAGTCGCCGGCGAGCGCGATCTGCAACCCGCCGCCGTAGCAGTGACCGTGCACCGCGACGATGACGGGCACCGGCACGCGCCGCCACGCCCAGCACGCCTCCTGGAACGTGTTCGTGCCACGCCACGGACGCGGCAGGAAGACGGGCACGATCTTCACCGGCTTCGCCATGACCTCACCGAAGTCGAGGCCCGCGCAGAACGACCGCCCCTCGCCCGAGATGACGACAGCGCGCACCCCCTTGTTGCGGCGCACGTGATGCGCAGCGGCGACGAGCTCGCCGAGCATCGGCAGCGTCAGGCCGTTCAACTTCTCCGGACGGTTCAGCTTCACGTGCGCGATGCCGCCCGTGATCGTCGTCTCCACATTCGCCATCCCGCCAGCCTAGTGACGCGACCCGCCCTCGTGGGGCGATTCGTCGACGCCGGCACGCGACGTGGCGTGCGGGCACGGATCCGGCGCAGCCATTCCGAGCACCGGGCCCAGACGTCACGACACCTCGGCGCGACGGCCGTCGACCTCGTGCCCCTCGACCCCGAGGCTCTCAAGGACGTGCGCCTCGTGCTGGGCACGGGAGAAGAGTTCGAACGCGATGACCATGATTCACGGCACGATCGTGCAGATCGCAAGGACGACAGGGTCGACGTGCATGACCGAGACGTTCTCGAACGCCTGCGCCATGACGTGCAGACCACCACCGACGGCCGCGAGCGCCGGCCAGATGAGGACGTGGCTGTACCCGAAGCCGGACGAACGCCCACGGTGACGGTGCAGCACCGCGCCGAAGTTGGGGATGCAGTACGCCCACCAGAACCCGAACGCGATCGCGGCGGCCGCTGATGGCGACGAGCACGGCGCCCGTCCAGTCGATGCCCTGGCCCTCGATGTCCTTGATGCCCTGCAGCGTCAGGACGGTACCCGTGACGATCTCACCGATCGTGATGATCGTCAGCTGGCCGTGCCGTTCGACGATGTGATGCGCGTGCCATGGCGCCCCGGTGCCGCGTTCGGCGACGGCGGGCTCGGCGAGTTCGATGGGCGTCACGAGCGTGGTGATCGTGAAGATGACGACACCGATCATCTGCACCATCGTCAGCAGCCGGTGCAGCCAGTCGTCGGTGTCGTAGGCACTCGCGAACCACGAGTAGTCGATCCACGCCCAGATGATGCCGAAGCTCGTGAAACACGACGATCCGACGCCCGCCGCGACGTGCCCGTGCGCGAGCGAGTGCGCGAGCTGCGACGCGCCCGTGGCGACGGCGACGGCGAACGTCAGGTCGAAGAGCAGCTCGAGCGTGCTCCGACGCGTCCGCCCTCGTGCGGTCGCGCCCGCTCATGGGGCGCAGACGCGAACGCAGACTGTCGGGACCGACACGAGTGGGCGCGGCTTCACTCATGCGCACCATGTGACGGCAGTGCGACGCCGCCCCGCGCCTTGCCCACTTCGGCTCCTGGCGCGTCCGCGGCTCAGGCGGCGATCGCGACGAGCGAGCCGTCCACCACCTCGTACATGCGGGCCCCGACGAGCGACGGCGCGTAGGCGTGAACGCTCAGCGCCGGGGCATCGCCGACGGGGGCCGTGCGGTGCACGAGATCACCGGCGAACGTGCGGCTCTCCCCCGCCTCGACGATCGCGCTGACGGTGGTGCCGCGCACCCAGCGCTTCTCGCGCAAAGCTCCCTTGACGACGACGAACGCGCCCGTCGCGCGCCCGTGGTCGTGCCATTCGCTCGTCGACCCGGCCGGCCAGCTGATCGCCCACATCTGCAGGTGCGGCGTGCTCGCGAGCTCGACGCGGCGTCGCTCACCGCCGTCGGGCAGGTCGTCGAGGTGCGCGGCGAGCGACTCGTCCGAGGCGAACAGGCGCGCGACGCGCATGAGTTGCTCGTCGGTGAAGCTCGTGATGCCGGGGGCATCGGCTGCGGTGTCGGGTTGCGGGTGGCGGTTCATGCTGAGGCTCCGAGAGCTGGGGGTTGGCGTGAAGGGCGCCTGATGGGGCGCGATGGTGGCCTGATGAAGAGCGGGTAGGGCACGCCGACGGTGCGTCGTGGCCCTCCCCGACCTGACGACTGGTCCCCCCACCGTCTCACGTCGAACGTCGACGGTGGGGGCAGCGCGCCGACGAAGTCGTGTCGACTGCGCGTGTTCGCGGCGAGCGAACGCGAGCAGCACGAGCCAGCGCGTCGCGTCGGGGTCGTCGATCAGTCGAGTTCGAACGCGACGTCCGTCAGCGAGCGGCGGCGACGCGGCTTGTTCTCGCGCTCGATGTTGGCGGTGAGGTCGTATTCCTCGACGCGGCCGGCGAGCGTCGTGACGGCGGCGTGCTCACCGTCGCGTTCGGCGTCGGGCCAGGCGCGGCCGACGGCGATGCCCGCCATCGGCGCCCATGCCTCACCGAACGCGGCTCGCGTAGCGATGGCGTCGTGGTCGAACCCGGCGAACTGGTGGACGGCGAGGCCCATCGCGTGCGCCTGCAGCGTCAGGTACGCCGTCGCCTGGCCCGTGTCGTGTGCGGCGGTGGCACCGAAGACGAACTCCTTCGACGTCTCCGGCTGCTTCGCAACCTGCACGAACGAGACGGCGAGCATCGACGCAGCCGGCGCCCAGCGTCGATTGCCGCGCGCGAGCGTCTCGACGATGGCGGTGAACGTCGGATCCCACTCGTCGCCCTGACGGCGACCGACGAGGTAACGGTACGGCTGCGAGTTGCCGGCGCTCGGCGCCCAGCGGGCCGCGTCGAACAGCGTCGCGAGGTCGGTGTCGGAGAGGTCGTACGTCGGATCGAACACGGCCGGGCTGCTGCGGCGGGCGACGACATCGAGCACGGCGTCGGCCGGGGCCTCGCTCGTCGAGGAGAGAGCATCGTGAAGATTCATGCCACCACCCAAGCACGTCGCGCTGACAAGCACGGAATCCCGGCGCTGTGGGGAGGCTGAGAGTGCTGCGGAACGGAAGCGCCCGCCACCGCGGATGCGATGACGGGCGTCTCCCTCTTCCCCAAGAGTCCTGCCGCCGATGCGTGCCGGTTCAGGCGTGCAGGGAGCGGGCGCGGCGCCGGCGGGAAGAACACCGGGCGCCGCCGAACGTCGACGCGGGAGGTGTCGCGCGGCGTTCAGGTCGATGGGACGAGGGGGTCCGAGAGCCCTGCGCGGGGCGTGATGTGGGGATCACGCTGCGGCACACGGCGTCAGGGGTGAGCCTTCAGAGGGAGGCTTCGACGCCGTTGGAGAACATCGAGTCGTGCAGGCGCACCTTCGTCAACTTCGTGCCCTTCGGCGCGTCGAAGACGAGGATGCCCTTGAGCGTGTTGCCGGGGTTGATCTCGGTGTAGAGGGTGTCGTTGCCCTCGATGTAGATGGCGCCGTCCGAGGTCGCCTCGTAGCCGACCCCGTTCGCGTCGTAGGCCTTCTGGTCGTCAGCCGACAGCGACTGCGTCTCGGTGCCGGTGTTCTTCACCGTCACGTGCACGAGCGTGTACGCGCCCTGCGCCTTCTTGTTGAGATATTCGCCGCCGATGCTCGGCACGTCGCGCTCGATCTTCGTCACGGTGAAGGTGAACTTGCCGTCCGTCACCGACTGCCCGACGGCCGGCAGAGCGTCCTTCTTCTCCTCCTTCTTCGACTCGTCATTCGCGGTGTTCTTCGCGTCGCTCTTCGACGTGCCGGACGAGGACGCGCTCGACGCGGACGAGTCGTCCTTGTTGCCGCCGCCTGCCGCGCTGGCGATGCCACCGACGACGCAGAGGGCGAGCAGCCCCGTCAGGATCTTGTGACGGACGAAGAAGTTCTTCTTCTTCGGCGGCTCCTGCGGTTGCCACTGCTGCTGCGGGTAGCCCTGCTGGCCGTTCTGCGGGTAGCCGTTATGGGGGTAGCCCTGCGCGCCCTGCGGGTAGCCTTGCGCGCCGTTGTTGCCGTTCTGGCCGGTCGAACCGTCGAAGGGGGTAGCGCCGTTGCTGTTGTTCATCGTGCACTCCGGGGAAGAGTCGACGCAGATCGCGTCGGGTGAATGGAAGTGCCGCATCCGCCGATTGCTCGGCTGCGACCCCCGAAGATTCGCTGCCCGGCAGCACCTGCCACATCACCCGATCAGTCAGACGTCACCTGCCCGATCGGGCAGAGCCGCCGAGAATGGTGTCGAGCGATCGAGCCCGCCCCCCTCACTCGCCCCGGCGAAGCCAACTGAGTCAGTTGGTGCGACCTGCGTCAGCCGTGACTGACTCACCCGGCAACAACTGACTCAACCGCGCTCGCGCTCACGGCGAGAGCGCGCCGCGCGTACGTCATCACCGCCCGCGGTTCGGGCCCCCACGTACGACGCGAGGTGCTGGCCCGTCCGGGTCGAGGGGGCGGCCACGAGGTCGGCCGGCGTCCCCTCGAACACGACGCGGCCACCGTCATGACCGGCGCCGGGGAGGTCGATGATCCAGTCGACGTGCGCCATGACGGCCTGGTGGTGCTCGATGACAACGACGTTCTTGCCCGCGTCGACGAGTGCGTCGAGCAGTTCGAGCAACGTGCGGACGTCGGCGAGGTACAGGACCGTCGTCGGCTCGTCGAGGATGTACGTGCCGCCCTTGTCGCCCATGTGTGTCGCAAGCTTGAGGCGCTGGCGCTCGCCGCCCGACAGCGTCGTCAGGGGCTGACCGATGCGCAGGTAGCCGAGTCCGACGTCGTGCAGCCGGTCGAGGATCTTCGTGGCCGCATCCTTGCTCAGCATCGAACGCTGGACGCGCGGGATGACGCCCTCGTACGTGAGGTTGACGCCGTCGACGTTGATCTTCGTCGGCTCCTTGTGCAGGAGGTTGTCGAGCTCGCGCTTGGAGTAGTCCTTGATCGGCTTGTCCATGTCGAAGAACTTCGAGCAGGCGAAGATGCGGCCGTACCAGCCGTCCATCGTCATGCCGGGACGGTGAGAGCGCCCTCGGCGAGCGACTTGGCCTTGTCGAAGAGCTGATCGAGGCCGAAGTCGCTGACGCTGCCGCGCCCCTCGCAGCGCACGCACATGCCCCCGGTGACGGTGAACTGCCGCACCTCGCGGGTGCCGTCGGCTTCTGAGGGAGCCCGACCCGAAGCCGACGCGACGATGAACGAGTACGCCCGCGGGCCGCCGAGGCTCGGCGTCGCGATGCGCGAGAACAGGATGCGCAGCATCGCATTGACATCGGTGACGGTGCCGACCGTCGAGCGCGGATTCGCGCCCATGCGTCACGGAAACCGGCCCTGCGAATATGTACGAAAATCGCAGATGTGCACCCCCGACCAGGCGCAGAACGCCACGTTGTCGGTGGCCACGTCTAGGGTGAGCGGCGTGACGATGCCAGCGCCCCGCACCGACCCGCCGAACAGGCCGGCTGCGTCCTTCGGCACCCCGCCCGCGGCCACGAATTCGACTGCGCCTCTTGGCAGCTCCTCACGTGCACGTCGTCGTGCCGCGAACGTCGCCATCATCGTCGGCACCATCTTCTCCGCGTCGCTGGCCGCGGCCTACGTCACCCCGCGCATGGACGGCGCGGCGCCCGGCGGCTCGGGCAACGCGCTCAGCGTCACCGCGTTTCTCGCCTCGATCGCAGCGTCCGTCGGCCTGTGCTGGCGGCTGCGTTCGACGACGGCGCTGCTCGTCACCGCTGCCCTCGCGTGCCTGCCCGGCCTCGTCCTGCCCACCGACAGTCTGCCCGCGCTCATCGCGATGGCGAGCGTCATCGTGTGGCACCCTGACGTCCGCGCGCACGTCGCCGTCAGTGCCGCTGCCACGCTGACGACGTTCGTCGCCGTCTGGCGTGACTCGCGCGGCACCCGCGACGGCACGAGTTTCTGGAACAGCATCGAGCACCCTGACGGCTCGTCCGGCTCGTGGCCGGCGATGCCGTGGTGGCAGGTCGCGCTCATCACCGCCCTGCTCGTCGGCCTGTTCGCGGGGGTGGCGCTCGTGCGTCGCAGCCGCCGTGACGCCTCGCGCGCCGCCGCCGTCGCGCACCACGAACGCGCCCATGCCCAGCAGGCGCAGGCGCAGGCGCGGCAGTCGGACGTCCGCGCGCAACACGCCGTCAGACAGGCGGACGAGGCGCGCGCCCGGGCCCAGCAGACGCAGGCAAAGGTGCATGATCTCGGCCGGCAGATGGCGGAGAAGGACGAGCGCGAGGCCCTCGCACGCGAGGTGCACGACGTGCTCGGCCACCGCCTCAGTCTGCTGTCGATGCAGGCCAACGCTCTCGAGATCGAGGCGCAGGAGGCGGGTTCGCGTGACGTCGAGGATCGCGCACGGCAGATCCAGGAGGGCGCGGCCGGTTCGATGACGGATCTGCGTTCGCTGCTCGCGATGCTGCGCACCGGCGCGACCGACGAGTCGGCGGATCACCACGATCTGGCCGACATCGCCGATCTCGTGCGCGAGTGCATCGACGCGGGCACGCCCGTCAGCTCGAACGTGTTCGTCGATCAGTCGCACCCGCTGGACCCCGTCATCTCGCGCAGCGCGTACCGCATCACCACCGAACTGCTGACGAACGCGCGCAAGCACGCGCCGGGCTCTCTCGTGCAGCTCGACATCCGCGGTGACGCGCGCGGTGGCATCACGATCTCGACGACCAACCCGCTGCCCGATGTCGCGCGCGCTGCCCGATCGGATGGTTCGGGAACCGGCCTGACGGGCGTGGCGCGGCGCGCTCAGGACGTCGGAGGATCGTTCTGGGCAGGCCCGTCACCCGACGGTCGCCGCTTCACCGCGAGCGCCACGCTGCCGTGGACGATGCCGCGTGTCTGACGACGGCTCGATCCACGGCACCACACGTGTCGAATGCGACGAGAGTACGAAAGCAGTTGAGCATGAACGACATTGACCGCCCCGACGGCGCATCCCTTCCGGCCCATGACGGCGCTGAGCGCGCGATCCGCGTCATGGCCGTCGACGACGACCCTATGGTGCTCGACCTCATCCGCGTCATGCTCAAGGCCGCGCCCGGTATCGAACTCGTCGCGACGGCGAGCGACGGCGATGAGGTGATCGGGGTCGTCACAGCACATCACCCGGATGTCGTCCTCATGGACGTGCGTATGGAGCGCATCAACGGCATCGACGCGACGCGCGCACTGACGAGGCGGCCGAACGCACCGCGCGTCATCATTCTCACGACGTTCGACGAGCAGGAGTACGTGCCGCAGGCGATGGACGCCGGTGCCGTCGGGTTCATCCTCAAGGCGTCGGCGCGCGAGGCGCTGTACGGCGCGATCCGCGACGCACACGAGGGGCGCAGCCCCATGTCGCCCGCGAGCGCTGCGCATCTGCGCACCGGATACCTCGACGCCGGGGGCGCCGCGCGCATGGACGCTCGCGCGAAGCTCGCACGGTTGAGTGACCGTGAGCGCGAGATCGTCGAGATGGTGGCGCAGGAGATGTCGAACCCCGCCATCGCCGCCGAATTGTTCTTGAGCGAGAGCACGGTGAAACAACACCTGACGTCGGCCGCCACCAAACTCGGCGTGACAGGCCGCGTCGGCATCGCGATGGTCCTGGCCCGGGCGGAATAGCGTCGAGGATGCGGTTCCTCACAGACGGCAGCCACGACCCGAACGGAGGCGCACCCGTGGCGCGGTGCCCGTCCGGCGCGCTCGAGGTGCACGAACACGACGCGATTTCCTGACGGTTTCCTCGGACGCGACGACTCACCGCCTCATCTCTTCATCTCGCGGGCTGACGCACATGAGGAAGCCTGACGCGCTTACCACCAGCACTCGCGCCACCCAGCGCACGAGGGGGGATCGTCAGCGAGCCGAGTCGAGGCGCGCCATATGAGCGTCGCTGAGCTTCGGAGCAGCCAGTGCGGCGTCGAGCTGCTCGAGCGAACTTGCCCCGACGATTGGGCGCATCGACGGGCTGCCCTGCACGAGCCAGGACAGCACGACCTGCCCGGGCTGCGCGCCCAGTTCGTCAGCCACCGACCGCAGCGCCGAGAGGCGACGCGTCGTCCCCGGGTGGTCGTAGACCTCGGGCAGCGGCCGGTCGTCACGGTCGTACGCACCCTGGATCAGCGGGCTGTAGGCCCAGCACTCGAGGTCGTCATGCGTCTCGAGATAGCCGATCGTCTCGTCGCTGACGAACCCGAAACGGTGATCCTTGCCCGGCACCTGCGTGTCGGGGCGCGGGCGGACGTACGACGTCGTCAGCTGCAGCGCCGTGAACGGCTCGACGCCCTGCTCGGCGGCCAGCATGCGTGCCTGCTCGACGCGCCACGTCGAGTGGTTGCTGACACCGAGCCGGCTCACCTTCCCTCGCGCGACAAGGGAACCCAGCGCCGCGACGACGTCGGGCATCGGCGTCGAACGATCCTCACCGTGCGCCCAGTAGACATCGACGACGTCGATGCCGAGACGTTCTCGGCTT
Source organism: Dermacoccus sp. GAS27A (assembly GCF_044909235.1). Taxonomy (NCBI): domain Bacteria; kingdom Bacillati; phylum Actinomycetota; class Actinomycetes; order Micrococcales; family Dermacoccaceae; genus Dermacoccus; species Dermacoccus sp. GAS27A. The sequence goes on along the minus strand of NZ_JBIYDW010000002.1, from coordinate 334,338 downwards.
CGCTCGAACTGGGTGGCGATGACGTCAGGCGCGAGGCCCTCCCACTCGGTGAAGTCGCCGGCCCGCGCCGGTTCCTGACCCACCTTCGTCGCAATCGTCAAACCTTCGCGGATGCCGGCGTTGGCGCGCAGCCACGCCCCGATCGTCTGCTCGCTCTGGCCGCCCGCACCCGTCGGATTCGCCCAGAACGCATAGCAGTTGGCCGTGTCGAGCGTGCGCCCACCGGCGTCGACGTAGCGATCCATGAGGGCGAATGACGTCGCCCCGTCCGTCTTCGTGCCGAAATGCATCGTGCCGAGGACGAGATGCGGGGCGATCCAAGAAGTCATGCGCCCATCCAACACGCAGCTGGCCACGCACCTCAACGTGGAGGGGCGGCCTCGAGACCCCCTGATCCCGCCGGTCCACAGGAAACCCCTCGCCGCACACGCCGGGCCAAGAAGTGCCTCGTGCGATCTCGTAGCCCGGCGGCGGCGCGCGAAACACACGAGATAGAGCACTGCCGTGCGGTGCGCCGGCACGCCATCACCACCGGCCTCGACGGAACCACCACACCCCGCGCGCACGTCACACCAGCACACCATCGAGGGAAGCAAGACATGCGCCGGTCCATCATCATCACCATCGCCGTCGCGGTGCTGGGCATCATCGGCGCCGTTTCGGCGTTCGCGCTGTCGTCCCGAATCGGTGCCCCAGGCGGGCACGGCGGATCGGAGCCGGCACAGCCGGACCCGGCGATCGCGCGCGACATCGAGAACGCCGTGCGCCACCAGCCTGGCGTGGCGAATTCGCGCGTCGTCATGAAGGTCAACTGCATCGACGGCTGCCAGGGCCGTGACCATGAGTTCACGGTCGACGTCACCCTGACGGACGACGCCAGCGCACGCCACGTGCTCGACGTCAACCGCACGATCAACGAGCTCTACCCGCGCACGGCTCCGCCGGAGTGGGCACGTTCTCCCGGGCGAATCCGCTTCAGCCTGCACTCGCCGCCGGACGGTGCTCTCATCGTGCCGACCTCCAACGGCAGCCACGGCATGGCTTCGTCACCGACCAGGGCCAGCGCGTTGACGAGCACGCAGGTCGACGCGTTCTTGGCGGCTGCCCGCGTCAACCCGTCGTCGTCGGCGTCATGGTCGTCGTCAGGCAGGGACGACGCGCCGTCGCTCGTCGTTCGCTCCACCATCAAGACCAGCGATTGCGCGACGCTCGACGCGACGGCCGCGAACACCGTCACCGCGCTGTCGGCGATACGCCGCAAGGGCACGCCAGCGGAGTTTCACTTCCGGTGCGAGCACGCCGCGGGTGAGGTGCCGATCGGCGCGACGACGCACACGACCGGATGGTCGACGATGACCGACACCCTGTCGCGGCTCATGACCCCGCCGGCGGGCAGCGGGTCGTACCGACGTGACGGCGTCTACCTGAAGTACAAGCACGACGGCGCCGTCCTCACGGTGACGGGCGAACCGTCGAATGCGACGTCCGAGGTGAAGAACGACGCGACGACGGTCGTGGCGCAGCTTCGCGCACTCGAGGTGCCGACGCCCACGCTGGACCTGCGGCCCGCACCGTGACCGGCGGCGCTCGACGGTGAGCGCATGACGCGTCATGAACACGCGAACGCCCGGCACCCCTCGTCGGGGCGCCGGGCGTTCGTCGAGGCTCAGGCCTGGGCTGCGGTCTCTTCGCTCTCGGCGCGACCGCAGTTGCACCCGCCGCAGCCGCAGCCGCCACCGGCGCCCATCCCGGCTTCGCGGGCCTTGGCGTCGGCCTCCATCTTGGCGCGGATGTCGTCCATCGGCAGCTCACGGATCTGACGGATCAGGTCCTCGACGGCCGCCGCGGGCAGCACGCCCGAGTTGGAGAACACCATGAGGCCGTCGCGGAACGCCATGAGCGTCGGGATGGACTGGATGTTCGCGGCCGCCGCGAGCTCCTGCTCGGCGTCGGTGTCGACCTTCGCGAAGACGATGTCGTCGTGCTTCTCGCTCGCCGCTTCGAACACGGGCGCGAACTGACGGCACGGGCCGCACCAGGCCGCCCAGAAGTCGACGAGGACGATGCCGTTGTTCTCGATGGTCTCGGTGAACTTCTCACCGGTCAGTTCGATGGTTGCCACAGGCCTTGCTCCTCGAAAAAAGATTGTGGTTCGTCGGCCATTCAAACAAACACCGGAGGCAATCTCTTCCCGCCGCGCTCGCCCGCCAGAACCGCTCGCCGCGCGGGCCGTGGAACCGGCGCGCGGGCGTTGCCGTCCAAACACCATGACAACGACACGACGCTGGCCGCTGACGGTGGCACTCGCCCTGGTGGTGGCGCTGATCGCGGCCGGTGTCGCCGTCGTCAACCTCACAAGGCACGATTCCTCGTTCCGCGAACCGACCCAGCCGGCGCCTGCCTACGCACATGCTCTCGAGGAGCAACTCGAAGAGCGGCCCGGCGTGGCACGGGTTCGCGCCGAGGAAGCGATCGAGTGCATCGACGGCTGCAAGGGTCAGCGCTACGGGTTCGACGTCGCCATCGACCTCACGGACGACGCGACGGCCGCGAACGCTCGGGACGCCGCGGCCTTCGTCCGCAGCCGCTACCCCGAGGGCGCGCACCCAATGGCGGCAAACATCCCAGCGTCCATCCACTTCTTCACCGCCGGGTTGAACGCGAGCGGCGACAACAGCCTCGCCGTGACCACCTCCGGCCCAGCCCTGACGACGGCGCAGGCGCAGGCCTATCTCGACGTGGCGCGCACGAACCCGCGGACGGAAGCGCGCTTGCTCCCCGACCGCGCACAGCCCGCGGCGAAGGCGACCTTCGTCGTAGAATCCGACGTCATCGCAACGAAGTGCGAGGATCTCGACCGAGTGACCGCTCCGACGGTCGCCGTCCTGCGCAAGGCGGCCGGCACCGACGGCATAAGCACGCATCTGACCTTCCGGTGTGCGCAGACGTACGCCACCGTCGCCGTGGGTCCGACGACGTGGACCCACGGATGGTCGGATGCCGCGACGGCCTTGAGCACACTGGAAGCGACGCCGCAATCGAGCGCCGCGGAGAGGCCCTACGTTCGCCTCGGCGTGCGAGACGGCGCAACACGCCTGACGGTGAGCGCCCGCTCCGACGACGCGGTGAGTCCGGAAACCCGCCGTCGTGCGGGCGTCGTCATCGAGCGCCTTCGCACGGTGGGCGCGGTGAATCCTCAGCTCGATCTCGACTGAGTCGCCCTCGCCTGACTCGACGTCGACGTCACGCCTCCAGGCGAGGCGGGCGGCGCCGATAGCTCGCTGGCGTCGCCGACATCCGAATCGGGTTGGCGACCTGCGCGACGCCCTCGACGTCGACGCGCATGTCGAGGCCGACCGACTCGGCGAGCGCGAACGCCTGCGCGAGATCGTTGACGGGCCCGGCGGGCACACCGGCGTCCGCGAAACGCTCGGCCCATTCCTGCGCGCCATGTGCCGACAGCACCTCGAGCATCAGCGGGACGAGGTCGTCGCGATGCTCGACCCGCGCGGAGTTGGTCGCAAAGCGGGCGTCCTGCGTCCACTCGTCGTGACTGAGCACCTCTGCGGCGCAGGCGAACTGGCGATCATTGCCGACGGCGATGGCGAGCGGCCGATCCGCAGTCTCGAACACTTCATACGGCACGAGCGACGGGTGACGGTTGCCCATGCCGCGCGGCACGGCCCCCGTCATGACGTGCGCGCCGGCCTGATTCGTCAGCGCCGATAGCAGTGACGACAGCAACGACACCTCGACGCGTTGCCCCTCCCCCGTCGCGTCGCGATGCCGCAACGCCGCGAGCATGCCGACGGCAGCATGCAGACCGGTGACGACGTCGACGAGCGCGACGCCGACCTTCGTCGGCTCGTCAGACGGCCCGGTCACCGACATGAGGCCACCGACGGCCTGCACGAGCAGGTCGTACCCGGGCAACGACGACTCGCCGAAACCGGTGATCGAGACGTACACGACGCCCGGGTTCCACTCGCGCACCTGCTCATACCCGAGCCCCAGCCGCGCCATCGTCCCCGGCAAGAAATTCTCGACGACGACGTCGGCGCGCGTCACGAGATCGCGTGCGTCGGCGAGATCGTCCGGCTCGCGAAGATCCCAGAACTCGCTGCGCTTGTTGCGGTTGACCGACAGGAAGTACGTCGCCTCCCCGTCCTCTGTGAACGGCGGACCCCAGGCGCGCGTGTCGTCACCGCCGTCAGGGCGCTCGATCTTGACGACGTCGGCGCCCAGGTCGCCGAGCAGCATCGTCGCGTAAGGGCCGGCCAGGACGCGGCCGAAGTCGGCGATGAGCAGGCCGTCGAGAGCTGATGGCACGCAGGCTCCTCGAGGAAAAGTTGGACGAACGAACGTGGACGAGATTCGCCGATGGGGACAGGAATCGCAGATGAGGCGGGCGGGCGACGCTCAGCGACCCGCCGGGCGGGCGTCATCGGACGACGGTGCGTCCGGCGCGTCACCCCAGGCGGAGCCGAAGTCGCGATCGAGTTCAGTCACCGTCTTGTTGCGCAGCCCCCACAGGTACACGGCGAGCGACACTGCGACGCACGCGAGCAGGTAGACGCGGAAGCCCTTCTCGTTGCCATGGGAGGCGAACCAGGTGCCGATGTAGGGCGCGGTGCCACCGAAGACGGCGTTCGCGAGGCCGTATCCGAGTCCGACGCCGAGGGCGCGCACGCGCGTCGGGAAGAGCTCGGCCTTCGCGACGGCGTTGACCGACGTGTAGAACGCGACGATGAGCAGCGCGAACATCTGCAACCCGAACGCCGCGAGGCCCGATTCGACCGAACGGATCGCGCCCAGCACCGGCCACGTGATGATGAGCGAGCCCACGCCGAAGATGAGCAGCATGGTGCGTCGCCCGATCTTGTCGGACAGCAGTCCGTACAGCGGCTGCACGATCATGAACACCGTCAGCGCGCACAGGTTGACGATCGAGACGGTGTCCGCGTCGAGCCCCGCCACCTTCTTCATGTAGCTCTGCATGAGGGTCGTGTAGACGTAGAACGATGTCGTCCCGCCGATCGTCAGGCCGACGACGACGATGAACGGCCGCCAGTACTCGCGGAACAGCAGGCCGAGCGAGCCCTTGTTCTCGGTCGAGGTACCTGCCGCCGCGCCACCCGAGGTGGTATCCGCGACGTCAGCCGTCTCGTCCATGCTGCGCCGCAGCCACAGCACGACGAGTGCGCCCGCGGCGCCGATGAAGAACGGCAGACGCCACCCCCAGGTGTGCATCTGCTCCTTGTCGAGCACGTGCTGGAGGACGACCTGCAGCAACGCTGCGAGCACCTGGCCGCCGACGAGCGTCACGTACTGGAAGCTCGAGTAGAACCCGCGACGGTTCGGCGTCGCGATCTCCGACATGTACGCGGCCGTCGTCCCGTATTCACCGCCGACGCTGAAGCCGCTGATCGCGCGCCCGACCCAGAGCAGGACGGTCGCCCAGATGCCGATCCGGTCGTACGTCGGCGCCGCGCCGATCATGAGGGTGCCGAGCGCCATGAGCAGCACCGACGTCGTCAGGGCGGCGCGGCGGCCCTTGCGGTCGGCGTAGCGTCCGAAGAACCACGACCCGATGGGCCGCATCAGGAACGTGATGGCGAAGACGGCCCACGTGTCGAGCAGCGCCTGCGTCTCATCGCCCTTGGCGAAGAAGTTCGACGCGATGTACGTCGTGAAGATCGCGTAGTTGTAGAAGTCGAACCACTCGATGAGATTGCCGAGCGAACCACGCGCGACATTGCTCATCACCGAGTTGCGACGCTCACCGCCGACGCGCGGGGCGGATGCTGTTGAGCTCATGGGATCCTCTCGGGGCGAACGTGGACGCCGTTCGCCGATGTGGACGAAAATCGCGAAGGGGGACAGGAATCGCAGATGGGGACAAGAGGTGCAGATGTGGACGAGAATCGCGGTGCAGTCAGACGCGAAAAGCCACCTTCATCGACGGCCGATACAACCTGCACCCTATGTGGTGATCGACGCCACGGGTGTGCGTGCCGCCACACGATGTCGTACCCGCGAGTAGCGTCCAAGTAGGCTGACCACCGAACCACGCCGCTTGCGAAGGAGGGCCCGATGCGCATCGCGCTGTCCTCCTATCGCAGCAAGCCGCACAGCGGCGGCCAGGGCATCTACGTGCGTCACCTCAGCCGCGAACTCGCCGCTCTCGGCCACGACGTCACCGTCTTCTCCGGCCCTCCCTACCCCGAACTGGACGACGCCCGCCTTGTGGCTGGCCGTGCGACTGACCGGGCCACGGGTCCAGCGAGTCGCCAGACGTCGTCAGCCAAGCGGGCCGGCGCGACGGCGAGCATCGAGCCGATGAGCATCGAGCCGACGAGCATCGAGCGGGCGAGCGTCGAGCCGCCGAACCCCGGCAGACTGCGCCTCGAGAAGCTGGCGAGCCTCGACCTCTACAACGATGACGACCCGTTCCGCCACCCCGATCCACGCGAACTGCGCGACCGCATCGACGTCGTCGAATACGCGGGGATGCTCTCGGGTTCGTTTCCCGAACCACGCACGTTCGGGATGCGACTGGCGCGCGAGATGCGTTCGCGGTCAAGAGAGTTCGACGTCCTGCATGACAACCAGACGCTCGCGCCGGGCCTGCTCGACATCGCGCGCGGTGGCCTGCCCGTCGTCACGACGATCCACCACCCGATCAGCGCCGACCGCCGCCTCGAGATCGAGGCCGCGACGAACCCGTGGCGCAAGTACACGAAATGGCGTTGGTACTCGTTCGTGCCGATGCAGGCGCGCGTCGCCCGTGCGAGCAGCCGCATCATCACCGTGAGCGAGACGAGCCGCGACGACATCGTCCGAGAATTTGGGGTCGACCCCGAACGCATCAGCATCATCCCCGTCGGCGTCGACGTCGAGACGTTCACGCCCGACGCCGGCGTCGCGAAGAATGCACCTGGGATCGCCGTCGAGACGTCGGCCCCGGGCGTCGACGTCGAGACGTTCTGGCCTGACGGTTCGGCGCGCCACCGCGTGCCCGGACGCCTCACGACGATCACGAGCGCGAACGTGCCACTCAAGGGGTTGAGTGTGCTCATCGACGCGCTCGCTTTCCTACCGCAGGACGCGTGGCGCGAACTCGTCGTCGTCGGCACACCGAACCGCGCGGTCGAGACCCAACTCGAAGCCCTCGGGTTGTCCCCTCGCGTCCGGTTCGTCAGCGGCATCAGCGACGACGACCTCGCGGGTCTGCTCGCGAGCGCCGCCGTCCACGTCGTGCCGAGTCTCTATGAAGGTTTCTCGCTGCCCGCGGTCGAGGCCATGGCGTGCGGCACACCCGTCGTCGCGACGCGCGTCGGCGCGCTGCCGCAACTCGTGCACGGCACCGACGGCGAGACGTCGGCTGTCACCGGCAGCGCAGGCAGGGTTCCCGCCGCCCACGGCGGGAGCGCGGGCCCACGCGCCCACGCGACGGGCGAGGCGGACACGAGCGCTGACGCCGACGGCTCCGACGCCGGCATCCTCGTCGAGCCAGGTGATGCGCACGCCCTCGCGGGCGGAATCGTCAGCCTGCTCGAATCCGAGGAGACCCGAACACGATTCGGACGCGTCGGTCGCCGTCGCGCCGTCACGACATACTCATGGCGGGCTGTCGCCGAGGCGACAGCCGCCGTCTACACCGAGGAGATCGCCCGATGCTGACCGTCGACTTCAACCGCTTCACCCTGGGCCCGGGCATGACGGTGCTCGACGTCGGGTGCGGGCAGGGGCGTCACAGCTTCGAGGCGCTGCGTCGCGGCGCGGACGTCACGGCGTTCGACTTCAGCCAGTCCGACCTCGACGAGGTGCAGACGATGTTCGACGCCATGGCCGCCGAGGACCAGGTGCCTGCGAGCGGCGCCTACCGCACCGTCCAGGGTGACGCCCGCGCGATGCCGTTCGACGACGCGAGCTTCGAGCGCGTCATCGCCTCCGAAGTGCTCGAGCACATCGTCGAGGATGACGCCGCCATCGATGAGATCGTGCGCGTGACCAAGCCCGGCGGCCTCGTCGCCGTGACGGTGCCGCGGTACTGGCCCGAGAAGATCTGCTGGGCCCTGTCGACGCCGTACCACGAGGTCGAGGGTGGCCACGTGCGCATCAACAAGGCGAGCGAGCTCGTCGGCAAGCTCGAAAAGCGTGGCCTGACGACGCTCGGCACGCACCACGCGCACGCGCTGCACTCGCCGTACTGGTGGCTCAAGTGCATGGTCGGGGTCGACAACGACACCAACCCCGCCGTCAAGGCGTATCACCGCATGCTCGTCTGGGACATGATGAAGGCGCCGGCGCTGACGCGTCAGGCTGAAAAGGCGCTCAACCCCGTCGTGGGCAAGAGCTTCGTCGTGTACCTGCAGAAGCAGTACTGAGCCCCGTCGCGCCGATGACGCCAGCCCTCACCAGTGAACAAGTCTGCGAGACAGGTCTGTTCATTGCTCGCCTCCAGGGCGACGACGGCGCGCTGCCGTGGTTCGTCGGCGGGCAGTGGGACGCTTGGAACCACACCGAGGCACTCATGGGCCTGACGATCGCCGCCCATGTTTCACGTGAAACCGGATCACCACGTGTCAATCACACCGCCGAGCAGCTGAGCGAACGCGCCCGTCTCGGCCTGCAGCACCTGCGCGAAACGCAGCGTGAGGACGGCTCGTGGCCGATGCACGTGCGAGACGGCGTCGTCGAACAGGACGAGAGCGACACGAACCAGTGCGCCTACCCGGCCGTCGGCGTCTGGCATCTCGCGCTCGTCACCGGCGCAGGGCGCGGCGTCGGCCCCGACCGTGGCATCCTCGCCGAGAACTGGCCGATGGTCCGTGCGGCGATCCGACACGTCCTGACGGCCCAGCGCGACGACGGCACGATCGCCTGGGCGATCAACCGTCGCGGCGGCCTCGGCGACCATGCGTTGCTCACCGGCAACGCCAGCATCCTGCAGTCGCTGTGGGCGGCGGCCGCCATCGCCGACACCCTCGGCCACACCGATGACGCTGCGTCCTGGCGCGAAGCGGGCGCCCGGCTAGCAGAAGCCGTGCGTCAGGTCGAACTGTTCGCCGACCGTCGCCGCTTCTCGATGGACTGGTTCTACCCCGTCCTCGGCGGCGCTCTCGTCGGCGACCACGCGGCCACGCACCTGCGTCGCGACTGGGATCGCTTCGTCATCGAGGGCCAGGGGGTCCGCTGCGTCGACGACCGACCGTGGGTCACCGGCGGGGAGAGCGCCGAACTCGTCATGGCGCTGTGTTGCCTCGACGGCTCGCCGCACGAAGATCGTGCGCGACGCGACGCGCGCGCCGTCTTCGCCGACCTGCAGCACACACGCGACACGAGCGGCGGCTATTGGACGGGCTATGTCGTCGACGACGATGCCGTGTGGCCCGTCGAGCAGACGGGATGGAGCGCCGGGGCGATGCTGCTCGCCGCCGACGCCCTCGACCATCTCACCCCTGCCGCCAACTTCTTCCACGCTATGACGTGGCCGGCCCGCACGCCGAGCCACAGCGCCGTCAGAGACCACGAGGAGCCCCGATGAGCACCCCGCCCCTTCCCCAGGACGTTCTCGACGCCTTCCACGCGACGACCGGTTTCATGCCGGACGACGAGGGGCAGGCGCTGTACGAGGCGGCCGCGAGCGCCCGTCCCGGCACCCGGCTCGAGATCGGCACGTACTGCGGCAAGTCGACGGTGCTGCTCGCGCAGGCGGCGCGCGTCGTCGCCGAATCGTCCGACGCCCCAACGCAGGTGGTGACCGTCGACCATCACCACGGCAGCGAGGAGAACCAGCCCGGCTGGGAGTGGCACGACACGTCGATGGTCGATGAGCACTCGGGTCTGCTCGACACGCTGCCCGCATTTCGTCGCACCTGGGACGAGCACGTCAAGGACGTCGTCAGCATCGTCGTCGCGACGACGGCGCAGGTCGCGACGTGGTGGCGCACCCCCGTCGAGTTCCTCTTCCTCGACGGCAACCACGTCGAGGAGATGGCGCAGCACGACTACGCGGCGTTCGCGCCGCACGTCAGCGTCGGCGGGTTGCTCGCGGTGCACGACGTCTTCCCCGACCCGAATGACGGTGGGCAGGCACCGTGGCATGTCGTCGAACGCGCCCTGGGCGACGGCTTCGAGCAGGTGTCGCAGACGGGCTCGTTGCGCATCCTGCGGCGCCGCTGACCCCGGCAACCAGATTTCGGCCTCTCCGCCACCGAATTGGCGCCCCTTGCACAACTTATGAGTCGGATCTCATAATGAGTGAATGAACGGGACGCCTGCGGCCGTCACCGTCAGCCTGGGGGGAGGCCGATGAGCAATCCGATGACGAGCTTGGTGCTCGACGAGGGGATGAGCGTCGAACTGCGGGGGCAGTTGGCGCTGTGTGAGGACGAGGTCGTCCTGACTGGCTGTGGGATGCTGCCGCTCGGTTCGCCGCCGCATCTGACGTGGGAGCAGACGCCCTTCGTAGCACTGGCCACCGACTGCGCGAAGAAGGCGCGGCCGCTCGTGGGGCAGCCCGTGTTCGGGCGTGGGACGTGGACCGGGTACGAGATCAGTGCGTGCGAACTCGAGCCGGGGGACGCTTGGGCGCACGCACACGACATCCCCGATCCGCTGACGAAGGACCGCACCCCGGTCAGCGCGCACGTGCGCTCCGTCGAGGCCGGCCTGTTCTCGAGCGGCGCCATGCTGCGTCGCGTCCGTTTTCTCGACGCCGGGCGACCGCGCGTCATCGCCAGCGCCACTGACGTCGAGCTCACGACGCGACTGCTCACACCCATCTACGGTGATGCGCTCGAGGTGCATCGCAGCCGCTGGAGCATCAGCGAGGTGCGTGGCCTCGACGACATCCTCAACGACCTGCCCGAGGACAAGGTGCTCAAGATCGAGTACCGCATGGACGGTGACGGCACGATCAGCCGCAAGCTGCGCGTCAACTACGTCGACGATGACCTCGCGCGCTCCCTCGCCCCGTTTCCGCCCGAGATGCTCGCCGTCTACGCCGTCGTCGAACCCAAGGGCGCGCCGCAGGATCGCGACCCCTGGTTTCCCGCGCGACCCCGGCATCTCGCGCGTCCGGCCGGCACCCCCGATGTGCCGACGCTCGAACACGTGCGCGTGTAGCGCGCGAGTGGCCCGGCACCCGGCAGTGCAGACCGCGCACCGCCGCGCAGGCCTGTGGGGCCTGCGCGGCGAGCTTGTCTCGTGATTCAGCGACGTCGGGTGGCGACCAAGCTCGTCGCCGTCACCGTCAGCAGCGACAGGACGATGACGCTGAGCGAGACGGCCGTCGACGGCGTCCACACCCACGACCAGACGTCGTGCGCCCAGTGCGCGATGAGCTTGTATCCGATGAACGCGAGGATGACGGCGAGACCGTAGCCGAGGTGTACGAGCTTGCCGAGGACGCCCTCGACGAGGAAGTACAGCGCGCGCAGACCGAGCAGCGCGAACGCGTTCGTCACGAAGACGAGGTACGGGTCGGACGTGATGCCGTAGACGGCGGGCACCGAGTCGAGCGCGAACAAGGCGTCCGTCGCGAGGACGGCCAGCGTCACGACGGCCAGAGGCGTCAACGCGCGACGGACGGACCGACCGGTAGCGCCGGCGTCAGCGTCTTCTCGCACGAGCATCGCGGAGCCGCGGTAGCCGTCGGTGACGGGGAAGAAACGGCGGATGACCTTGACGATGCGCATGTCACCCGGGTCGACGGTGTGGTCGTCGCCCTGACGGGTGTCGCACCAGACCTTCACGGCCGTCCACAGCAGGAACGCGCCGAAGATGACGAACATCCAGGCGAAGTTCGAGAGCAACTGCGCGCCGAGCGCGATCATGATGGCGCGCATGACGAGGGCGCCGGCGACGCCGATGAGGAGCACCCGCTGCTGGTACACCTTGGGCACGGCGAACGCCGTCAGCAGCATCATGAACAGGAACAGGTTGTCGACGCTGAGTGACTTCTCGACGAGGTAGCCGGTGTAGAACTCGGTGCCCGTCGTCGAGCCGTGCGCGCTCCACAACCAGGCGCCGAACGCGACCGGCAACGCGATGTAGAACGTCGACCAGGCCGTCGCTTCCTTGAGCGATACCTCGTGAGGTTTGCGCGTGACGAGGAAGTCGAGCGCGAACAGGACGATGAGCCCGATGAGCGTCACGGCCCAGAGAGTGGGGGTGGCCAGGGAGTGCATGGAACTACCTCAGATCGCATGAGTGACGAACTGAGGTCTCCTTCGCCGCGGAACGATCCGCCGCTCTCGAACCGGGAGCGCGCATGATCGCGCTCGTATTGACCGGAGCCGAGACGTGGGAAGTACTCCCCTCGCTAACCATCATAGCCGATCTGCGGGCCCTGCCCCACTCGACGAGCAGGCTTTCTTGATTCGTTCCAGAAATCGCGGCATCATGGAGGCATGACGACGACGCCCGCCACCGATCCGCGCACCATGCTGCGTCAGGTGAACCTGCGGATCACCGGCCCGCGCGTCGCCATCCTCGACGCCCTCGAGACGCGCCCCCACTCTGATGCGGAGACCGTCATCCAGGCGGTGCGCGACAGTTACGGCAAGGTCTCGACTCAAACCGTCTACGACGCCCTGCATGCGATGACGGCGCACGGCATCATCCGCCGCATCGAGCCGGCCGGCCAATCCGCGCTCTACGAACGACGCGTCGGCGACAACCACCACCACCTCGTGTGCCGACAATGCGCGACGATCGTCGACATCCCCTGCGCCGTCGGCGACACACCGTGCCTGACGGCGGCGCACGAGTCCGAACTCAGCGAGGGGTTCGACATCGACGAGGCCGAGGTGACGTACTGGGGCATCTGCCGCGCGTGCCGCGAGGGCGCTGCCGCAGCTCCCGCGGCGTCACCCGTCGTCGGCTGAGCCGCGCCCGAGGTTGCCGGGTCGCACGCGGGAGAGCATGGGGGCATCCGCGATCCGGTTCATCCCGACATTCGCGGGGTCGCCCGTGAGACGGTGGCTGACGTGACGAGCACACCCACCCTGCGTCCCGAGGTCGATGCGTCCGACGTCGAAGCCGCCGCCGAGCGCCTCACCGACCTGCTCCACCCCACGATGCTGTTCGAGAGCAGCCGCCTGTCGACGAAGTTCGGCGCGAGCGTCGTGCTCAAGCGCGAGGATCAGCAGCCGGTGCGCTCGTACAAGATTCGCGGAGCGAGCAACCTCATCGCGCAGCTCGACGACGACGCGCGCGCGGCGGGCGTCGTCTGCGCGTCGGCCGGCAACCATGCCCAGGGCGTCGCATACGCGTGCTCGCGCCTCGGCGTGAAGGCGACGATCTTCCTGCCCCGCACGACGCCCCGTCAGAAGCGTGAGCGGGTTCGAGTGCTCGGCGGGCCGTGGGTCGAGACGGTCGTGGAGGGCGACACGTATGACGTCGCCGCTACCGCTGCAGGCGAATTCGCTGCGACGACCGGGGCGACGCTCGTGCCCGCGTTCGACGACGTGCGCACCATCGCGGGGCAGGGCACCGTCGCGCTCGAGGCGTTCGCGCAGTGCGAGGCGCAGTACGGCAAGGTGCCGGACGTCGTCGTCGTGCCCGTCGGTGGCGGCGGGTTGCTGGCGGGCATCACGGCGTGGGTGCGGGAGCGCCATCCGTCGACGCGCATCGTCGGCGTCGAACCGGTGGGGGCGCCGTCGCTGCAGGCGGCGCTTGCTGAGGGACGCCCGGTGGCGGTGCCGGTGACCGATCCGTTCGTCGACGGCGCGACGGTCGGTCTGCTCGGCGCGCACACGTACCCGATCATCGCTGCCGGCGGCGTGCCGTGCTTCAGCGTGCCGGAGGGGCAGATCTGCACGGAGATGCTCGACCTGTATCAGAGCGACGGCATCATCGCGGAGCCTGCCGGCGCGCTCGCGCCCGCAGCGTTGCCGGGTGTCGACTTCGCCGGTGGCGAGCTCGTCCTCGCGATCCTGTCGGGCGGAAACAACGACGTGTCGCGCTATGCGGAGGTCGTCGAGCGTTCGCTCGTGTTCGAGGGCCGCAAGCATTACTTCATCGTCGAATTTCCGCAGGAACCCGGGCAGTTGAGGCGTTTTCTCGACGGGGTGCTCGGGCCTGACGACGACATCACGTTGTTCGAGTACACGAAGCGTTCCAACCGCGAGACGGGCCCGGCGCTCGTCGGCCTGGAGTTGGGCGACCCGTCGTCGTTGCCCGATCTGCTTGCGCGGATCGATGCGTCGCCGGCGCGGGTGGAGCGGGTGGATCCCGACTCGCCCCTGTTTCGGATGGTTCTCTGAGGATCTAGTGAACGAAGGTAGGACCGCAGCGCCGTGTCCGTCGAGTACGGCATGGGTGGGGTCACCGCAGCGAAGCGAGGATTGCTCCAGCCATGCCGGGCGCGGGCGGACGCGCATGTCACAGCGAGGATCCTGCCGAAGTGAACGTTGACGAAGAGAACCGAGAAGAATGGTTCTGTAGTTCTCTGACGATCGCTCGATGTTGCCCGGGATCTGGGGCACGGGAGCCCCGAATCCCGGGCAACATCGCGGGTCGGCGTGGTTCGATGGGGTCTTCACGCCCCATCCAAGAGCGTCGCGGAATCACAGCGGAGGTCAACATGGCAGCAGAGCAGTACGAGGTCGTGGCGAGTGACGGCGTCGTCATCCGCGGTCAGCGGTGGTTGCCGGACGGAGAAGCGCGCGCCGTCGTGCAGATCGCTCACGGCATGGCGGAGCATTCGGCTCGCTACGAGCGGTTCGCGCAGGAGTTGAACGCGGCCGGGTACGCCGTCTACGCGAACGATCACCGTGGGCACGGGCGCACCGCCGAGGGTGGTGTGCTCGGTCATTTCGCTGACGATGACGGGTGGGCGCGCGTCGTCGACGACCTGATCCAGGTGACGCGGCGCGCGCAGGCCGAGGTGCCGGGTCGCCCCGTCGTGCTGCTAGGGCACAGCATGGGTTCGCTACTGGTGCGTACGTTCGCGGCGCAGCACGGCGATCTGCTGGCGGGTCTCATCATCTCCGGAACGCCCGCCGATCCTGGGCTGCTGGGCCGCGTCGGACGTCAGGTCGCGCGCGCCGAGGGCCGTCTGCGGGGGCGCACGCACGCGAGCAAGCTCCTCGACACGATGTCGTTCGGGGCGTTCAACAAGCAGTTCGCGCCTGCGCGCACGGACTTCGACTGGCTCTCGCGCGACGAGGCCGCCGTCGATGACTACGTCGCCGACCCGTTGTGCGGGTTCGTCTGCAGCGACGCGTTCTACGCCGACATGCTGGGCGGGCTGCGCCTCGTCAACCGGCGTTCTTTCGCGGCCGGCACGCCGTCGGATCTGCCGGTCCTCGTCATCTCCGGCGAGGCCGACCCGGCCGGCGACAACGGCAAGGGCGTGCGACCCGTCGCCGATCTGCTGCGCGGCGTCGGCGTGCACGACGTCACCCTGACGCTCTACCCCGGCGCGCGCCACGAGATCCTCCACGAGACGAACCGCGACGAGGTCGTCGCCGACATCCTCGCCTGGCTCGACGCCCACGTCTGAGCCGCCGCGGGGCGAGAGGTCGTCGCCCCGGCAATCGCCTGCGTCACCGGTCGACCTTGCCACCATCTTCAGTGGTCTGTTCGTGGCGCCGTGGCGCGGCTTGCGAAAGTGGACGGCACTCGCCGATGGGGACAGGAATGACCGATGTGTCCAGGAATCACGGAGGGGGCCGAGACTCGCAGATGTGGACGTGAATCGCACAGGGGCGCGGTGGAGCGGACACTCGATGCGGCGGGGCGGGCGCACGATGCGGCACGACGCAGACGGGCGTCGCAGAGGGCGGCTTGGAGGATTTGCCCCACAGAGACATTACCGACCAGTAGCGTAGGGGGCGGCATGCCCCCGCGAGGAAGGAAACGCTCATGGCTGACACGCAGCGCACCGAGGTGAACGGTCTGCAGGTCGCGACGATCCTGTACGACTTCATCAACGATCAGGTCCTGCCCGGCACCGGTGTCGACGCCGACACGTACTGGAAGGGCTTCGCCGACGTCGTCGCCGAGCTCGGCCCGAAGAACCGCGCCCTGCTCGCCGAGCGTGACGACCTCCAGGCCAAGATCGACGAATACCACCGCGCCAACCCGGGCAAGCCCGACTTCGACGCGTACAAGAGCTTCCTCACCGAGATCGGCTACCTCGTCGATGCTCCGGCCGAGTTCAGCATCACGACGCAGAACGTCGACCGTGAGATCACCGACCAGGCCGGCCCGCAGCTCGTCGTGCCGATCCTCAACGCCCGCTTCGCGCTCAACGCGTCGAACGCCCGCTGGGGTTCGCTCTACGACGCGCTCTACGGCACCGACGCGATCGACGAGGCCGACGGCAAGGAGAAGGGCACCTCGTACAACACGGTGCGCGGCGAGGCCGTCATCGCGTTCGCGAAGAACTTCCTCGACACTGCCGTCCCGCTCGCCGAGGGTTCGTACACCGACGTCACCGGCTTCGGCGTCGACGGCGGCGAGCTCGTCGTCCACCTCGACGGTGAGCGCACGACGTCGCTGAAGAACACTGACGAGTTCGCCGGCTACGTGGGGCTGCCTGCGCAGCCGGAGGGAATCCTGCTGAAGCACAACGGTCTTCACCTGGAGATCCAGATCGACGCCGAGTCCCCGATCGGCGCGACCGACCCGGCCGGCATCAAGGACGTCCTCGTCGAGTCGGCTGTCACGACGATCATGGACCTCGAGGATTCCGTCGCCGCCGTCGACGCCGAGGACAAGGTGCTCGGTTACACGAACTGGCTCGGCCTCAACAAGGGTGACCTCGCCGAGGAGATCACGAAGAACGGCAAGACGTTCAAGCGCGAGCTCAACCCCGATCGCGAATACGTCTCCCCCGGCGGCGACACGTTCACCCTGCCGGGCCGCTCGTTGCTGTTCGTCCGCAACGTCGGCCACCTCATGACGAGCGACGCCGTCCTCGATGCCGACGGCAACGAGATCGGCGAGGGCATCCTCGACGCCCTCGTCACCGTCCCGGCTGCGATCCACGGCTTCGCCGACAAGGACGGCGTGAGCAACACGCGCACCGGCTCGATCTACATCGTCAAGCCGAAGATGCACGGCCCGCAGGAGGTCGCGTTCGCGAACGAGCTGTTCGAGCGCGTCGAGAGCGTCGTCGGGCTGGCGAAGAACACCGTCAAGATGGGCATCATGGACGAGGAGCGCCGCACGACGGTCAACCTCTCCGCCTGCATCGACGCCGCGAAGGAGCGCGTCGTGTTCATCAACACGGGCTTCCTCGACCGCACCGGCGACGAGATCCACACGTCGATGCTCGCGGGCCCGATGATCCGCAAGGGCGAGATGAAGGGTTCCACGTGGATCAAGGCGTACGAGGACAACAACGTCGACGTGGGCCTCGCTGACGGTCTCGCGCACAAGGCGCAGATCGGCAAGGGCATGTGGGCGATGCCCGACCTGATGAAGGACATGCTCGAGCAGAAGATCGGCCAGCCGAAGGCCGGCGCGACGACGGCGTGGGTGCCGTCGCCGACCGCCGCGACGCTGCACGCGCTGCACTACCACCAGGTCGACGTGTTCGCCGTGCAGGAGGAGCTCGCGAAGCGCAAGGCCGCGTCGGTCGACGACATCCTGCAGATCCCGCTCGCGGAGAACACGGACTGGTCGGACGCCGACAAGCGCGAGGAACTCGACAACAACTGCCAGTCGATCCTCGGCTACGTCGTGCGCTGGATCGACCAGGGCGTCGGCTGCTCGAAGGTGCCCGACATCCACGACGTCGCGCTCATGGAGGACCGGGCGACGCTGCGCATCTCCAGCCAGCTGCTCGCGAACTGGCTGCAGCACGGCATCGTCACCGAAGACGAGATCGTCGAGTCGCTGAAGCGCATGGCGCCGGTCGTCGACCAGCAGAACGCCGGTGACGCGAAGTACGAGCCCATGGCGCCGGGCTTCGACGGCATCGCGTTCAACGCGGCCAAGGAGCTGATCCTCGAGGGAACGAAGCAGCCCAACGGCTACACCGAGCCGATTCTGCACCGTCGTCGGCGAGACAAGAAAGCCGCGCGCTGAGGATCAAGCGAGCGGAGTCGAGGGTGTGGATGCCGAGCTTGCGAGGCGTTCACACCTCGGCGTAGGGAGCGTTGACGAAGCGCGCCGTGGGCTCAGTGACGATCAAGCCCGACCGAGGTAGGTCCGCGCCGGAGCGTGCGACGGCCCGGCCCTGCCGAATCGGGCGCTGAGGAACTGAGCCAAGGAGTAGTCCGCGCGCAGAGGATCAAGCGAACGGAGTCGAGGGTCGCCTGACCCTGAGGATGGCGCGTAACTCACAGGTAGGCACGCAACTGCACGCCTGCGTGTGAGTTACGCGCCATCGTGCGTGCTGGGGTCGGCGCGGGGCGTCCGAGGGCTGTGCGCGACCTGGGTTCCGTTGGAACGCCTAGCATTCGGACATGAAGCGCATCGACGTCCATGCTGACGGGCCCGCGAGTGTCGACGCGGCGTGGCAGGCCTACGTGCACGTCGATCGGTGGCGTGACTGGTCGCCGCACATGCCGCCGGTCGAGGCGGATGCCGTGGTGATCCGTCCCGGCACGCAAGGACGATGGCGTCTCGGGCCGGTGACGGTGGGGCGGTTCGTCATCACCGACGTCGATGCGGTGGCGAGGACGTGGAACTGGCGCGTCAGCGTCCTGGGGCTGACGACGACGGGCGAGCACCGCGTCGAGGTTCGTCGGGGCGGGTGTCGCTGCCACATGGCGATGGATCTGCCGCCTCTCGTCGGCCAGGCCTACCGGCCGCTAGCGTGGTGGGCCCTCCATCGGCTCGCTCGCAGCTCGTGAGGCGTCGAGGGACACGAAGAGGGTGTGGAGAAACGCGTCACGGATGACGCGTTTCTCCACACCCCTGGTGGCTTCTCTTTGCGCCCAGATGCACCCGGGTGCATCTGGGCGCATGGGACGTCAGACGGCGACGTTCTCCTCGAGTTCCTCCTCGGTCTCGGGGTCGAGCTCGTCGCGCTCGTCCTGATGCGCGTGCTCGGCGTGGCGTCCGACGGGGTGGGACGCAGCTTCCTCGAGCTCACGGGCTCGTACAACACGTCGCTGTTCGACCGCGTATCCGACTGCGAGACAGAGCAACCCGACGACCAGCCAGCCGAACAGGATGGTGAGCGGACCTGCGATCGAGGCGTCCGGGAAGTAGATGATGCGACGCAGCGCCTCGACGAAGCCGGAGCCGATCCAGAAGTCGTGCAGCCAACCGAAGAAGCTCGGCTGCATGACGGGCGCGAACACGCCGCCGGACGAGGTGAAGTTGAGCGCGACGAAGATCGCCGAGTACAGCAGCGTCGCGAACCGTCCGACGATCGGGTGCAGGCCGACACCGACCGTCAGCACGCCGGCTGTGTAGAGCAGTGACAGCGCCCACGTTGCGAGCACGTGCCCACCGAACATGTCGTAACCCCACGCCGCGATCGCGAGTTCGATCGTCGAGATGACGACGGCGGCGCCGGCGGCGAGGGCGATGCGCTGGGCGAACGGGCGGCTCGCAGCCGCCGCGCCGATGGCGATCGACGTGGCGTACGCGGCGACCGTCAGGGCGACGAGGAAGAAGAACCCGTTCTGGCCGGCGGGGTCGTCCTCGGTGAGGGGCGCGACGTCCTTGACGGTCAGCGCATCGTGCTGCTTCTCCGCGACGGGGCGGAACATCTTCTCGACGACGGACTTCGTCGTGTCGGACGCGCCACCGGCGGTGAGCAGTTCGGCCTTGCCGTCACCGGGGACGTAGGCCGCGGAGATCTTCAGCTGCTTCAGCTGATCCGTGGCCTGCTCGGGCGTCGCGATCGTGCGGACGTCCGCCTCGTCGCCGAACGCGTCCTGCACCTTGGCCGCCAGGGGGCCGGCCTGCTGAGCCTGACCGACGACGGCGACGGGCACGTGGTGGGGCGACGGCTTGTGGAAACCACCGAGGTAGGCGGCGCACATGATGAGCCCCATGAGGATCGGAACGATGACGTGCGACAAGACCGTCCTCATCGGGGCCTGCGCGGTTGGCGGATGCGCGGTGGACATCTCTTCCCTTCGTTTAGTTAGGTTATCTATGTTTAATGGTACACCTGACTGCGAGGTGTGCGCGAGCTGTGGGGCCGGCGTCACGTCGGATCGTTCCGAGGGCCTACCCGGTCAACCCGTTCTGCGTTTTCGCCGATCGCGGCCTGAGCCATCCGCGACAATGGCACGGTGACTGCGCACTTCGAATCCGTCGACGACGTCCGCGACCGCCTCGCCGAGGCCGGCTACCTCGCGAGCGACGCCATCGCGACGACCGTCTTCCTCGCCGACGCTCTCGGCAAGCCCCTGCTCGTCGAGGGGCCGGCCGGCGTAGGCAAGACCGAGCTGGCGAAGGCGGTGACGTCGGCACTGACCGGCGCGACGGGCGAGAACGCCGATCTCGTGCGGTTGCAGTGCTATGAGGGCATCGACGAAGCGCGCGCCCTCTATGAGTGGAACCACGCCAAGCAGCTCCTGCGCATCACCGCCAACACCGCTCTGGCGCAAACGTCTTCGTCGGGCGTGGCCACCTCCACATCGACCACGAACAGCGCCGCGGACGCTCAGCCGGACGCCACGCCGGGCGCCACGCCGGGCGCGTCCGGTGTGGCGTCAACGAACGCCTCCAGCCCCGCCGGCTCGCCATCGAGCGGCGCCGCCCACGACTGGGACGAGCTCGCGACGGACATCTTCACCGACGACTTCCTCCTGACGCGTCCGCTGCTGCGCGCCATCCGCAACACACAGCCGACGGTGCTTCTCATCGACGAACTCGACAAGGCCGACGTCGAGGTCGAGGGCCTCCTGCTCGAGGTGCTGAGCGACTTCCAGGTGACGGTGCCCGAACTCGGCACGATCAGTGCGACGCAGCGACCGTTCGTCGTGCTGACGTCGAACGCCGCCCGCGACCTGTCGGAGGCGCTGCGTCGACGCTGCCTGTTCCTGCACATCGACTACCCGACTCCGGCGCTCGAGCAGCGCATCGTCGAACTCAAGGTGCCGGGTCTCGACGCGGTGCTCGTCGAATCCGTCGTGCGACTCGTGCACCGACTGCGCCAGATGCCACTGCGCAAGGCACCGAGCGTCGCCGAGACCGTCGACTGGGCGCGCACCCTCATCGCCCTCGGAGCCGACGGCACGGGCGATCTCGACGCGGCGGTGCTGCGCGCCAACCTCGGCGTGCTGCTCAAGCACCAGGACGACATCGAACGCGCCTCCACGCTCCTCAAGCTCGATGCCTGACGACGCCGTCGTCCCCGCCGGCGCGGGTGCGCCGGGCACCGGGCGGCGAGCTGCGCACTCGGACACCGCGGGCTCCGGACCAAGCGCCTCCGTGACGTCATCCGCCGGCCCGGGCATCGCGTCTGCGGGCGTGCTGCGTCGACTCGTGTCGTTGGCGAACGCGTTGCGGCGCCACGGCGTCGTCGTCGGCACGAGCGACGTCATCGACGCCGGGCGCATCGTCACCGCTCTCGGGCTCGACGATCGCGAGCGTCTGCGCGAGGGTCTCGCGTCGGCGTTCATGCGACGCGGCGAGCAGCGGCGCGTGTTCGACGAGTTGTTCGACCTCTACTTTCCCGCCGCCCTGGGCGCGCGCACGCGCCTGACGGACCTCGAAGAGGACGGCGCCGCAGGCGAATCCGGTGGTCACCACGACGGCGAGCCCGAACCCGACTCGCTCGACGCACTCGACGACTTCGACCCCCTGACGGCGGACGCCGCGGCCCTGCGCGAGCGCGCCAGGGCGCTGCAGGAGATCCTCGCGCAGGCTCTCGCCGCTCAGGACGAGCGGGCGTTGAACGCCCTCGCAGCCACCGTCGTCACGGAATTCGGCGTGCTGCGGCGCGAGGGTGAGAACGGGTTCAGCGCGAACCAGGCGATCGAGCAGTTCCAACCGAACCTCGCCATCGCGCGCGCGTCCGAGCTCATGCAGCAGGGCCCAGAAGCCGGAGGTTCTGACGGCGGCACGGCCGGCGGCAGCTCCGGCGGCGGGGGTGGTGGTAGCGGTCAGTCGATGGGTGCCGATCAAGGGTGGCAACCGGAGCGCTTCACGCAGCGGCTCGATCGTGACGACGCCCGCGAGCGCGTCGCGGCCTTCCGGCGCCGTGTCGAGACCGAGACACGGCGACGCAACGCGGAGATCCGTGGTGTCGAACGGCTGGCGGAGCACGCCGTCACGACGCCGCTCGAGCGTCGCGCGTTCAGCCAGACGTATGCCGTCGATGCCGCGGAGATGCGGCGCGTCATCGACCCTCTCGCCCGCAAGCTCGCGGCGCGGATGGCGGCCAAGCGGCGCCGCGCGTCACATGGCCGCATCGACATCCGGCGGACGCTGCGGGCGTCGATGTCGACGGGCGGCGTACCGATCGAGCCGGTGTTCACACATCACGCGCCGAACCGTGCGGAACTCGTCATCCTCGCCGACATGTCGAGTTCGGTCGCCGGGTTCAGCCGCTTCACGATCCTGCTCATGCAGGCGATGCAGACGCAGTTCGCGCGCGTGCGCGTCTTCGGGTTCGTCAACACCGTCGACGAGCTGACCGCGGTCGTCAAGGAGGTCGGGCGCGACGGCGACCTCGTCGAAGCGCTCAAGGGCAACCGGCGCATGACGCGCGGGCACCGCAACAGCGACTACGGCCAGACGTTCGCCGACTTCGTCGAACACCACCTCGACGCGGTGACGCCGCGCGCCACCGTCCTCATCCTCGGCGACGCGCGCACGAACAACACCGACCCGCGCCACGACGCGCTGCGCACCATCGCGCAGCAGGCGAGGCACGCGATGTGGCTCAACCCGGAAGCCGAACCACAATGGGGCCAGGGCGATTCCGTCGCACACCGATACGCCGCGATCGTCGACATGCACGAGGTACGCACCATCACCGATCTGCGGGAGTTCGTCGCCCGCGCCTTGTGACGCCTGTGCCCCTCGAGTGCCGCCACGCCGACGACGTGCCATCACCTGCACGAGAAATGTGCAGCTGACGACGCACCATCAGCACCCCTCGGCCACGACTTACTCGATGAAGCCCTCGCTCTTCAACCACTCCTCGGCGACCTTGCCGGGATCCTTGCCCTCGACGTCGACGCGGGCGTTGAGATCGATGAGGGTGTCGTTGTCGAGCTTCTTCACGACCGGTTCGAGGATCTGCGCGATCTGCGGATACGTGTCGTAGATCGTCGTCTTGACCACGGGCGAGACGTTGTAGTTGGGGAAGAAGTGCTTGCTGTCGCTCATGACGTCGAGGTGGAGACTCTTGATCCGCCCGTCCGTCGTGAAGACCTCACCGAGGTTGCAGACCTTCTGGTCGATCGCCGAGTAGATGGCGCCGGTGTCCATCTTGCGGATGTTGCCGGTCGGCACGTCCTTGCCGTACGTCATCCCGTACGCCTTGAGCATGGGTTGGAAGCCGTCGTTGCGGTTCGCGAACTCCGACTCGATGCAGAACGTGCGCTCGCCGACAGGCACCTTCTTGAGATCCGACAGATCCTTGAGCCCGTACTTCTTCGCGAAGTCCTGACGCATGCCCAGGCTGTACGTGTTGTTCATGGGCGCAGGTTCCAGCCAGGTGAACCCGTTCTTGGCGTCCTCCGCCTTCACGGCCTCGTACTGCTTGCGCGAATCAGCGATGGGGTCGGTCTTGCCCATGTAGGTGATCCACGCCGTGCCCGTGTACTCCATGATGAGCTGCACCTGCCCCGTCAGCTGCGCCTGGCGCGAGGCCGCAGAACCGGGGATGGCGGTGAAGTCTTTCACCTTCGCGCCGCCCGACTGCAGCATGATGACGGCGATCTTGCCGAGGATCTGCTGCTCGGTGAAGTCCTTGGAACCGACCGCGATGTCGAGCCCGTCGAGTTTCTTCACCGAGGCCAGGGGGCCCGCGAGCTTGGCACTCGTCGTCAGCCCGCCCGAGGTGCCGAGGCCACAGGAACTCAGCGTCACGGCCGTCGTCACGGCGACGACGGCGCCCGTCGCTCGCCTCATTCGCTGGCGTGTCATCCGATCACATTCCCTTCGGCGTGAGCAGGGCTTCGAGCAGGCGCCCGGCCCATTCGAACGCGAGGGCGAGCAGCGCGATGAGGATGCCGCCGCTGACGAGCACGGGGTAGCGGAACAGCTTGATGCCGGTCGTGATGAGCTCGCCCAGGCCACCGGCGTTGATGAAGGCCGCGAACGAGGCCGTGCCCGCGACGAGCACGAGCGCGGTGCGCACGCCAGCCATGATGATGGGCGCAGCCAGGGGCATCTCGATGCGCAGGAGCGTCGCCATCTGGCTCATGCCCATGCCGCGTGCGGCTTCGACGAGCGTCTGGTCGACCTGCTGCAACCCCACCATGGTGTTGCGCAGCACCGGCAGGAACGCGTAGATCGCGAGCGCCAGCACCGCCGTCCAGAAGTCGAACGCGATCCACATCGCGAGCAGCACGATGAGGCCGATGACGGGCGTCGCCTGTCCCGCGTTCGCGATGGCGATGACGGGGCCGGAGAATCGCCGGAATGTCGGACGCGTCAGCAGCACTCCCAGCGGGATGGCGGTGACGAGCACCGCGACGGCAGCGGCCGCCGTCACCTTGAGGTGTTGCCAGAACAGGGTGCCGAGCAGGCTCCACTCGAGCTGGCGGGCCTCGATGTCGTCGAGGTCGGCGTTGAGGCGCCAGATCACCCAGCCACCGCCGACGAGCAGGATGAGGATGGGCAGGCCGACGATCATGCCGAACCGCTCACGCCCCAGGCGCTTCCTCATCGCTGCTCCCCCTCGTCGGCCTGAGCGTCGAAGTCGGTGGTCGAGGAGGTGTTGGCGACGACCGTCGAGCTCGCGTCAGCCTCTCCGTCGACGCGTTCGCTGAGTGCGGCCGCCTGCTCCTGCACCTGACGGATGTGCTCCATCACCTGCTGGAACGACGCGACGCCGCGGTACTCGCCGCGCCCGCCGGTGACGACGACGGCGCCGTGGCTCGAGGTGAGCATCGCGTCGAGGGCGTCGTTGAGGGTGGCACGCGAGTCGACGGTGATGAGGTTGACCCCACGGTTCTCGACCCGGGCGCCGCGCATCCGCTCGACGTTGATGAAGTCGACCGGGCGTCCGCGTTCGTCGAGCACGACGACGTTGGGGGAACCGCCACACTGGGCGGCCTCGCGCGCCTCGGACGCGTCGGCTCCGACGGTGACGGTACCCAGCTGCGTCGCGCCGATCTCGTCGAGGCGTGTCAGCTGCAGCGACTTCAGCGCGGAACCCGAGCCGACGAAGTCCTCGACGAACTCGTTGGCCGGCGCCGCGAGGATGTTCTCGGGGGTGTCGTACTGCTCGATCCGCCCGCCCTCGGAGAGGATGAGGATGCGGTCGCCCAGCTTCAGTGCCTCGTCGATGTCGTGCGTGACGCAGATGATCGTCTTGCTCAGCTGGCGCTGGATGCTGAGCATCTCGTCCTGCAACCGCTGCCGGGTGATCGGGTCGACGGCGCCGAACGGCTCGTCCATGAGGATGACGGGTGGGTCGGCCGCCAGGCCACGGGCCACGCCGACGCGCTGCTGCTGCCCGCCCGACAGCTCGCGGGGGTAGCGGTCGCGGTAGCGCGCAGGGTCGAGACCGACCATGTCGAGCAGTTCGTCCGTGCGCGCGGCGATGCGCTTCTTGTCCCACTTGAGCAGCCCCGGCACGACGCCCACGTTGTCGGCGACGGTGAGGTGCGGGAACAGCGAGCCACCCTGGATGACGTAGCCGATCTTGCGGCGCAGGTCGTCGACCTTGTGGTTCTTGACGTCGTCACCGTCGATCGTGATGCGACCACTCGTCGGGTTGATGAGCCGGTTGATCATCTTGAGCGACGTCGTCTTGCCGCAGCCGGAGGGGCCGACGAACATGACCATCTCGCCGGCGGGGACGGTGAGGCTGAGGCCGCCGACGGCCGCCTTCGCCTGGCCCGGGTACTTCTTGACGACGTCGTCGAAGACGATCTCGGCGCCCGTGACGTCATGGCTGGCGGGCTGCTCGTTGACGGTCTCGGTGACGGGAGCGTCGTGGTCGGTGCGGAACAGATCAGGCACGGATACCCCTGGGAATCGTCAGTCGGCCGATGCCGACGAGAATGAGGTCGAGCACGAGGGCGAGGATGACGATGCCGATCGTGCCGACGAGGGCGAAGTTGATGGCGTTGACGCCACCGTTCTGAGACAGGCCGGTGAAGATGTAGCCGCCGAGGCCGGGGCCGAGGGCATAGGCGGCGATGGCCGCGACGCCGAACGACATCTGCGTCGAGGTGCGCACCCCCGCGAGGATGACGGGCCACGCAAGTGGCAGACGCACCTTGAGCAGCGTCGCCACCTTGCTCATGCCCATGCCGCGCGCGGACTCGAGCAGGTTCGCGTCGACAGCCTGCAGACCGACGACGGCGTTGCGCAGGATCGGTAGGACGGCGTAGAAGGTGACGGCGATGACCGACGGCACCGCACCGATGCCGACGAGCGGCAGCAGGATGCCGAGCAGCGCGAACGATGGCAACGTCAGGCCGATCGCCGAGAAGATGTTCGCGAAGCTCTCGAGCTTCTTGTTGCGGATGACGATGACGGCCAGGACGAGCGCGATGATCGTCGCGAGCAGCACGGATTGCACGACGAGCGACGTGTGCTGGTAGCTGCGGTAGGCGATGTCCTCCCACCGGTCGGCGATGAAATCCCACACAGGCCTCACCCTCCCTTCCTTGACGGTGACGCAGAGCGTCCTGGGCCGCCGTCATGGGCTGGAGAAGCCACACCCAGGCGGGCTGGATCGCCCGGATCACGCGGGCTGCAGTTCGCTTCAGCCTATGGGCAACCTCGGCAACACGAGCCGTTCGACGTCGTTGTCAGGGTTGGACCGCGCCTCTTGACGCCGCCTCGACGCGTCGCCGTGCCGTGTGCTGACGGCGAATGCGGCGCGCAGGTAACGAATAGCTCACGATGCGCTGAATACGGCGAATCACCGTGTCGCCGGCGCGATCGGGCGGCGACACGGCTGTGCCTCGGCGCTGACCGATCGCTGCCTCTTCGACCCGATCCGGCGGTAGCGGCTTCGCGTTGACGGGTCCACGCCGCGTCACGAGACTGGGCGTCATGACTGTTCTCCCTGCCGGTGCCCTTCCGTGGCAGACCTACCGTGACGTGCGGCTGCGGGCATTGTCGACGAACCCAGAGGCTTTCGGGTCGACGTTCGCCCGTGAGAGCGAGTTCACCGAGCAGGTCTGGGCCGAGCGCGCGATGAGCCCCGGCACGTACCTGTGGATGCCGGACGCGGGTGAGCCGGAGGCGTCGAGTCAGGTCGCGCCGCGCGCCGACGGGCTGATCGGCCTACGACCGGGCCAGATCTACTTCGACGACCCAGCCGTCGTCGGCGCACTGGGGTACGAGGCGCACGCGATCGCGTTCGTCGTGCAGATGTGGGTGGAGCCGGCGCGCCGCGGCGCCGGCGTGTTCGACGCGCTCGTCGACGCCGTCATCAGCGATGCGCGCGAGCAAGGGCTGCGCGCCATCGGGCTGCACGTCTACCGCGCCAACGAGCGCGCGGCTGCGGCGTACCGGCGTCGCGGGTTCCGGCTCGTCGAGAACCCGACAGCCGAGTGTCCGGCCGACGAGGCCGAGTACCTGCTCCCTCTATGACCCGCTGCAATCCTCCGGCCCCCAGCGGCCGTGCCCGTCCCCATCCGCGATTCTTGGTCACTTCTGCGATTTTCGTCCCCATCTGCGATTTTCGGTCACCTCGACGAATGTGACCGAGAATCGCAGATGTCAACGAAAATCGCAGATGGGTGCAGGGAGCGGGGGCTCAGAAGAACCAGCCCTCCGGCAGCGGCTCGCCGTCGGGGCGCGCGCCGTGGGCGTGGCCGTCGAGCGACGGGATGCCTGACGCCTCCATCGCCGCGACGTCAACGTAGTGCTCCCGCCCGAACGCGAGCGGGAAGACCTCGTCAGGCATCTCGAGGATGCCGCGCGCGTCCGACTGCGAGGCGTGCGCTGCGAGCGCCGCGCGCTTGCTCTCGAGCCAGGGCGTGACGTCGACGTAGAACGAGATCTCGCGCTCGGGCAGGCCGAGCGGGTTGCCGTCGTCCATGGGCTGATCGGGGTTGAACCCCTCCCCCTCGGGGTAGACGCCCGCCTCGACGGCCTTGCGATACATGACGCGCATGCGATCGCGGTTCATCGTCGATTCGAAAAGCCTCGGCGTCGCGCGCGTCAGCTCGAGCGCCCGGTGCATCACCGGGTGCACCTTGACGTGGTCGGGGTGGCCGTACCCGCCATGCCAGTCGTAACCGACGACGACGTCGGGGGCCTCTTCGTCGAGGATGTCGGCGAGCCGCTGGCCCGCTTCGGTGAGGTCGGCGCCGTGGAACGCCTTCTCGCCAGCGTTCTGCTCCCACCCCATCATGCCGGAGTCGGCGTAGTCGAGCCACGCGACGCGCGCCGTGCCGAGCACCTGCGCCGACCCGGCGGCCTCGGCGCGTCGTCGATCGACGACGCTCTCGCCGGGCGCGAGGTCGTCGGGGGCATCCCCGTGATCACCGTTGGTCGCATACACGACGACGACACGATGTCCCTCGGAAACGGCTCGCGCCATCGCCCCCGAGGTCTGGCTCGCTTCGTCATCAGGGTGAGCGTGGAAGAAGAGAATCGTCGACACGCCCCATAGTTTCCGCCATCGGGCGGCATCAACCGCAATCGTGACCGGCGCGCGAGGACGATCTGTGGCCGCGGCGACCCACGATCCCGGCCCGCGTGCACTCCACGAGTCGGCGCTGCGACGATCGAGGACGTGCCTACTGGGCGGCCGTCTGCGTCACGTGACCAGCCACCGCACCCGCCGGGAACACGCCGGAGCCCCCCGGCTCGTGCGCCGGGGGGCTCTCGCGTCGAGGACGAGGCTCTTCAGAGGGAGCGTGCGCGGCGACGCAGCTGCATCGCGCGGATGATCTCGACGATGCCGGTGACGAGCAGGAACACACCCGCGATCCAGACGAGGGTCGCCAGGGACGAGATGGGCGAGGCGACGAGCACGATGCCCGCGAGGATGCCGATGACGCTGGAGACTATGATCCACCCGCGGTCCTGGCCCTTCGTCGACAGGCCGAGGGCGAGCATCGTCATCGAGTTCATGATCCAGCCGATGCCGATCCACAGCCCGAGCAGGGCGACGGAGTGCGTCTCGCTGCGGAAGCAGAGCAGACCGAGCACGACCGACAACGCAGAGACGAGCAACGACGCGGCGCGCACGAACCCCGGCATCGGCGCCGCCAACCCGACGAACAGCCCCACGAGGCCGCTCAGCAGCAGGAAGACGCCGAACAGTACACCGATGACGACGGTGGTCGGCCCCGGCCAGATCAGGGCGATCAGACCGACGATGATGCTCACAGCGCCGACGCCAGCGATCGCCTGCCACGCGTGCGAGGCGAGACGATGCAGCGGCGTCTCGACGATGGTGCCTTCGAGGCTCATAGTAACTCCTTCGCGACGGGTGGGTCACGAGAAAGCGCTCGGTGTGCGCCTCCCGCCCCACATCCCGATTGTCCCACAAGCTCATGGGCGAACCCTGGAAGCAGGACATGCCCTACAGACTCACCCGGCCCAGGCCATAGCTCGCGGCCGAGCCGTCACTGCAGGACTTTCTCGATCACCTCACGCAAGTAGGGCGCCGTCGCGCTGTTGTCGTCTGCCGCGACGTCGGCCGGCGACCCCGCGACGACGACGCGGCCGCCGTCCCTGCCCGCGCCCGGCCCCATATCGATGACGTGGTCGGCCTGCGCGACCATGCGCATGTCGAGCTCGGCCATGACGACGGTGTTGCCCGCGTCGGCGAGGCCCTGCAGGTGGCGCATGAGGCGGTCGCTGTCAGCCGGGTGCAGGCCGGCCGTCGGCTCGTCGAGGACGTAGAGCGTGTCTCCGCGCGAGGCGCGCTGCAGTTCGGAGGCTAGCTTGACGCGCTGCGCCTCACCACCGGACAGCTCGGTGGCGGGCTGCCCCAGCCGCAGGTAGCCGAGGCCGACGTCGCGCAGCACCGCGAGGCTGTGATGGATCGAGCCTTCACCGTCGAAGAACGCGTGCGCCTCGTCGACGCTCATCGCGAGCACGTCGGCGACGGAGCGTTCGTGCCACGTCACCTCGAGCGTGCTCGCCTCGTACCGCGTGCCGTGGCAGTCGGGGCACGGCGTGTAGATGCTCGGCAGGAACAGCAGCTCGACCATGACGCTGCCCTCCCCCTCGCACGTCGGGCAACGACCGCCGGGCACGTTGAACGAGAATCGACCCGCCGTGTAGCCGCGGCGCTTCGCCTCGTCGGTCGCCGCGTAGAGCTTGCGGACGTGGTCGAACAGGCCCGTGTAGGTGGCGACGTTCGAGCGCGGCGTGCGTCCGATCGGTTTCTGGTCGATGACGACGACGCGGCGCACGCCCGGGGGCGCCTCGGTGACGCGTCCGCGAACGTCATCGACGTCGTCGCCGAGCAGCAGATCGGTCTCGGGGTCACCCGTCAGCTCGGGTTCGGGAGCGCCGCCGCTGCCGAGGTGCTCGCGCAGCAGCGCGGGCACCGCCTGGCTGACGAGGCTCGACTTGCCCGAGCCGGAGATACCCGTGACAGCGCTCAGGCATCCGACGGGAAAGCTGACGTCGAGGCCCTGCAGGTTGTTGCGCGTCACGTCCGCGAACGCCAGCCAGCCTTGCGGCTCGCGGGGCGAGCGCCGCGAAGAGGCGCCGGGGGCGTCGTCGTCGCGGGGAAACAGGTAGCGGCGGGTCTCGGACTCGGCGACGTCAGCGAGCCCGGACGGCGTGCCGCTGTAGAGCACTCGGCCGCCCTGCTCACCGGCTCCGGGGCCGATGTCGACGAGCCAGTCGGCTTCGTGGATGACGGTGAGCGAGTGCTCGACGACGAACACGCTGTTGCCGCGCTCCTTCAGCCCGTGCAGGATGCCGATGAGCGCGTCGAGGTCGCGCGGGTGCAGCCCGGCAGACGGCTCGTCCAGCACGTAGACGACGCCGAACAGCTTCGACGACAGCTGCGTCGCGAGGCGCAGGCGCTGACGTTCGCCGCCGGAGAGCGTCGGCGTCGTGCGATCGAGCGAGAGGTAGCCCAGGCCGAGGTCGATCATCGGTTGCAGGCGCGTGACGAGGTCGGCTGCGAGACGTTGCGCTGCCGCGCGCTTCTCGACCGAGAGATTAGGCGTGCGCCGCACGTCGGGCGCGGCATCGTGCGATGCTCCGCCACCTGCCACGCGAGCCTGCGTCAACGCTTCCCGAGCTTCGGCGTCGAGCACGTGATCGTCCTGGTGCGCGACCTCGGCCGGGCTCCAGTCGTCAGCGGTGACGGAGCGCGCGATCTCGGCGAGGCGCTCGAGCGGCAGGTGCGAGAAGGCGGCGATGTCGAGCCCCTCGAACGTCACGGACAGCGCTTCGGGCTTGATCTTGGCGCCGTGGCAGGTGCCGCACAGCTCGCTCGTCAGGTAGCGCGAGGCGCGCTTCTTCGTCGTGGCGCTCTTGGCGTTGGCGAACGTGTCGAGCACGTAGCGTCGCGCTCCGATGAAGGTTCCCTGATAGCTCGGCTCCATGCCCTGCTTCTGCGCACGCCTCGTCTGCTCCGGCGTCAGGCCCGCGTACACGCCGACGCTGGGGCGCTCCTCGGTGAACAGGATCCAGTCGCGGTCCTTCTTCGGCAGGTCCTGCCATGGCGTGTCGACGTCGTAGCCGAGCGCGACGAGGATGTCGCGCTGGTTCTGCCCCGCCCACGCGACGGGCCAGGACGCGACGGCGCGCTCGCGGATCGTCAGCGACGGATCCGGCACCATGCTCTTCTCGGTGACCTCGTAGACACGGCCGATGCCGTGGCACGTCGGGCAGGCCCCTTGGACGGTGTTCGACGAGAAATCCTCCGCGTAGAGCATCGCCCGCCCCGGCGGATACCACCCGGCACGCGAGTAGAGCATGCGCACAAGGCTCGACAATGTCGTCACCGTCGCGACATCGGAGCGCGCGCCGCCCCCACCGCGCTGTTGCTGCAGTGCGACGGCAGGCGGCAGGCCTTCGACGACGTCGACGTCCGGCACGCCCGCCTGGTCGATGAGGCGCCGCGCGTACGGCGCGACGGACTCGAGGTAGCGCCGCTGCGACTCGGCGAACAACGTGCCGAACGCCAGCGACGACTTGCCCGAACCGGACACACCGGTGAACACGACGATCGAATCGCGCGGCAGGTCGAGCGCCACGTCCTTGAGGTTGTTCTGCCGCGCGCCGCGGACGACGACGCCGTCACGCCACGCGCTCGGCTCCGCCCGGTCGAGTGTTGATGCCTGCTCCTCATTCACGCCTGCGACGTTACCCGCCGGCGGCGAAAACCCCGGAGTTCCGCGGAATCTCGAGACGCCGACACCCGGTTGTCGGGGGTCGGTCCCAGACTGCGAGCGTGACCGACATCACACCCTGCATCTGGCTCGACGACACGGCGGAGCCGGCCGCCGATCTCTACCTCTCCTTGCTCTCGAAACTCGCGGCGCGTCGACACCATCCGCCACCCCGACGACCCCAAGGCCCTGGGCCCCAACGCCTCTCGCGCCGGGCAGGTGATGCTCGAGCACGTCGAGCTCGACGGCCATCCGTTCACCCTGCTCAACGGCGGCCCGGTCTTTCCGCAGACTGAGGCCGTCAGCTTCCAGGTTTCCTGCGCCGACCAGGACGAGGTTGATCACTACTGGAACGGCCTGACGGCAAACGGTGGCTCCGAGAGCCCGTGCGGCTGGTGCGAGGATCCGTTCGGCGTCAGTTGGCAGATCATTCCGCGCCGTTTCACCGAGTTGATGCAGACGCCCGACCCCGCCGTCGTCGCACGCGTCTCACAGGCGATGTTCTCGATGACGAAACTGGTCGTCGCCGACCTCGAAACGGCGGCCGCCGGCTGAGCGGGGCAGGCACGACGAAGGCCCCCACCGCGGTGAGGGCCTTCGCTCGAGAGACTTGGATCCCCCGACCGCCTGGTGCTCTGGGGTCATCAGGTTGCCGGGGGCTTCACCCATTGTTACCCAGGACTTAACCTCGCAACAGTCTTGGGGGTGAAATTTCTGCGAAATGTGAGCGGTGAGACACCGGCCAGGGCCGTGGGGAGGGGCAGGTGGCCCTGGCCGGTGTCGTGGGCGAGCGGTCGTCCATCCGCTCGCGATTCGCGCCGACGACGAGGAGATGGACGTCGATCGGTCACGAGGTTCCTGCGATCCGGCGTGGTGGCGCCCCGGTGCGCGCCGAACACCACGAACGTCGCGCGGCGTGTGGGGCGCTCATCTCGGCGTCACGATCTGCGTGACTCACCGGTGCAGGAGGTCTGTGGGGTCGGCGGGGTCGGGCCCCGTCAGGAGGCGACGATCTTGCCGTTGCGGATGACGTAGGCGGCGCGGCGGTCGAGTTCGAGACTCGTCGCGGCGTTCGTCGTCGACGTCACGGTGCTCGCGTGCCGGACGCCCGTCGCGACGCCCGCGGCGGAGGCGTCGGCGGCGCTCAGTGTGCCGACGCCCATGACGGCGACGGCGGAGCTGACGGCGATGCCGCGTCCGAGCGACTTGAGGGAGCCGAAGATCGAGGTGGACTGTTGGCTGGTGTGCTTCGTGGTGTTCATGACGTTCACTCAACGCCCGGTGTCTATGGGCTTTCTGTGACGCTCTTGTGGCGTACCTACGGGCGTCGCAGACCGCCCCGCGACTCAGCCATGGCCTACGACGTGCGCACGATTCAACCACGATCGTCAGGCAGGAGATAGGCGTCCTCGCGACTCGGAGGGCGAATCAGGCAGAACGGAGAGCGCAGGCCCATGGCGGCAGAGCAGAGGCGCAGCGTCACCGGGCGCACGCGGGCCAGCCGCCCGGCCTCATGGACCGTCCAACGCTCAGCCCTGCTCCGGGGAAGCGGGGCGATCGGCCCCGCCGCCTCAGCGCTCGACCCCACGAAGGCCTCCCGAGACAGCCGGCAGCCCTCGACCGTCATGAACCACGTAGGCTCGCCCTCGTGAAGAGCGAATTTGCCACCATCGCCGCCGGCGTCGTCATGCTCGTGTTCGGGCTCGCTCTCGTCGCGGCGCTGGGCAAGGGCATCGCCGGGGCGATTCGTCGTCGCAGCTGGCCCGTCGTCGACGGTCATGTGCGCCTCGGCACCGGCAAGGACGGGCGCGAGAACTCGCTCGCTCGCATCCGCTACACCGCGCCCGACGGCAGCCGTCAGCTCCTCGAGACCCCGACGGGTGGCATGAGCACGAACGGCCGCGACGGCCAGACGCTGCCGCTGCTCGTCGACCCGCACGACCCGGCGCACGCCGTGCCGAAGGCGTCGGGCGGCACCCTCGCGACGATGGGGTGCTTCGCCGTGATCAGCCTCTTCTTCGCCGTGTTCGGCGCGTTCGCCATCATCACCGTCCTCACCTGATGACGGGCTCGCAGGCGCCCCCTGCCACCTCGCCAGCCGACGACCGGCTACGTGCGACGCGTCTGTTCCTGCTCGCCGCAGGTCTGTTCGTCTTCCTCACCGCCGAGATGTACCCCGTCGGCGCGATGCCCGACATGACGCGCGACCTCGGCGAGAGCGACGCCGCCGTCGGACGCCTCGTGACCTGGTACGCGGTCGGTGTCGGCGTCGCCGCCATCCCGCTCGTCATGCTGACGCGACGTATGCCGCGCCGCCGCGTCATCGTCGCGTGCCTGCTCGCCCTGTTCGTCTCGATGGCGATTGCGGCGCTCGCGCCGAACCTGCTCGTCGTGACGATCGCGCGCTTCATCGGCGCCGCCGCGCATGGCGCGATCTTCGCGGTCGTGCCCGTGGCCGCGGCGAGTCTCGCGCGCCGGGGCGCCGAGGCGAAATCGGTCGCGAGCGCCTTTCTCGGCGCGAGTGTCGGCGTCGTCGCGGGGCCGCCGTTCGTCGCCGCCGTCAGCGACCATCTGGGGTGGCGTGTCGCGAGCGGCATCATCGCGGCCATCGCGCTCGGCGTCGCGATCGCGAGCCAGCTGAAGCTGCCGCCCCTCGAACCGGAGGCGCCCGGCGAGTTCTTGCTGCGCCTGCCGCGCGCCATGGCGGGGCCGTTCTTCACGCTGTGCGCCGTCGTCGCGGTCGTCGTGACGGCGCACAACGCGGCGTGGGCGTTCATCGCGCCGATCCTGGCGGCGAAGGGCATCTCGGGCACCGCGTTCGCCGTCGAACTGTTCGTCTACGGCGTTGCCGGCGCGCTGACGACGGCGTACGCGAGCCGACACCTCGACGCGCATCCGACGCGCGTCACGATGCTCGCCCTCGGCTGCATGGTCGTCGCGCTGCTCGCGCTGACGTTCTCGCCTGCCGCCGCGGTCGCCGCCTTCGCCGCAGCTGCGTGGGGTGGTGCGTTCGGTGTGCTGCCGGTCGCGTTCCAGACGCGTGCGCTGTCGATGACGCCGGGTTTCACGGACGCGTCGACGCCGATCTACGTCGTCGCGTTCCAGGTCGGCATCAGCCTCGGCGCGCTCGTCGGCAGCGCGCTCATCACGCACGTCGACGCGACGACGCTGCCGCTGTTCGCCGCCATCGTGACGGCGCTCGCCGCATCAGCCCTCGCGCAACAACATCGCCCGGAATCGAGTCGTCCCTGACGCGTTTTCGGGCAAAGAGCTTTGCCATGCACGGCCGCGCAGGAGGTCAGGACCAATGGCCCCCTCGGGCGCCCACCGTTCGGAGGCCGAACCCCCTAGGCTTGAGGGTGGCAAGTTTCGCGCGACCGCGCGAAACGACGGGGCGCGCTGCGCCCACACTTCGGGAGATGCGATGCGAGACAACACCGGCCTCGGCCTCGGCTACCGATTCGCCTGGCGCCTCGAGTACATCGGCGTCTCGTGCTTCGGCCCGGCCCAGCACATGCCTGCGACCGATCCGAAGCGACGCCTGCGCCGCGAGCGCGCCGCCCGCGTCATCGCCGCGCACGAGGCGCGCGGCACCGAGGCGCCCGAGTGGGTGCGCCAGATCGTCGAGACCGGCGGGGACGCCCCCGTCAAGCAGCGTCGCGCCGGCAACGCACCGGCGGCCTGAGCTCACCCCGACGAGGTTGTCGGTGCCGGATGCAAGACTGACGGCATGTTCTCCTTCGAGAGTCTCGAGCTCCCTGTGATCGCCGCGCCGATGGCGGGCGGCCCTTCGACGAGTCGGCTCGTCATCGACTCATCGCGCGCCGGCGGGTGGGGCATGCTCGCCGGCGGCAACAAGAACGTCGACGCGTTGGCCGACGAGGTCCGTGACGTTCAGGACGCGGGCGTCGCTGCCGGCGTCAACCTCTTCATCGCGGGGCCGCAGAGCACGGATGCCGCGGCCCTCGCGTCGCTGCGCGCGAAGATGCAGCCCGTGGCCGAGCGTTTCGACGTCGAGCTCGGTGAGCCGACGTGGGACGACGACGACTACGCCGCGAAGGTCGCGTGGCTCGTCGCGCATCCTGTCGACGTCGTGACGTTCACGTTCGGGCTGCCGTCCGACGCCGACGTCACCGCGTTGCATGCGGCGGGTTCCTCGCTGGGGGCCACCGTCACGTGCCTCGACGACGCGCGCACCGCCGTCGCACGGGGGATGGATTTCCTCGTCGTCCAGGGCCCTGACGCTGGCGGTCATCGCAGCACGTTCGACCTGCACGCCGACCCCGACGAGGCACCCCTGCCCGATCTGCTCGAACAGATCCGCGCGGCCGTCGACGTGCCGCTGCTCGCGGCCGGCGGCATCGCGACGCCTGACGACACCGTCGCGGCGCTCGGCATGGGCGCCGTTGCAGTGCAGGCGGGTACGGCGTTCCTGCGCTCGTCGTCGGCAGGTTCGTCGGCGACGCATCGTGCGGCGCTCGCCTCGGACGACTTCACCGATACGGGTCTGACGCGCGCCTTCTCGGGGCGGTTCGCGCGCGGTCTCGTCAACGAGTTCATGTCGATGTTCGACGGCGTCGAGAACGTCGCGCCGTCGGCCTACCCGGAGGTCAACCGGATGCTCGCACCGCTGCGTCGCGCCGCCGCCGAGGCGGGCGACCCGCAGTGGACGCACCTGTGGGCCGGGGCCGGGTGGCGTCGCACGGCGTCCGCGATGCCGGGGCGCATGATCGACGGTGACGCCGGCCGCATCACACGCTGGCTCGCGGGCCGCGAGGGCTGACGCGCCGTCAGATCTCGCGGACGACGCGCGCGGGGTTGCCGACGGCGACCACGTTCGCGGGCAGGTCCTTCGTCACGATCGCGCCCGCGCCGACGACGGTGTTCGCGCCGATCGTCACCTCGGCAACGTCGAGGCAGACAAAGCCGAAGTTCGCGAACGTGCGCGCCCCGATCGTCGTGCGGTAGCCGTAGTCGACCTGCAGCGGCGGTCGGATCTCGCTGTCGTCCCCGAAGGCTCCGAACAGTTCGCGCAACAGGGCGCGTCGCTCTTCGTACGCCGTCGGGTCCATCGTGTTGATCCGATGCGTGAAGCGCTACGCGCGATCCGATTCGGCGGCGAGCTGCGGATCGTCGGCGAGGTACAGGTCGCCGGCCAGCATGCGTTCGCGCATGGAGCGCTCGTCGGGGTGCGAGTTCGTCATGGCCTCGACGCTAGCGGACGGCGGCGCGGAGTAGACCTCGGCTCGGTTGGGGCTCGCGTTCCTCTCGGTAGATCTCCAGGACGGCCGCGGTCGCGGGCCAGGCATTGATCAGGTGCAGATCACCACCGTCATCCCGATAGGCGATGACGGTCAAGACCCGGCCCGCCGGCGGGGAGTACCCGATGGACCGATTAGACCTACTCACCCCGCGGGCCCGTCTGAGTGCTGTACTGACGACGGCCGCAGCCGGCGGCCCTCGATGACAGGGGTGACAGGCATCATGACGTTCTTCCGCGCAGGGTTCTTCAGCACAATCGGCGTCAGCGTCGTTCTCGCCGCGGCGCTCACAGCCGTTTCGGCGTGCAATCCGATCGACGAGAAGGTTTGCTCGAGCGGCTCCTACCCCGTCAAGGACAAGGGAGACGGGCCCGGGCAGACGTGCGTCAAAAGCGGCGATCCGATCCCGTCCGGATACACGACCTACGCACCCGGGCAGACGCCGACGACGCCGTGAACTGCGCGGCTCGGCGATCCGTGCCGTGCTGAGACAGCATCCAGGCCGCCCGTGATCGCCACACTCCGTCATCGCGCCTGCGAGCCCCCGTCGCTCGCAGACATGAAACGACCGCACCCGATCAGAGAAGGTGGCAACCTTCGGGTGCGGCCGTTCGGCGTGTGCGGTACGGATCAGCTCGTGGCGGCCACCCCCTCCCCCGTCAGGTCGCGGCGGCCGAGGCCGTCCGACGCCTTCGCCGTGGCGTAGAACGACGCTGCGAGGGTGGCGACGAGCAGCAGGCCGGCGCTGAAGAGACGACCGTCCATGACGGGCCCCTCGACCTCGTGGCCGGCGGCCTGCGCCCGCGCGGAGCCGTTGAGGAACGGCACGATCGCGAGGACGCCGATGCCGAGGACGACCTCCGTCAGCACGACGCGCGGAAACGTCACGAGGACGTACGCGAACACGTTGCTGACGCGCCCCGCCCGCTGCGCGCGGGCGATCTTCGGCATGAGGACGAGCTGGTTGTACGCCCCGGCGGCGACGAGACCGACGACTGGGACGATCTTCGCGAGCAGGAAGCGCCCGAACGGCGTCGTCACGAACTGCTCCCACGCCCCGACCTCGCGGTACGTCAGCCACAGCCCGGAGACGAGCACCATGCCGACGGCAACGAGCGCGAGCACGCCGAACCGCGCCCAGATTCGTGCCCACACGTCACCGGCGCTGACGTCGAGGTGGCGTCGCGTGCGAGCCAGCAGCGCGAGCGCGATGAGCCCGCCGACCCAGAGTGAGCCCCCGATGATGTGCGCCTGGATGAGCATCTTGGCGACGACGTCGCCAAACTCGACGGCCTTCGTCGGGATCGACGGCACCAGCGAGGCGGCGACCGTCAGCCCTGCGGCGGTGACGGCGGCGGCGTGCGACCAGCGCGGCATCCGGCCGAACAGCATCGGCAGCAGGACGAGCGCCGCAAGCACGATGCAGAGGTTGGCGACGGTGACGAGCGCACCGGTCGAGATCCACTCGCCGGCCTTGGCGGGCTTCGTCAGGTAATCGGCGACGGCCGACGGGCGCAGCGCGTCGGCGTACGCCATCCCCTTGCCGGCCCGCGCAACGCGGGCCGCGAGCTGGAACCAGGCGACGACGAGCAGGACGATCGTGCCGACGGCTGCCAGACGCAGCGCACGACGCGTCAGGAGCGCCGCATCATCGGGGTTCACCGTCGTGTCACGTCGGACGGCGGGCCGGACGACACTCAGGTACGTCCAGACGCCGCCGATGGCGCAGGCCAGGCCCATGAAATAGGAGAACTTCGTGAGGATCCGCCACACCGGCGGGATGACATCGGGGAGGGCCGTAGCCGTGACAACCATACTCATAGTGAGGTGAGCCTAACCTTACTTAGAATGCTGGTGTCGATTTGGCCCACATGAAGTGACGAAAATCCGTCCGGCGGTCCGTCATCGCTCCGCCGCGACATCCCCGAAGCCCACCAGGACGCGCGAATGGGGCGCCGCCGGCGATCACCGCAACCGATGCGCCGCGGACGTCACCTCATCTGTCAGCCGCGCGAGCGCCCGAGTCTCGAGGCGCCAGCACTGCCAGAACAGGGGCACGTCGAGGTCGCCAACGCCCGGCACGCGCCTGAGGTGATCATCCTCGTCCGCGAGCCCCTCCGGCACCATGCCCCATCCGAGGCCGGCCCGCACCGCCGCGACGAAACCCTCGGCGGACGGGACGACGTGCTCGACGCGCGGCTCCAGGCCGACATCAGCGAGGATGCGTCGCTGCAGATCGTCGCGGTCGTTGAAGCGCAGCGTCGGCAGCTCGGCGAGGCGCCCCGAACAGCGCTCCCACAGGTCGCGACGCACGAGCGGTACGTAGCGCATGACGCCCAGCTCACTGACCGAACATCCTTGCACCGCAGCAGAACTCGCCGTCACCGCACCCAGGACGGCACCCTCGCGCAGCAGCCGCGCCGAGTGATCCTGATCCTCGACGAAGACCCGCAGCCGCGCGTCACCCCACTCGGCCACCGTGGTGAGCACCTCGACGAACCATG
Organism: Dermacoccus sp. GAS27A; assembly: GCF_044909235.1. NCBI lineage: Bacteria > Bacillati > Actinomycetota > Actinomycetes > Micrococcales > Dermacoccaceae > Dermacoccus > Dermacoccus sp. GAS27A. The sequence continues at coordinate 294,186 of NZ_JBIYDW010000002.1, read as the reverse complement.
TCGCGAGCGAGTCGGCGTTGACGGCGACCGGCAGGTCGACGACGTCACCCGGCAGCGTCCGACCCGGCACCGCCGAACCGAGCGCGCGCTGCAACTCGGCGTCGACGAGAGCCCGCTGCCGCGCTCCGCGCAGCAGGACCTCCCCGACGGCGGTGGCGCGCACGGGCGAGGTCCGCACGAGGACGACCTGCCCGACTGCCTGTTCGAGCGCCTTGATGCGCTGCGAGATCGCCGACGGCGACACCCGCAGCGCGGCCGACGCCCCGTCGAACGTCCCCTCGTCGACGCAGGCCAGGAGCGCCTCGAGCCACTCGTCACGCAGTTTCATGGCGCCACCCTAGTGAAGCAGCACTGAAGTACCTACAGTTTCATGAACTGTCCTTCATCCGCGCACACCCCTAACGTCACTGCCATGACGCACCTGCTCACCGGCTTCCTCACCGGCCTCGGCCTCATCGTCGCCATCGGATCGCAGAACGCCTTCGTCCTGCGTCAGGGGTTGCTGCGTCACCACGTCGGGCTCGTCGTCGTCATCTGCGCGATCGTCGACATCGTCCTCGAACTCGCCGGTGTGCTCGGCATGGGCGCGATCGTCTCGGCGCATCCCGATGCGCTGCGCGTCATCAAGTGGCTCGGAGCGGCCTACCTCGTCTGGTTCGGGCTCAACTCGTTCAAGAACGCCCGCCACGCCGGCAGCCTCGACCCCGCCGAGGCGCCACCGATGAGTCGACGCGCCGTCGCGGCCACGGTCGCCGGGCTGACGTTTCTCAACCCGCATGTCTATCTCGACACGGTCGTCATGCTCGGTACCGTCGCGAACTCCCAAGGCGCGCAAGGGCGTTGGTGGTTCTACGTCGGGTCGATCAGCGCGAGCGTGCTGTGGTTCGTCGCGCTCGGGCTCGGCGCGCGCCTGCTGACGCCCCTCGTCCGCAACGCCCGCACCTGGCAGGTCATCGACACGGTCGTCGGCGTCATGATGTTCGTCTTCGCCGCACTGCTCGTGACGTCGTCCTGACCGCCCCACCGCGCCGCACGAGCGTCCGAAGGCGCCGAACTATAGCCCGGCGCGTAGAGATCGCGGCAAGATGCGAGCACCGGACTAGGTAGAAACCCGTTCATCTGTCACGCTGGTGCCGTGACTTTCTCTGTGTGGTTCGACGGCGACGAAACCCTGTGGGACAGGCGGGGCCACATGCTCACCGGCCTCCTCGACGAACCCTCCCACGTCGACGACGCCACGCGCGCGCCCGAGCTGTTCCCCGACGTCCTGCCCGCCATGGTCGACCTGGCCGAGCGCGGCAGCGTCAACCTCATCCACTACGCACCCATGCCCGCCGGCCACGAGCACGTCCTGCCCCCGTTCGCCGCCCACGTCGACGCGCCCGGAGCACCGTCGGACCTGCCGCCCGAGCTGCACGACACCGAAGCCGACCTCAACTGGCTCGCCACGTTCGAGCGCATCGACGCCGTCATCGCCGAGAGCGGCTCCGCACCCGACGACGTCGTGCTCATCAGCAACACCGTCGGACCCTTCGCGAAGGCGGCCGAGCGCGGCTGGCTGACGGTGTGGCTCAACCGCGACCGCGTCGCCAACCTCTCGGAGACGATGCCCAGCGCCGAGATCCACTCGCTGCTCGACCTGCCCGAGGCCCTCGACGCCATCGACGAGGCCCGCGCCATCATCGCGGGGCTCATGCCGAGCAGCGAGGCGACCATCGCGACGGCGCTCGACGGCGTCACCCCCGCCTGAGGCGACGGGGCACAAGAACACCACGCGCCAGGGTGTTTCGCTCACAAAAACACCCGTTGACTACAGTTGATGGCCGCACCGATCGGTGCGGCCATTGCCGTCCCCACGCACTGGTGACCGCCTACCGAAGGACGACCCACCATGGTCGACTCCCCCGCCAGCCACGGCGCGTCATCCGCGACGCCTGAGCCCGGCGCTGCGAACTCGCCCGACGTCGACGCACCGCGCGTCGCCCTCTCCGGTGGCCGCACCCGGCCGTCGCTCGACGACCGCGGTTTCCTCGGCCACCCCTCCGGCCTGGGCACGCTGTTCAACGCCGAACTGTGGGAACGCTTCAGCTACTACGGCATGCGCGCCATCCTCGCGTACTACCTCTACACGGCCGTCAGCGACGGTGGGCTCGGCATCGACCAGCCGACAGCCCTGTCGATCGTCGCGACGTACGGTGCGTCGGTCTACCTGCTCAGCGTCGTCGGTGCGTGGCTCGCCGACCGCGTCATCGGCGCCTTCCGCGCGACGCTGTACGGCGCCGTCATCATCATGCTCGGCCATGTCTTCCTCGCGCTGCCGATCGCGGCGATGTCGTGGGTCGGCATCGCCACCGTCGCGCTCGGAACGGGTCTGCAGAAGGCATCCATCTCGGCGGTCGTCGGGCAGCTGTACGACCGCGAGGACGGCCGTCGCGACGCCGGTTTCTCGATCTTCTACATGTCGGTGAACATCGGCTCGTTCTGCGCGCCGTTCGTCGTGACGTTCCTCAAGGACCGGTGGGGTTTCCACGCCGGATTCTCCGCGGCGGCTGTCGGCATGGCCTTCGGGCTGATCGGCCTGTTCGTGTTCCGCAAGCACCTGCACGGCGCAGGAACGAACCCGACGAGCCCGCTCACCGCGGCCGAACGCGGCACCGTCATGCGACGCGTGGGGCTCGGCGTCGTCGGCGTCGCGGCCGTCGCCGCGATCTGCTTCGCCCTGTCGGGGACGACGGCGAACGGCGTCATCAACACCGTCACGGTGATGTCCGTCATCGCCGCGGTCGGCATGTTCGCGATGATGTTCAAGAGCCCCAAGGTGAGCGCCGCCGAACGCCGCCACCTGCAGGCGTACGTGCCGTTGTGGATCGGCGCCGCGCTGTTCTGGATGATCTTCGAGCAGGCCGCGAGCAAGATGGCCGCGTTCGCCGCCGAGCGCACCGACCTCGGCTCGATCTTCGGCATCAAGGTGAACGCCGAGTTCTTCCAGAGCGTCAACCCGCTGTTCGTCGTGGCCCTCGCGCCCGTCTTCGCCGCGATGTGGCTGCGCCGCGCCGGCAAGTTCCCGAGCACCGGCGCGAAGTTCGCGTTCGGCGTGCTCATGGCCGGCCTGTCGTTCGTGCTGCTCGCGTTCTACTCGCACCTGTGGCCGCACGGCCCGACGGCGCCGATGTGGGCGCTCGCGAGCGTCTTCGTCGTCCAGACGATCGGCGAACTGTGCCTGTCGCCCGTCGGCATCTCCGCGACGACGAAGCTCGCACCCGCCGCGTTCACGACCCAGGCGATGGCGCTGTGGTACCTGACGTCCGCCGTCGGCCAGTCGGCCGCCGCGCAGGCCATCCGTCTCATGGAGGGCCTCAGCGACACGACGTTCTTCCTGACGCTCGGCCTCATCACCGCAGGCTTCTCGCTCGTCCTCATGGCCCTCGTGCCGTGGATCGGGCGCCACATGCGCGACGTCGAAGCCGTCAAGACGGCGTGAACAATGCGTCGTGACGACGCGCTGAGCTGACGCCTCATTGAGGTGACGCCGCGAGACGCGCAGGAGGGGCAGGTGGATGTCCACCTGCCCCTCCTGCGCGTTACATCCACATCTGCGAATCTGGCTCTTCAGAGTTGAGTGTGGGCGCGCCGGTTGGGTCGGGTAGCTGGGGAAAGGTGGGAACGCCACGAAACGTCGTCCCGCACCAGCCGGGTCAGCTGCGCCATGGCGTACACGAACACCAGGTCGAAGAACAGCTCCAGGTTGCCCACCGCCCCGCTGCCGCTGTCCCGCGCGGCGGCCTCGCTGCCCGGCTCAGAGTTCTCTGACATCCGCGAAATCATCCCCTCTCAAGCCCGGCAACTCCCACCCTCACCGACGGTGCTGCCGCGCTGTCCGGAGCGCTGCCCGGACTGACCGGGCTGCGCGCCTGGGCAGGATCACAGCATTTCTAGTGGCCGCGGTCCGCTCGGGGGCGGGAACGCTCGGTCCAGAGCATCCAGGTCTTCGCGGGTCAGCTCCACGTCCAGTGCTGTGGCGTTGTCGCGCACATGCTGCGGGCTGCTCGCCTTGGGGATCGTGCAGAGCGAGTCGCGGCGCAGCACCCAGGCGATGGCCGCCGCCGCGGCGCTGACGCCGTGACGGGCCGCGACGTCGTTCAGCGTCGCGTCCTGAAGGATGCGGCCCTGCTCGATCGGCGAGTACGCCATGACCGGCAGCTGGTGGTCGGTGCACCACGGCAGCAGGTCGTACTCCGGTCCTCGCCGCGACAGGTTGTACAGCACCTGATCCGTGGCCAGCCCGCTGCTGCCCGGCACGTCCCGCAGGTCGGCGAGGGCCCGGTGGTCGAAGTTGCTGACGCCCCAGTATCGGATTTTCCCGTCCTCGACGAGCTGTTGGAAGGCCGCGACCGTGTCCTGCAGCGGGTACCCGCCCTGCCAGTGCAGCAGGTAGAGGTCGATCCGATCGGTGCCCAGGCGTTTCAAGCTGCGTTCGCAGGCCGCGATCGTGCCGGAACGGGAGGCGTGGGACGGCATGACCTTGCTGACCACGAACGCCTCGTCACGGCGACCCGCCAATGCTTCACCAAGCACCTCCTCCGCGCCGCCGTCGGCGTACATCTCGGCGGTGTCGACCAGCGTCATGCCCAGCTCGAGGCCGGCGTGCAGCGCGGCGACCTCGTCGCGGCGGCGGCCGGGGTCCTCTCCCCAGCCCCAGGTGCCCTGGCCCAGCACAGGGATGAACTCCCCGCTCGGCAGCGTTATTCGCCGCATCCGCGATCACTTCCCTTCTGGTTGTGCTGAGGTGGGACGTGGGCTGAGATCCTCGAAGGACCAGCGCGTCCCCGGCCAGTGCTTGCGGTACCGAGGTGCCGGGTGTCGAGCCGGTCATTAGCCCCGCCTGCGCCATGTGGCGTACCGGGCTGCTCACGAGCGGTTTCCGGCGCCGGTGGGCTGGTCGGCCTGACTGAACGGTACCGGAATGGCGGAACAGAAGGCCCGGAAGTCATCGGGTGAGCGGCTGGTGACCAGGTTCCCGTCTCGGGCCACCCCCATGGTCCACCACCTTCGCGCGGTCGAGGCCGCGGTGGCGGGAGTCGTTGCGTTGCACCACTCGTCCGGGGCTGGGCTGGCGGTATTCGGCGCCGACCACCGCGTCAGCGTCCGCGAAGAGGAGGGCGTTGAGCATGGTCTGCAACAGGCTGCGCATCATGTCCGGTGAGGCCTCGGTGAGCAGCTCGCGAAGAATCGCAGATGGGTACGGTGCTCTGACAGCTGCCGACCGTCACGTCACCACCAGGCGTGGAAGTGGTGGACGGGGCCGTGGCCGTCGCCGCGCCCGACGTCGAGGTCGCCACTCGCGGCGAGCGCCTCCGTCACGTAATCCTTGGCCTCCCGCGTCGCCTGCGCCCACGAATCGCGTTGCGGCCGGAGTGCCGTCATCGCCGCCGACAGGGTGCATCCGGTGCCGTGCGTGTTGCGCGTGTCGATGCGCGGCGCGCTCAACCGGGCGGGCTCGTCGCTCTCGGCGGGGACGAGGAGGACGTCGTCGCTCTTCGCGCCGCAGCCATGGCCGCCCTTGAGCAGCACACCAGACCCGAGGGTGACGAGGGCGCGCGCGACGTCATCGCTCGCCTCGCGTGGCGTGTCGTCGAGATCGAGCAGGACCGCGGCCTCCGCGAGGTTCGGCGTGATGACGTCGACCTCCGGCACGAGACGCTCGCGCAGCGCGGTGACGGCGTCCTCGTCGATGAGCCGGTCACCGCTCGAGGCGACCATGACAGGGTCGAGGACGCGCGGCACCCCGCGCAGCGCCGGGTGGTCGGCGAGCACGTCGGCGACGGTCTCGATGACGGCCGCCGAGCCCAGCATGCCGATCTTCAGCGCGTCGATGCGGACGTCGTCCACCAGGTTCTCGAGCTGAGTGCGTACCTGCTGCGACGTCATCTGCGTCACCGCCGCGACGCCGCGCGTGTTCTGCGCGACGACGGCCGTCACAACAGCGCACCCATGCGTGCGCAGGGCGCCGAAAGCCTTGAGATCAGCCATGATTCCCGCACCGCCGCTGGGGTCGGTGCCGGCGATCGTCAGGACGTTGGGGATGCTCATGTCAGATCCCTCCTCCTCTCATCAGGTTGCGGCACGAAGCGGTCGTCGACCCGCGCCACCTCGAGGTGCAGATCCTCGCCGACGGTGAGGGCAGCCCCGGCCCGGAGATCGTCGACGGAGACCCGGGCCGTGGGGGTGCTCATGTCAGAGCCTCTCGGCTCGCGTGAGCGGAACGTGGTCGTGCCCACCGGCCGCAGCAGCCCTGGGGCATCCCTCGCCGGGGTGTCATGCCGGGCCCGCGTGGTCGGGCCGCTCGAGCTCGAGTGCGCCTCGGCCGCCGTCGACCGGGCGGACTTCGGCGAGAGCCTCGTCGAGTTCGCTCCGCAGCGCCTGGGTGGCGGCGAGCGGATCGGGCTGCCCGCAGATCGCCGACACGACGGCGACGCCCTGCGCGCCGGCGGCCACGAGCGCGCGCAGGTCCGGCAGCTTCACCCCGCCGATGACGACGTTGGCGAACCCGCCGGCCCGTGCCGCGTCCGTGATGGCGCCGACGCCGTCAAGCCCGAGCGGTTGCGCTGCGTCCGGCTTCGTCGGCGTCGCACGGAACGGCCCGATGCCCAGCAGGTCGACGGTGCCGCGCGGCAACCTCGTTGCAGCAGCGACCTGTTCGAGGTTCGACACCGACCAGCCGAGGTGGAAGCCCTCACCGACGACACGGTCGGCGAGGCGCCGCGCCACGACAGGGTCGAGGTCACTCTGGCCGAGGTGCACGCCGTCAGCCCCGACGGCGAGCGCCACGTCGAGACGGTCGTCGACGACGACGCGGACGCGCCGTGCCGTCGTCGAGGACGAGATCGGGGTCGCCGCCGCGGCCATCTGCTGGCCGGCACCCGTGGGCGAGTCTCGCTCGACGCGCGGGGCGGGGCACTCTTCGTCATGTAGGCCAGCCGATCGGCCACCAGCGGCCCGCGGCGTCGGCGTCTGCGCGACGGCGGGATGCGCACCCAAGGCCGCAACGGCGTCGATGACCCGCGTCGTGAGAGAGCACAATTCGCGGGTCGAAGCGTCGTGGTCGCGGATCTGGATCATGTCGACACCACCGCGCGCAGCAGCCTCGGCCGTCTCGACGACACCGTCGGGCCCGCCACACAGCGCCGTATCGGTGACGAGGTACAGCTCGACGCCGCGCCCGTCCGACATCACGACGCCACTCGCAGATCGAGCGTCGCTGCGACGCTATCGCCCTCGAGGCGCGCCAGGGCGTCGAGGAGTTCGACCGCGAACGAACCCGGGCCGCTCGCCCAGTGCGCGGCGTCCTCGGCGGCGAGCGTCATCGTCGCGGTCGCGGCGGCGGCAGCGAGCTGCGCCGACCCGGCGACCGGTAGGTAGGCCGCGACGAGCGCTCCGAGCGCGCACCCGACGCCCGTCACCTTCGTCATGATGGCGTCGCCGTTGCCGATGCGCACCGTCGGTGCGCCCGGCGCGACGACGGCATCGACGACACCGCTGACGGCGACCGCCCCGCCCGTGCGCTCCGCGAGTCGCGACGCTGCCGCGAGCGTCGCGTCGACGTCGTCACCGGCGTCGACCCCGCGTCCCGCACCCTGTTCGCCGGCCAACCCGAGCACCTCGGAGGCATTGCCGCGGATGACGGCCGGGGCGTGTTCGAGCAGGTCGCGAGCGAGCTGAGTGCGCACCGGCAGGGTGCCGACCGCGACCGGGTCGAGGCACCACGGGCGCCCGGCCTCGGCGCGCGCGGCAGCCGTCGCGCGCATCGCCTCGGCTGTCGCCGCCGTCACGGTGCCGACGTTGACGAGCAACCCGTCCGCGATACCGGCGAAGATCGGGCCCTCCTCGAGCGAGTCGACCATGGCCGGCGACGCTCCGACAGCGAGCAGCACGTTCGCCGTGAAACCGGTGACGACGGCGTTCGTCATGCACTGCGTGAGCGGTGCGGCGTCACGTACGGCGTCGATGACGCGCCCGATCGCTTCGGGGGTGATGGCGAGCGCCTGAGCTGACGCGTCCGTGCCCGCCTCGTGCGCCGCGTCGGGGGACTGTGCGTCGGGGCGGCTCCTGCCGCCGCTCCTCTGGCTGGCGCTGCGTGTCGCGTCGCTCGACGCGCCTGGGGTGTGGTCGGGCTCGTTCGTGGGCGCAGTCATCGTGCGTCTCCTTCCTCCGCCGGCATGATCCGGATCAGGTGTAGGCACCCTCGTGAAGAGGATGCTGGCGGTCGGCTTGCGCCTCTCAGCCGTGATGGCTCCCGCGGGACGCCCCCAGCTTCGCAGATGACGTACCCCGCGTGGGCGTCGTGTCCCACGGACGCAGGTGCGGAACGTCGATGGCGTGTGGACGTGTTCGCCCGGCCAGCCCCACCGCCGTACCCGTACCTCCCCCTCGCGCGTCACGACGCCGAGCGAGAAACACACCGCGCCCATCACAGTCCGTCGCGCAGCACGCGTCAGCACCGACGAGCCCGTCGCGTCATCACCCCAGGAAGTTCGCGTGGGGCCTGGCGGCAACGGTCACCTCCGCCACCCCCAACGGGTGGGTCACGTAGCCTGGTGGCAGATCAGCCACCCCGCGCGCGAGGAGTCAGACATGCCCCAGGCCCAGATCGGCATCTTCGTCGATGGTGCGACATCGAGCGAGTACGTCGAGTTCGAGGTCGAGCCCGGCTCGCTGACGAAGCTGTCGCAGCTGCTGCCGCTGTTCGAGGCCGAGCAGGACGACGTGGGCGTCAACTTCGTCGTCGGCGTGCGGCCGTCGCTGATGCAGCAGATCGCCGCCGATCACGCCCCCGAGAACGTTCATGACTTCGACACCGACGTCGTCGGAACCGACGGCTACGTCATCCCCGGTACGCAGCACGACCTCGTCTTCTGGGTGTTCGGCGGCGCGCGCGACAAGGTGTTCGACGCGACGCGTCACCTCATCTCGTTGACGCGCCAGGTCGTGCCCGGCATCCGCGTCGTCGACGAGACGGAGGGCTGGGTCTACCAGACGAACCGCGACCTCACCGGCTTCATCGACGGCACCGAGAACCCGACGACGATCGAGCAGTACGACGAGGCCATCGTCGCCGACGGCAAGCCGGGCGCCGGCTCGAGCGTGCTGCTGCTGCAGAAGTGGCCGCACAAGCAGGCGAAGTGGGAGGCCCTCTCCACCGAGGAGCAGGAGAAGGTCATCGGCCGCTCCAAGGTCGACTCGATCGAGATGGACCCCAAGCCCGAGACGTCGCACGCCGAACGCACCGACCAGGACGACTTCGGCCACATCGTGCGCCGCAACATGCCGTTCGGTGACGTCGGCGAGCACGGCACGATGTTCGTCGGCTTCGCGTGCGAGCAGAAGCGCCTGCACGACATGCTCGAATCGATGGCCGGCGTCGGTGACCACCCGCGCGACGAACTGACGAAGTACTCGAACGCCGAGACCGGCTCGTACTACGTCATCCCGCCGGTCGACGCGTTCAAGGGCTGACGGCGATCCCTCATCGTCGCGCCCGAGAGCGGGCGACTGATCGAAGACGGGCGCAAGATGGCGACTAACTCACGAGTAGGCAGGCATCCACGTGCCTACTCGTGAGTTACCCGCCACGCTGCGACCTGCAGCAGGCCCTGATCTGCGAACCCGACGCGCGGGGTATCCCGGCACCCCTGGCAGACCCCACCCGAAATCCGCGCGACACGGTACGTCGAGCACGCCTACGCTCGGACGATGACGAACCCCGCCGACCTCGAACCGATCCCGGTGCCGCGCCTCGAGCGTGACGGTGTGGTGCTGCGCGCCCACACGATCGACGACGCCGACGAGGTGACGCGACGTGGCGCCGACCCGCTCGTCCAGCGGTGGACGACGACGCCCGCGAACTACACGCGCGACATGGCGCTCGAGTTCGTCACGCGCATGACGGGGCCGAGCCGCGACGCGATCTGGTGGGCCATCGAGGTCGACGGCCGCATTGCAGGTTCGATCGACCTGACGACGTGGGGGCGCGGTTTCTCCTACGGCGCGGCGAGCGTCGGTTTCGCGCTCAGCCCCTGGGCGCGCGGGCGGGGCGTGATGACGCGCGCCGTGGCGGCGGCCGTCGAGTATGGCTTTGACTCGCTGGGCCTCGACACCATCATCTGGGAGGCTTACGCGGGCAACGTCGGCAGCTGGAGAGCAGCCTGGGGCAACGGCTTCCACGAGTTCAGCTACATCTCCAGCCTGCTCGTGGGCAAGGACCGCCTCGAGGACGCCTGGCACGCCGTCCTTCGGGCCGACGAACCGCGTGAGCCGCAGGGCGATTGGCACCTGGCGATCGAGAAATCCACCACGCCTCGACACCAGCGAGGCCTCTGAAGGGCCAGCCCCGCCCCCGCCAGGCGCGGCCTGCTCCCCGACGTGACACACCTGCGATTTTCGTCCACATTCGGCATTCGCCAGTGCCCGACGACGATCGCAGCGTCGCGCCCGCCGGGCGTCATGGCTATCGGGCGAGCTCACCGGCACGTCACGCGGAGACGAAAGCGCCGATGACGTCGCGCACCTGCCGCCCCGCGACGAACAGCCGCGGCGAGCAACCGCGGCGAATGTGGACGAAAATCGCAGATGTGGACGCGGATCGCAGCTGGTCACAACCAGCGGCCGACCTGTTCGTGCTGCGGGCCGGGGAGACGTCGGACGGGGGTCTTCCAGTCGACGCCGTACTGCTTGCCGACCCACCACCACAGCCACGCCGTGATGCCGAAGATGAGCGGCAGCGAGAACAGCAGCGCAGCAGGGTTGACGGCGCCCTGCTCGAGCGAGTTCGGCGTCAGTGGCGCGAGCAGGAACGACATCGTGTTGTTCGCCGCATGCACGAGGATCGCCAATTCGAGGCCGCCGGAGCGCCACACCAGCGCTCCCATGCACAACGCGAAGCAGGCGATGTCGATCTGGCCGACCCAGTCATACCCGTGGCCGAGCATGAACAGCGGCACGGGCAGGATGATGCCCCACAGCGGCGACTTCAGCCACGTCCCGAGCGCCTGCTGCGGCATGCCGCGAAACAGGTACTCCTCGCCCGCGCACTGCAACGGCGTCAGCACGAGGATGATGACGTACGACGCGACGAGTGACGCCGAGAGAGGCGGCACCGTCAGTTCGTCGCGGCCGAACAGCAGGGGCGGCACGAGGATCACGAGGGCATAGATCGGCACGACGACGCGCGCCGCGCGCCCCAGCAGACCCCAGCGGAATCGCCCGAACACCGAGTGGATCGACCCGCGACGCCCGGCGCCCCACCACGACGCGAGCACGACGATGGGGACGAGCGCAGCAAGCGGACCGAGCATCGCCATCAGGTCGGCCGGGTTGCCACCGTCCTCGAGGCTCTCGCTCGCAGCGGGCAGGCCGAGGCCCTCCCATGCGAGCACGACGACGCCCAGCGCGATCATCATGACGATCGTGACACCGAACGCCACACCCAGCGTCGCGAAAGGACGCCACCATTGCGCGACGCGCCAGTCGATGCGTGCCATGCGGTGATACGGCAACGGCTTCGGTTCCTCGAACGCCCACGCCGGGGGTGGCTTGCGCGGACCGGCTTGCGCTGCAACGGGATACGCAGCGCCGGGCGACGCCGGCGCCAACAACACCCCAGGCGGATACTGAGGCTGCGGAGCTGACGGCTGGGACCAACTAGCCGGCGCAGGCGCACCCGAAGCTGCGGGCCGGGGAGCTGACGGCGGGGGCCACCCGCCAGGGGCAAGCGCTCCAGCCTCGGGGGCCCCTGGCGCCGGGGGAGGCGACCCCATCGATCCTGTGGGCGGCAGTGACCAACCGTGCGGCATGGGTGCGCCTTCGTGCCATGCGTTGGGCTGCTGCCCCGTCGGTGCCGCGGCGTCGCTCGCGGAAGCTGCCGACGTGTGCGCCCGGGAATCCGGCGCGGGCGAACCCGGAACCGACGCCGGGGTCTCGCGCGGTCGCGGGGGAACGTAGCGCCAGGCGTCGTCGTCCGGATGGGTGCGTTCGTCGGTCACGACGCCTACTGTGTCACGCGTCGATGAGGGTGCGCTGAGCACCATGACACGACGCGGTGAGCCGGCGCTCGGCCTTACGACATGAGATGGCAGGGGTCGTGCGGTGTCGCCGTATGGCTCGGGCGACCCGTCCGCCGCCGTTCACACGCTGCACACCGTCTTCTGAGCACAGCCGATCGATGACGGCCTGCGCCACGACGCCGGCGAATGCGGCGCCCATGAACACGAGAAGCGCGCCGTCTGGCCACGCGTCGACAGCGCGCCGGAGCCACCCGGAACAGCCACGCGACCTGCCGGCAGCGCCCAGGAACACGAGAAGCGCGCCGTCCGGCCACGCGTCGTCAACGCGACGGGGCCATTCCCGGGAGCCCTGTCGGCGGTGCCCGTCAACAACGCGGACAGCGCGACGGTGGGCCACCCGTCATGCAAGCCCGCCGTCGGACGATCTGGTCGTGCGCAGCGAGCGACTGCTTTCTGACGCCGCACCACCCCCCGTCACCTCGTCCGACGGCTAACAGAGACGGCGCACCTTGAGACACCCGGCCCCACCTGCGAATCTCGTCCACATTCGCAATGTCCGTCCACCTTCGCGAACCGCGTCCCCATGTGCGGTCCTCTGTCACATCGGCGATCTTCGTCCACGTTCGCGTCGTCGGCCCCCGTCACGGATGTGGACGAAAATCGCAGATGGGTACAGACCGGCGGCGCCAAGAAGACGAGCGTAGGGGGACACGCCCCGGCGGCCGAGCCGGCCACGCCAGGCCGATTTCACCGCGCGGACGACACCCGGCGGGCGGCGCCGAACGTCAGCCCTGCGAACCGCGCCACAGGCGCATGGCGACGACGAGCGCCCCGACGAGCGCCGCAGCCATGAGGCACACCGCGACGGGGTGGGCGCCGGTGCTCGCCATGCGGATCAGGACGACGGCCATGACGGCCAGCGAGATGCCGACGACGAGCGTCACGATGAGTCGTTCCGCGAGTGAGATCTTGCGGTGTTCGTGGTTCATCGTGCACCTTTCACCTGCTGACCTCGCGTTCGGCCGAACGCCCCCGAGGCCCTGCGCGCCGACCCCACCGCCACCCGCCCCGCGAAAGCACCGCCGGCTCCGGTCATGGCGGGGCAGAGTCTCACGGGGAGGCACACCCACCCATGAGGGCAGCGCCGGCTCGCCTCACCGGCAACCTCTAGAATCACGGCGTGAACGAACAGCCCGCAGAGGACGACGACGCCCGTGACGACGCGTCCGTCACACCTGAGCAGGAACAGCTGTTCGCCGAGACCGCGATCGATGCCGAGGACATGGCGACGACGTTGCGCGTCATCGGGATGCTGCACGAGCTGCCCGCGGGCCACCCCGACATCGAGACGGTGAAGCGCGCCGCGGGCACGATGTACAAGCGGGTGCGCAAGGCGCGTCGCGCGGAGGCGAGGGCTGCTGAGCTCGGCCCGTTGCGCGAGCAGGACGCGAAGGTGCTGGCGTCGACGGCGACGGGTTCGCCGCTACGCATCGACGACGAGACGAAGGGAATCCCGTTGACGTCCAACGTCATCGGTGAGGTCGCCGGAGAGCTCAACACGCCGCGCGGGTGCTACATCTGCCACGCCAAGTACACGACCGTCGACGCGTTCTATCACTGGTTGTGCCCGAACTGCGCGGCGATGAGTCACGCGAAGCGTCACCAGCGCGTCGATCTGCGCGGCAAGCGCGCCCTGCTGACGGGCGGTCGCGCCAAGATCGGCATGTACATCGCGCTCATGCTGCTGCGCGACGGCGCGCACCTGACGATCACGACGCGTTTTCCCCGCGACGCCGCGCGTCGTTTCGCGGAGCTCGCCGACTCACCGGAGTGGATCGACCGCCTCAAGATCGTCGGCATCGACCTGCGTGACCCGACGCAGGTCATCGCCCTCGCCGACGAGGTCGCGGCCGACGGCCCGCTCGACATCCTCATCAACAACGCGGCGCAGACGGTGCGTCGCTCGCCGGGAGCGTACTCGAATCTCACTGCGGGAGAAGATCTTCCGCTGCCGCGCGACGTCAAGCTGCCGCAGATCGTCCAGTTCGACCGCATCAGTGACGCTCACCCCGCGAACCTCGCCGGCACCCTCGCGGCCTATCAGCACACCCACGCCACTGACGAAGCCGAGCCCCAGCCCGACGCCGGACGTGACGTCCACGCGCCCGGCGTCACGCCCGCGGCCGGCCCGCTCAACCCGTCCGATGCTCTCGACCCGGCCCGCAGCGCAGCGGCGATGACGTCGCTCGCTCTGTCGGCGGGTCAGGCGAGCCTCGAGGCGCATCAGGCGGGTGCGGCCGTCGACGCGGGTGGCCTGTTGCCCGACGTCGTCGACACGAACAGTTGGAAGCAGAAGGTCGAGGAAGTCGATCCGCTGGAACTCCTCGAAGTGCAACTCTGCAATTCAACAGCGCCGTTCCTGCTCGTCAGCCGTCTGCGCCCGGCGATGCGTGCGGCCGTCGCGCAGGGGGCGCGGCGCGCGTACGTCGTCAACGTCTCGGCGATGGAGGGGCAGTTCTCGCGCCGTTACAAGGGCCCCGGCCACCCGCACACGAACATGGCGAAGGCGGCGCTCAACATGATGACGCGCACGTCGGCGGGCGAGATGTTCGCGACCGACAAGATCCTCATGACGGCCGTCGACACCGGCTGGATCACCGACGAACGCCCGCACCACGAGAAGCTGCGCATCGCCGAGGAGGGCTGGCACGCGCCGCTCGACCTCGTCGACGGCGCCGCCCGCGTCTACGACCCGATCGTCATGGGCGAGAACGGCATCGACCAGTACGGCGTCTTTCTCAAGGACTTCGCCGAGCACCCCTGGTGACGGGGGCGCTCAGGCGGAATCACTCGTCCGCCGGGCAGGGGCAGGCAGATTCTCGTCACCCACGCCCTCTGTCGCGAAGCCAACTAATCTGACTCCATGACCGACGACGAGCGCCTTCAAGCCGAGCAGCGTGCGCGCAGGCTGATCGACGAGCAGCTCACGCGGGCCGGATGGGTCGTTCAGGATCTCAAGGATCAGGCCCTTGGCGCGGCGGTCGGCGTCGCCGTCCGTGAGGTGACGATGAAGTCGGGGCATGGACGCGCCGATTACCTGCTGTATCTCAACAAGGGCGTGGTCGGCGTCGTCGAGGCGAAGCCGATGGGCAAGACGCTGTCGGGGGTCGAGTGGCAGTCGGCGATGTACGCCCAGGGCCTCACTGATGCGCAGAAGCTGCGCGCGACGATGGTCGGCGGCAAGTTGCCGTTCGTCTTCGAGGCGTCCGGGTCGGAGACGCATTTCACGAACGGTTACGACCCGCATCCTCGCGCGCGGGCGGTGTTCAACTTTCCGAAGCCGGAGACGCTGCTCGCGATCATCGCCGATGCACGCACCAACCCCGACGCGCCGACGTGGCGCGGCGCCCTGCAGACCATGCCCGAGCTCGACGAGCGGGCGCTGCGTCCGGCCCAGATCACGGCGATCACGGGCATCGAGCGCAGCCTGCGCGAACAGCGGTTCGACCGCGCGCTCGTGCAGATGGCCACCGGTGCGGGCAAGACGTACACGGCTGTGACAGCTAGCTACCGGCTACTGCGGTTCGGCGGCTTCAAGCGCGTCCTGTTTCTCGTCGACCGCAACAACCTGGCCGATCAGACAGCGGCCGAGTTCGCCAACTTCCGTACGCCTGACGACGGCCGCCGCTTCACCGAGCTCTACCCCGTCGACAAGCTGAAGAGCGACGCTCCGGCCGATTCGGCGAGCGTCGTCATCTCGACGATCCAGCGCGTCTTCAAGACGTTGCGCGGCGAGAAGGTCCCCGCCGGCGACGACGCGATGCTCGACAGCCAGATCCCCGACAAGCCGGTGACCGTCACCTACAACACCGCCCTGCCGCCCGAGACGTTCGACCTCATCATCGTCGACGAGGCGCACCGTTCGATCTACGGGCAGTGGCGGGCCGTGCTCGAGTACTTCGACGCGCACGTCATCGGCTTGACCGCGACGCCCGGCAAGCAGACGTTCGCATTCTTCCGGCAGAACCTCGTGAGCGAGTACACGTACGAGGAGTCGGTATCGGACGGCGTCAACGTCGACTTCGAGATCTTCCGCATCGAGACGGAGGTGACGGCTGAGGGCAGCCGCATCGAGGCGGGTACGCATGTGCCGCTGGTCGATCGTCGGACCCGTGAGAAGCGGATGGCGACGCTCGACGAGGACGTCGTCTATACGCCCACCCAGCTCGATCGGATGGTGACGTCGACCTCGCAGATCCGTCTCGTCCTGGAGACGTATCGCGACAAGCTGTTCACCCACATCTTCCCCGGTCGCAGCGAGGTGCCGAAGACGCTCATCTTCGCCAAGGATGACGCGCACGCCGAGGAGATCGTGCGGTGCGTGCGTGAGGTGTTCGGGCGCGGCAACGAGTTCGCCGCGAAGATCACGTACAGCGCAAAGGACCCGAAGGGCCACCTCAAGGCCTTCCGCACGAGCTCTCAGCTACGTGTCGCGGTGACGGTCGACATGATCGCGACCGGCACGGACGTGAAACCGTTGGAGTGCGTCATCTTCATGCGCGACGTCAGCTCCGGGCAGTACTTCGAGCAGATGAAGGGCCGGGGTGCGCGCACGATCTCGAAGTCGGACTTCCAGGCCGTGACGCCGGATGCCGAGGCGAAGACGCACTTCGTCCTCGTCGACGCCGTGGGCGTGACCGAGCACGAGTTCGTGGCTCCGCCGCTCAACCGTGAACCCGGCATCAGCCTGGAGAAGCTGCTCAAGAAGGCTGCCGCGTACGAGCTGACGGAGGACGAGACGGCGACCCTCGCATCGCGCCTGGCCGCGTTGGAGCGTCAGGTGAGCGACGCCGAACGCGCCGAGCTGGACGACGTCGCCGGGCCGAGTTCCGATCTGGGCTCCATCGTGCGCGGGCTCGTGCACGCTGTGAACCCGGACGTGCAGGCGGCCGCCTCTGAGGGCGCGCCCGACCCGGCAGCGGCGGTGCGTGACCTCCTCGACGAGGCGGTGGCGCCGTTGGCCAACAACCCGGTGCTGCGTTCACGCATCATGGAACTGCGGCGGCAGCACGACCGCATCATCGACGAGGTCACGCGTGACACGATCCGGCGCGCCGAGGGGGTTTCGCGCGCCGACTCCGCGCTGGAGATCGTCGAGTCGTGGAAGAAGTACCTCGAGGACAACCGCGACGAGATCACGGCGCTTCAGGTTCTCGATGAGTTCAAGACCCACCGGGTGCCCTTCAAGGCTCTCGACGACCTGGCCCGGCAGATCGAGCGCAGCCCGCAGCGGTGGACGACCGAGAAGTTGTGGGCGGCCTACGAACAGCTGGACGGCGCCAAGGTGCGCCCGAACCCGCACGCCCGGGCCACCGACCTCGTATCACTC
The DNA here is from genome assembly GCF_044909235.1 of Dermacoccus sp. GAS27A. Taxonomy (NCBI): domain Bacteria; kingdom Bacillati; phylum Actinomycetota; class Actinomycetes; order Micrococcales; family Dermacoccaceae; genus Dermacoccus; species Dermacoccus sp. GAS27A. The sequence goes on along the minus strand of NZ_JBIYDW010000002.1, from coordinate 276,738 downwards.
CTGCGCTATGCGCTGGACCTCGATGACGAGCTCGTCCCGTACGAGGACGTCGTGCAGGAGCGCTACGAAAGCTGGCTCGCGCAGCAGGCGCAGGCGGGCGCGACGTTCTCGGAGACGGAACGCTGGTGGCTCGACCGCATGCGCGACTTCGTCGTCACCTCGGCCGGCATCACGGTCGACGCGCTCGACGCGGAACCGTTCACCCAACGCGGTGGCATCGACGGCGCCCTGCGCGACCTCGGCGCCAACGCCGGCATTCTTCTCGAAAGCCTCGACAAGGAGCTCACCGCATGAACGTGCCTGATGGATGGCGGGCGGCCCTCCTAAGTGACGTGTGCTCGGTCGGGCCACGCGATCCCGCTCTACCAGAAACGGCGCCCTTCGTCCCGATGGACGCAGTGAAGGTGGGCGTCCGCGAACCCGCCTATTACGAGCCGCGGGGTAAGCGCGGCAGCATACGCGCCAAAGACAATGACCTGCTGTTTGCACGTATCACCCCCTGCCTGGAGAACGGGAAGGTTTCTCTCCTTCCGCCATCGAGTGGCCCCACCGGAGGAAGCACCGAGTTTCTGGTCGTCCGCCCAGGAACGAATGTCGACCCTCGTTATCTTTATCTCTGGTCCTTGAACCCCGCGGTCCGGGAGAGGGCTAAGGCAGAGATGACGGGGACAACCGGCCGCATGCGTCTTTCACGCAGCGCGCTCGGCGCCCTGCCGTTCCCTCACCCGCCCCTCCCCGAGCAGCGGCGGATCGTGGAAACGGTGGAGGAGCACATGGCCCACCTCGACGCCGCTGACGCCTCCCTCGCCTCCGCCGAGCAGCGTCTCACGTATGCCGAGGTAGCCCTTGCTCGCAGCTACTTCGATCGCGACACTGGGGATGGTTCTGCCTGGCGCTGGTCCACCATCGGAGATGAGTGCAGCGTTGCCGTGGGGGCAACCCCCAAGCGAAGCGAGCCTTCGTTGTGGGGAGGGGACATACCGTGGGTGTCGAGCGGCGAGGTGGCTTTCACTCGCATCACAGACACCCGAGAACACATCTCGGAGACGGCTCTCGGAGACCGTTCTAAGCGGTTGCACCCGCCGGGCACGGTGCTGCTTGCCATGATCGGCGAAGGGCGCACTCGAGGCCAGGCTGCAATCCTCGAGACCTGGGCGGCGCACAACCAGAACTGTGCTTCGATCCGGACAGCGGGGTCGTCGATCCACCCGAATTTCTTGTACCTGTTTCTCAAGTACAAGTACGCGGAAGTGCGGGCTGGCGGTTCAGGCGGAAACCAGCCAGCGCTGAACAAGGCTCGCGTTCGGGCCATTCCTATTCCTGTCCCTCCTCTTGCCGAGCAGCTAAAGATTGCGGCTGCGATGGAGGCCTGGGCTGAGCAGGCACACCGGACCACTTCGGCTATCGTCACCCAGCGCCGAAAGTCCGCAGCCCTACGCCGAAGTGTCCTCGCTGCTGCGTTCTCGGGGCACCTCACATCCACGACAGACCCGAGCGACCTGCTCCAGGAGTCAATCGCATGACCATTCCAGATTTCCAGTCGCTCATGCGGCCCGTACTCGCCGCGCTCGCTGATGGGGAGGTGCGTCGCAGCCGCGACGTCAAGGACGCGATGGTCGAGCAGTTCGAGTTGACCGCCGAAGAGCGAGCCCAGATGCTGCCGAGTGGTCGTCAACGCACCATGGACAACCGTGTGGGCTGGGCCACGACCTACCTGTCGCAGGCCGGGTTGATCGAGCGGCCGCAGCGCGGGCAGCTACGGATCTCTCCCGCAGGTCGTGAGGCCCTGCGACGTTTTCCGGAGCGTATCGACATGAAGGTGCTGGAGACGTACCCGGAATATCTCGCGTTCCGCGACCGCACCCGCATCAGCACCTCCAACGAGCCGAGCGCCATCACACCCACCACGAGCGTCCCGGAAACCCCCGAGCTGGACCGCGCGACGCCGAGCGAACTCATCGAACGAGCGCGCCGCACCAACCGCGCCGCGGTCGAGGGTGAAGTGCTCAAGAAAGCCCTCACACTCTCCCCGACCGGCTTCGAGGATCTCGTCATCCGCCTGCTGGAGGCCATGGGGTACGGGCGCGCCGGCTCGGTGGAGCGCACGAGCGCAACCGGCGACGCAGGCGTCGACGGCATCATCAGCCAGGATCCCCTCGGCCTCGACCGCATCTACGTTCAGGCGAAGCGGTACGCCGAGGACCGCCCCATCGACCGACCCCGCATCCACGAGTTCGCCGGCGCACTCCTCGGCAAGCAAGGCGATCGTGGCGTCTTCATCACGACCTCGCGATTCACCCAGGGCGCCCACGACGAAGCCGATCGCATCAATGCGCGCATCGAACTCATCGACGGCGCCAAGCTCGCGCAGCTGCTCGTCGTCTACGGCGTCGGCGTCCAGACCGAGGAGACCGTCGTCCTGTACGGCCTGGACGAGGACTTCTTCGAGAGCTTGTGAGCCGCCAGCAAGCACCGCCATTTTGGCGAGGCGGTGCGGGCAATCACCCCACGATCGTCGGACCCGCACACTCGAGAGTTTATCCAGAGTACAACTCACACTCTTACAACTGGAGTGTGAGTTGTACTCTGAGAGTGTGAGTTGGAATGAAGAGGAGCTCCTCGCGACGTTCGAGAGCCTTCGAGTGCGCAAGGGCGACTCGGCCTCTGTCGAAGTGAAGCGCGCAGAGCACGGCCTACCCGAGAGCTTGGCGGAGACCTCTTGCGCCTTCGCCAACATGCCGGAGGGCGGCACCATCATCCTCGGTGTCGACGACCCTTCCTTCGAGGTCATCGGTGTGCGCAACGCTGCAGAACTCGAGGCAGGGCTCGTCTCTCAGGCTCGGAACGCCATCACCCCGCCGCCTCAAATCCACGCCTACACCGTTGAGGTGCAGGGCAAGCCGCTGGTCGTCGCGGAGGTCGTGCCTCTGCGCGTCATGGACCGCCCCGCCACATACGCAGGCAAGGCCTACCTGCGTCAAAGCGACGGCGACTACGTCATGCACGAACACGAGTTGCGCATGCTCGATGTGGACAAGCTCCACGCCACCGAGCAGGTCGAATACGACAAGCGGCCAGTGACGGGCTTGACGCTGGCCGACCTCCAACCGGATCTCCTCTCGCAGTACCTCGCCAACACGCGGCGTTCCGACCCGCGGCTCGGAACGGCAACCGACTCCGACATTCTGCGCTGGACCGGGGTGGTCGTCACGAGCGGCGAACCCACTGTTGCCGGCCTGTACGCACTGGGCTTCTACCCTCAGGGAGAGTTCCCCGGCCTCAGAGTCACTGCTGCCGTACAGCTACCAGGCGGGTCGGACGAGCGCGCGAAGAACCTGGTCGACTTCACCGGGCCCATCCCCGTGCTGCTCAAGGAGCTCATGTCATGGGTGGAGCACAACGTCGATGTCGTCCGCCGCTATCGCGACGACGGTCACATGATGAGCGAACACGAGCTGCCTCTGCGCGCCGTCCGTGAACTCGTCGTCAACGCGCTGGTTCACCGCGACCTGGGCCCGAACACGCTGGATCTGGGCAAGTCGATCCAGATACGCCTGACTCCCACCGGTCTCTTCATCCTCAACCCCGGCGGTCTCAGGGGGGTATCGCGACAGCAACTCGAGAGCCAGGATCATGCCCAGGCGGCAGTGAACCAGCGGCTCTACAACATCGCGAAGAGGGTGCAGACCGACGACGGCGCGTCCATCATCGAAGGCGAGGGCGGAGGGATCCGCACCGTCTTCGCCGCAGCCCGGGAAGCCGGATTGCGACGTCCCACGCTGACGGATACCGGCGTTCAGTTCAAAGCCACATTGTGGCGTCCCGACAGGGAGCCACCCACGCCCCGCCCCACGATCCCTGAAAACCCGACCTCAATCGGTCCCGCCCACCACGCAGGGAACACGGGAACCATCTTGGCGGCACTCGCGCAAGGCCCGCTGACTGCACGACAGATCAGGGAGCAGACGAAACTGAGCAGGGGCAGCACCTACTACGCACTCAACCAGCTCAAGGACAGCGGCGCTGTCGTCATGCACGGAAAGCAAGGCGACCGCGGCACGATGTACGAACTCCGTCGAGGACAGAGTCCGACTCACACTCCGGTCAGACTCTGAGCGAGGCCTGCCCCCTCGCCTCATGACCGAAAGCCGCCGTGCCCGAGCGCGCCAGGCCATCCTCACTGGGCCGAACTCGTAACCGGCCCACGCGGCACGAAGGCACGCCAGCATCACTACCTGAAACATCGCGAATTGCGTGAAAAAGTCGCCCTACATCTTCCGTTAGACGGGAATCGAGCTAGCGAGTAGAGTTGTGACAGCACCGGACCGAGAGGCGGATGCATGGAACTGAGGTTCGAGGACGAGGAGTTGGAACGTCTCGCCTACGATCCGGCTTTTCGTTCCAAGCGTTGGCATCCCACTCTCGTTCGAGCGACACGCAAGCGTCTCCAGCAGCTCAACGACGCGCCCGATGAACGGACGATCCGCAACATCGCCGGCGCGCATCTGGAACAGCTCCACGGAGAGCGCGCGGGCACATCGTCGATCCGCGTGGATCGGCAGTACCGCCTCATCGTCCGCTTCGTCACGGATGAACACACGGGGCGCACCGCAGTCATCATCGAGCTCGTCGACTACCACCCCTGAGAGGAGATCAGTCATGCCCAAGCTGCTCGCAGAAGTATTTCCCCCCGGAGAGTTCCTTCAGGACGAACTGGATGCGCGTCAGTGGACGCAGGCCGAGTTCGCTCAGATCATCGACCGACCGGCGCAGCTCGTCTCCGAGATCATCAGCGGCACGCGCGACATCTCACGCCAGACAGCCGCCGAGTTCGGCGCAGCCTTCGGGCAGTCACCGCAGTACTGGCTCAACCTCCAGAGTTCGTACAACCTCTGGCTCGCAAGCCAGAGCGCCTCGCGCACGGACGAGCTCGACGCAGTGGAGAAGCGTGCCCTCCTGGCCGCTCGCGCGCCCGTCGCCGAACTGCGCAAGCGGGGCCTCGTCACGACGAAGGACCTCGACCAGACGATCGTCGAGGTGTGCGGCCTGCTCGGGATCGACGACATCCGCGACGACGTCCCGTTTCTCGCTGCGGCACGTCGCGCGAACCGCGACCATGACGTCTCACCCACCCAACGCACCTGGTTAGCCTGTGCTCGCCGAGCAGCCGAGGAGGTGCGGGAGGTCGCGCCCTACTCCCCTGAGCGGCTTGGTGAGCTGGCATCACGCCTGCCACAGCTCTTGAACACGCCGGAGGCCTTCGAGGATCTCCCGCACCTCGTCGCCGACGCGGGGGTTCGCCTCGTCTACGTCGAGCAGTTCCCGAGCAGCCACCTCAGCGGGGCGACGTTCCTCCACGCTGACGACCCGAACCAGCCCGTCATCGCGCTTTCCGGTCGAGGCAAGCGGCTGGACAAGGTGCTGTTCACACTGCTGCACGAGGTCGGGCATCTGCTCGAAGGGCACGTTGCCCCCGATGAACTCGTCATCGACGAAGACGGTCACGACGACCCTCGAGAAGCGGCAGCCGACCAACGGGCTGCTGCCTGGTGCTTCCCTGGCGGCCTCCCCCACTCTGCGGGGGCGATCCGCAAGCCATGGGTGGATCGAACAGCCGCGAAGTTCGGCGTTCACCCCATCGTCGTCGTCGGGCATCTTCAACATCTCGGAAGATTGGACTGGAGGACGAGCCTCGTCCGGGGGGCACCCACCGTCGTCGACCAGCTGGAATCCTGGTCAGCCAAGGCCTGACCGGCAGCTCTTCCACACGCCAGAACTTCCGCTCACCAGTCAAGGGGACGCATGACCACCGCACGGCAGCTCGTCGACAAACTCTGGTCGTACTGTGACGTCCTGCGCGACGACGGCGTCGGCGTCATCGAGTACACCGAACAGCTCACCTACCTGCTCTTCCTCAAGATGGCCGACGAACGCGCCAAGCGCCCACTCAAGGCCGAGCGAATCATCCCCGAGGAGTACTCGTGGGATCGACTCGTGCAGGCCACCGGCAACGATCTCGAACTCGAGTACACGCGCATCCTCAACGGCCTCGCACGCGAAGAGGGCGTCATCGGCACCATCTTCCGCAAGGCGCAGAACCGCGTCACCGACCCCGCGAAGCTGCGCCGCCTCGTCGTCGATCTCATCGGCAAGGAGAACTGGTCGCAGACGGGCACCGACATCAACGGCGACGCCTACGAAGGCCTCCTCGCCAAGGGCGCGAGCGACAAGGGCTCGGGCGCCGGGCAGTACTTCACGCCCCGCGCCCTCATCCAAGCCATCGTCGACGTCGTCGACCCAGGAGTCGACGACCGCGTCACCGACCCAGCCTGCGGCACGGGCGGCTTCCTCCTCGTCGCCCACGAACACGCCTCCGCGAACGTCAACGAGATGACGCCCAACCAGCGCCACAACCTGCAGCACTCGTTCGCGCACGGCGTCGAACTCGTCGACGGCACCGCTCGCCTCGCCGCGATGAACCTGCTGCTGCACGGCATGGGATCGAGCAACGGCGACTCACTCATCGACGTCCGCGACTCGCTGAGCGCCGACACGGGCGAGCGGTGGTCGGTCGTGCTCTCCAACCCACCCTTCGGGCGCAAGTCATCCGTCACGATGATGGGCGCGGACGGACGCGAGAGCCGCGACGACCGCGAGATCGAGCGACAGGACTTCGTCGCCACGACGAGCAACAAGCAGCTCAACTTCGTGCAGCACATCATGACGATCCTCGAGACCAACGGTCGCGCCGCCGTCGTGCTGCCCGACAACGTCCTCTTCGAAGGCGGCGCCGGCGAGACCATCCGCCGCAAGCTGCTCACCGACTACGACCTGCACACGATGCTGCGCCTGCCGACGGGCATCTTCTACGCCCAGGGCGTCAAGGCCAACGTGCTGTTCTTCGACCGCAAGATGGCGCGGCCTGGCCGGCCGTGGACGCAGAAGCTGTGGGTCTACGACCTGCGGACCAACAAGCACTTCACCCTCAAGCAGAACCCGCTGACACGCGCCGATCTGGACGACTTCGTCGACAACTACCGGGTGGGTGCTCGCGAGACGCGCGAAGAGTCAGCACGCTGGAAGGCGTTCACCTACGACGAGATCATCGCCCGCGACAAGGCCAACCTCGACATCACCTGGCTGCGCGACGAATCGCTCGAAGACCTCGACTCACTGCCGTCCCCCGACGTCATCGCGCGCGAGATCGTCGAAGACCTCACCGCAGCCCTCGCCGAGTTCGAAGCCGTCGCGACAGCACTCGAAGAGCAGCTGGGGCACACGCACGCCGGGGACACCACCGCATGAACGAACCCGGCATCCGTTGCCCCCGCTCATGGGGGACGACGGCTGTCGGGTGTGATGTGCGACCCGTCACGCGCCCCCGGCGTGCCCGATTCCGCGCCATCGCGCGCGAAGAGGGCGCCCCGCAGGCCGCACGGTCTTCCAGGCAGGGGCGAAACGCTTTGCTAGCGTCATGACATGACTGCCACCCCTGCCAGAGAGGGCTCTTCGACGCCTGCGGGCGCGTCGTCAGCCCCGTCAGGGCGCGGCGGCTCCCGCGGCGTCGTGCTGCGCGAGGACGCCTCGTCGCTCGTGTTCCTGTTCGCCGGTGCCTGCGCGATCACGATCGCGGCGACGCGCGCGTACCTCGTCCTGACCGACTACCCGCGGGTCGGCGGCGAGGTCTCCCACATCGCGCATGCCCTCTGGGGCGGGCTGCTGCTGACGATCGCGTGAAGCTCGGTTCGCTCGCGGCGTCGATGTACCTCGCGTCAGCGGCCGTCGGTGTCATCGCAGGCATCCTGTCGCTCATCGCGTTTCGTGCCATGAGCGCGAAGCACCAGAACGTCGAGCGTGCGTTCCGCTACGGCTCCATCGCGATGGTCCTCATGCTCGCCGTCGCCAACTCCCTGCGCGCCTACACGAGCCAGTTCGAGATCCTGCTCGAAGCCGCCCTCCAGGCCCTCGCACTGTTGACACTCAACCTCTGGGCCCGCGCCGAACGCGCGAGACAGGAAGCAGCCCGCCTCCCAGAGACCCCCCATCCCGCAGCGAACGCAGAGCACGTCGAAGGAGCACCCTCAGCATGAGCACCCCCACCCGTCACCACCCCGCGGTGGCGAACGACCACGGATGGCTGCCCAAGCTGCTGGGGCTGCTCGTCGCCCTGGGCGGCGTGTGGTCGCTCGTGTCGATCCCGCTGCCGCGCAGCGACTTCGCCGACTGGGTCGACGACCTCTTCGCCGTCGTCGGCGTCCCCGCCGGCCCGAGTCTCTTCCTCGCCCTGTGTCTTCTCATCACCGCCGCCGCTCTGAAACGCGGGCTGCGCGCCGCGTGGGTCGTCGCCCTCGCCGTCCTCGCCCTCCAGTTCGTGGCCTGCGCGATCGTCGCCGTCAGCATCTGCACGGACAGCCTCGACGAGGAAGTCGACGACATCACGATCGCCCTCATCGTCGTGACGACGATCGTCACCGGCGCATGGCTCGTCCTGCTCGTCATCCGGCGCAAGGACTTCCCGGCCCGCATGCGCTCAGGCTCCCTGCGGCGCGCGATCGGCACGCTGCTAGCCGGTCTGCTCGCCTGCATCGCCGTCATCTTCATGCTCTCCTGGGCGGCCCCCGGCGACCTGCACGGCGGTGAGCACCTGTGGTTCTCGATCCGCAGCGTCACCGGCATCTCCATGCCGCACGGCATCTCCGACGGCGCCAACGGGCCCCACTGGCTCGCCGCGTTCGCCGGCATCCTCGCCGCCGGCGTGCTGCTGCTGACGGTGTGGCGCTACACCGAATCGGCCGAACGCTCCGAGGTGCAGTCGGCCGACGACGAACTGCACGTGCGCCGCCTGCTCGCGCTGCACGGCAACCAGGATTCGCTCGGCTATTTCGCGACGCGCCGCGACAAGTCGGTCGTCTTCGCCCCCGACGGCGAGGCCGCCGTCAGCTACCGCGTCATCGGCTCCGTCTGCCTCGCCTCTGGCGACCCGCTCGGTGCCCGTGAGTCATGGCCCGCCGCCATCGGCGCCTGGCAGGCCCTCGCCCGCGAGCACGCGTGGCGCTCCGGCGTCCTGTCCGCCTCGGAGACGGGTGCGCGCGCCTACGTCGAGGCCGGGCTCAAGGCCCGCCCCCTCGGCGACGAAGCCGTGGTCGAACTCGACACGTTCAGCCTCGAAGGGCGCGCGATGCGCCCCGTCAAGCGCGCCGTCGCGCGCGTGCGTGAGGCCGGCTGCACCGTCGACGTCGAACGCCACTCGCGTCTCGACGCCGAGACGCTGCGCCAGATCACCGAACTGTCCGAGAAGTGGCGTGGCGACGAACCCGACCGCGGCTTCTCGATGGCCCTCAACCGCCTCGAGGACGCGACGGACGGCCGCTGCGTCGCCGTCCTCGTCCGTGACGCACAGGGTCAGATCGTCGCACTGCAGTCGTTCGTGCCGTGGGGCATGCGAGGGCTGTCGCTCGACCTGATGCGCCGCTCCCCGAAGGCGCCGAACGGCGTCAACGAGGCGATGGTCGCGGCGCTCGCCGACGCAGCGTCCGACCTCGGCGTGCGCGACGTGTCGCTCAACTTCGCGATGTTCCGCTCCGTGTTCACCGGTGCCGACAAGGTGGGCGCCGGCATCGGCGTGCGTCTCGCCGACCGCATCCTGTCGATCGGCAACCGCTTCTGGCAGCTCGAATCGCTGTACGAGGCGAACGCCAAGTACCTGCCGCGCTGGGACACCCGGTTCGTCTGCTTCGACTCCGTCGGCGGCCTGCCGCTCATCGGCATCGCCTCCGGCCGCGCCGAGGGCTTCCTGCCCGGCCACGCACCGCGCCCCAGCCACGACGCGGACACGATCGTCCACCTGCCCGACGGCACCGAGGCGCCGCTGGCGCAGCTCGTCGCCGCGCAGGACGAGGAGCTGCTCACGCCCGCACGACCCGTGCAGCGCCTCACCGAGCAGCAGCGCGTGCGCCACGCCAAGCTCGACGTCCTGCGCGAAGCCGGCATGGAGCCCTACCCCGTCGACGTGCCGTACACGATGACGGTCGATCTTGCCCGCAAGGCGATTGCCGAAGGCAACGAGGTGGACGCCGGCGTCGTCTCCCTCAGCGGCCGCGTGCGAGCGCTGCGCGACCTCGGCGGCGTCGTGTTCGCCGTCATCGAGGAGCACGACGTGCGCCTGCAGGTCGTGCTCGAGGCGGGCGCTGTCGATCCGCAGTTCATGCGGTTGTGGCGACGCACCGTCGACGTCGGCGACCACGTCTCCGTGACGGGCACGCTCGGCCACAGCCGTAGCGGCGAACCGTCGCTGCTCGCGTCGTCGTGGTGCATGGCGTCGAAGTCGCTGCGCTCCATCCCCAGCGACCACACGGGCTTCACCAACCCCGAGGCACGCGTGCGTCAGCGCTACCTCGACCTCATCGTCAACAAGGATTCGGCAAATCTGCTGCGCGCGCGCTCGCGGGGCGTCAGCGCTCTGCGTCGCGCGTTCGAGAAGCGCGGCTACATGGAGGTCGAGACGCCGATGCTGCAGGCCGTGCACGGTGGCGCGAGCGCGCGACCGTTCCGCACGCACATCAACGCGTACAACGCCGACCTGTACCTGCGCATCGCGCCGGAGCTGTTCCTCAAGGAACTCGCGGTCGGCGGCATGGACCGCATCTTCGAGCTCAACCGCAACTTCCGTAACGAAGGCGCCGACGCGACGCACAACCCGGAGTTCACCTCCGTCGAGGCGTACGCCGCGCACGGCGACTACAACACGATGCGCGTGCTGACGCGCGAGCTCGTCCTCGAGGTCGCCACGGCCATCCACGGCGAGCCCGTCGCCGTCCGCCCCGACGGACACGGCGGCGTCGAGCGCCTACGTCTCGACCACGAGTGGCCCGTCGTGCCCGTGCACAAGGCGGTCTCGCAGGCGACCGGCACGACGCTGACGTCGAACACGCCGCTCGAGGAGGTGCGCGCCGTCGCCGACGCGCACGACGTGCACTGGGCGGAGACGATGACGGCCGGTGAGGTCGTGCTCGAGCTGTACGACGAGCTCGTCGAGGGCCAGACGACGATGCCGGTGTTCTACACCGACTTCCCACTCGAGACGTCACCGCTGACGCGCACGCACCGCACCGACCCGAAGCTGTCGGAGCGCTGGGATCTCGTCGCGTTCGGCGCCGAGATCGGCACCGCGTACTCGGAGCTCGTCGACCCCGTCGACCAGCGCAACCGCCTCACCGAGCAGTCGTTCAAGGCCGCCGCCGGCGACCCCGAGGCGATGGAGGTCGACGAGAACTTCCTCGCCGCCCTCGAGTACGCCATGCCCCCGACGGGTGGGCTCGGCATCGGCGTCGACCGCCTCATCATGATGCTGACGGGCAACAACATCCGCGCGACGCTCGCGTTCCCGTTCACGCGACCCAACGAGGGGCAGTGATGGCGTAACCGTCGCCCTGCCGCCTTGTTCACAGCGTGGCGCGCATCGGTCGGCCAGGAGCACTCTCCTCCTCGACGGGTGCGCGCCACGCTTCGTTCGGGGTGTGGGATGTGGACGGGTCGGGTTGCGGCGCGGGTACGTCGAGCCGCGGCGGGGTTGGGGCTTTGGTGCGGGGGCGTCGGGTCTGGCGAAGAGCCAGCCTGAAGGGCCGATGCGGATAACGGTGCGGTGAACGCCGCGCGTCATTGCGCCGAAGTGCAGGTGAATGGGTGACGATGGGGGCATGCGTGACATCTCGGCGACCGACGGGGACGCCGACCGACGACCCCCTGCGCCGCGTGACCCTGTTTCACGGGAAACCACGTCGGGCTCCGCCGCACCGGATGAGGCGGCATCGGCCGACGCGCCATCCGATACGGGCGGGTCGTCGCTGCCCGGATATTCGCTGACGGACGTGCTGTTGCACGGCCCGGTGCTCATCGCGCAGGGGCGTCAGGTGCAGCGCGACGTGCCGCGCCTACCCGGTGCGGCCGGGCGCGAGGGCGTCACGAGCACGATCTGCGAGCACCACGCCGAGCGGGACGGTCACGAGCCGCATCTCGTCGTGCTCGGAGACAGCGTGGCCGACGGTGCCGGCGTCGAACACCATCGCGACTCGATCGCGGGGCGCCTCGCGAGCCGCATGTCGGATCGGCTCGAACGGCCGGTCAGCTGGCACGTGCTCGCCCGCTCGGGCGCCGACGCCCGCGACGTCGCCCACCTCACCCAGCCCGCGAGCGCCCAGGCGCAACTCGCGCGCGCTGACGTCGTCGTCATCAGCGTCGGTGTCAACGACGTGAAGAACCTGCGCACCGAGGAGGCGTGGCGCGTCAGCCTGACGAAGCTGCTGACCCGCGTGACGGCGCTCGCCGGCGACTCCCCCGTCGTCCTGCTCGGATTGCCGCCGATCGAAGCACTGCCCGCGATGCCGCAGCAGCTCGGTAATGCCCTCGGCGGGCGTGCACGTCGGTTCGAGGCGATCGCTGCGGCGATCGTCGCGGACTACCCCACCGTCCGCCACGTACCGCTGACGAATCCGAAATGGGCGCGCGACAAGGCCTTCGCCGACGACGGATTCCATCCCTCGCCGTGGCTGCACAAGAAGCTCGCGAAGGAGATCGACGCGCTGCTCGCGTGATCGGCGTTCGTGCGCGCACGGCGCTATCGGACGCGGGCCGAAGCGACCACGCCCGGCCAGGTGAGTCACTTCGTGCTCGTCGAGTCAGTCCCGACTGGCGCAGCGAGCACCATGTGACGCAGCCGGCCGGGCCCCTTCGGGATGCGGCCCGGGAATGAGCGAGGCCGGGGCCCGCGTTGACGAGTGCGTGAGTGATTTCGACGCCGCCCAGAACACCGACCTGCGATCCCCTGACGAGACCTCCCACTCGGCCGGCTCCTTCGCGAAGAAGGCAGCCGACATTCCGCTGTCGATCCTCGACCTCGCGCAGGTCGGCAGCCATGAGAGCGTCGGCGACGCGATCCGCAGCAGCGTTGAGCTCGCGCAGCGGGCTGAGGCGACGGGTCGCTTCGAGCGCATCTGGTTCGCGGAGCACCACAACATGAAGCACATCGCGTCGGCGGCGACGTCGGTGCTGCTCGCGCATGTCGCGTCGCAGACGCAGACGATCCGCGTCGGCTCCGGCGGCGTCATGCTGCCGAACCACTCGCCGCTGACGATCGCCGAGCAGTTCGGCACGCTCGCCGAGCTGCACCCCGGCCGTATCGACCTTGGTCTCGGACGCGCGCCCGGCACGGATCAGCGCACCTGGCAGGCGCTTCGACGTGACCCGCACGCGAGCGACCGCTTCCCGCAGGACGTCGTCGAGCTGCAGGGGCTGCTCTCCGATACGAGCCCGCTCGCGGGCATCGAGGCGATCCCCGGCAAGGGCACGAACGTGCCTCTCTACATCCTTGGCTCGAGCATGTTCGGCGCGAAACTCGCTGCGGCACTAGGCCTTCCGTACGCGTTCGCGAGCCACTTCGCACCCGATCAGCTGCAGGCCGCCGTCTACGCCTACCGTTCGGAGTTCAAGCCGAGCGCCCAGCTCGACGCGCCGTACGTCATCGCCGCGCTCAACGTCGTCGCCGCAGACACCGACGACGAAGCGTCCGCGATGTACGAAAAGGTGCTGCGTTCGCGCGTCGAGATGATAGCGACGCGCTTCGGCGTGGCCGATCGCGACTTCACCGACGCCGAGCTCGACATGCTGCTCGACTCGCCCGCCGGCCACCAGGCCAAGCACATGCTCACCTACACCGCGATCGGCGGCCCGGAGCGCATCGCCGCGTACCTCGAACAGTTCGCCGAGCACGCCATGGCCGACGAACTCATGATGACGAACTCCGCCCGCGGCCTCGACGCCCAGAAGCGCGCACTCGAGATCGTCGGCGGGATTCGCTGACGAACCCGCCCGGCGAGATTGGTAGCGGACAACGGCTCGGGCCCGACCTTCACGAGATGGCGGGTGACTCACAGGTAGGCAGGCAACTGGCCGCTTACCTGTGGGTTTACCCGCCATCCTGCATGGCGACGCCGCGACGTCACCCGTTCAGGTCGGCGTGGTCGCGCTCGACCTGGTCCGCACAGTCCTGCGCGTACGCGGCGAGGGCCTCGTCGAGATCCTCGGCACCCTTGAGGTAACCCCGAAGCGCTGACGGGTGGAGCGTGCGCGTGTGCCCGCGCGCGAGGATGACGGCGCAGACCTGGCCGAAGTCTTCGAGCATCTGCCCGGCGAGGTCGAGCGGATCGATCGAACCTTCGCGTTGCGGAACTGCCGCAACGGTGACGCGGGCAGGCGCCCCTCCTGCGTCGAAAGGACGTAGTCGACGGCATCACGCTGCTGTGGCTGCGACAGCGCTGAACGAGCGATATCGGTCGGGGCAACACGTTCGGCGGCTGCGCTCGGCGTCGAACTGCGCCTGCGGTGTGAGTTCGGCTGCGTCGGCCGAGGGGTCGAGAGCGATGACCATGCCGTCATGTTCGCGCTGCCGCGCCACGGCCATCGGGCCTGACTCGGAACGCTTGACCTGACGACTCGATGCCCGCAGGGTCGCCGCGAATGGCCGCTATCGGTGGCAGATGCCAGGATGGCGAGCATGACTTCCGTCGTCTTCGTCTGCTGGGGAAACATCTGCCGCTCACCGATGGCCGAGCGCGTCGCCGCGAAGTATTTCGCCGAGCACGGGCTCGGTGACGTCGAGCTGACGAGCGCCGCCACGTCGCGCGAGGAGATCGGCAACCCCATCGACCCGCGCGCCGTCCGTGAACTCGAGAAGGCCGGGTACGACGCGTCGAACCACGCGGCGCACCAGATCACGCGCGACGAGATCGACGCCTGTGACCTCGTCGTCGCGATGGAGGACATCCACCTCGAGCGCATGCGCGACATCTACGGTGGCGAGCTGCCCGACCACGTCGTCCTACTCACCGACCACGACCCGCAGGCGAACCCCGGCGACGGCGTGCCCGACCCCTGGTACGGCGGCCAGGACGGCTTCGTCACGACCCTCGCGACGATGGAACGCGCCATGCCCGGCCTCGCCGACGCGGTTCGCACGATCAAGCAGAGCTGACGAAGCTCAGCACACGAGGTCGGTCTGCACGAGCGGCCCGGGGGGGTGCTGCCCGGCGTGCCCGACGACGTGCCGTCCAACGTCGCGATGACGCGGCGGGCGTACGTCGGGTCACCCATCGCCTCGACGAGCAGCTCCTGCCACCCGAAGTTGGTCGAGCTCGCCGTCGCCTCGTCAAGACCACCGATGAGCAGCGCGCCGGTGGCGCGACGCTTCGTGCCGACGACACGCTGCTCCATCCCGACGGTAAGCCCGCCCGGCGGCTGCCGGCCTCGAAACCTGTCGCGACGTCACCGCTCGCGGGCTGCCATTGGAGGTGACGACGCATGACGTCGGCGTCGGCGTCGGCGATCGAGCCGGCGGCGCCGCGATCGTAGAGACGGACGAGGTCGTGGGCGCTCGTGCGTGTGCCGTTGCCCTGGGCCCGCACGCGCAGCCGCTTGAGCGCCGGCGCGTGGGCGCCGTCAGCCGGGTAGTACCAGCGCTCCTAGTCGCGCAGGGTGACGCGCGCGTCAGGATCGAGTCGGCCGCGGCTCACGGCCTCCGCATACGTGGCGAGGTGGAGCGCCTTGATCGCCGACGCCGACTGCTGCGGCGAGCGCGCCGGGAGTGTCGCTCGACAGGGCTGCGGTCATGGCGTCGCGGCGCGAGGGACCACGCGATGGTCATGTCACGCGAGCTGTTGCGCCGGGGAACTTTGGAGGCGCACGCTGGGTTGTACGAGTCAAGAGACCCATCGACGCAGGGAGACCACGATGTCATTCATGGACAAGATCAGGGCCAAGGCCACCGAACTCGGCCTCGACGAGAAGGCCGCCCTCGCCAAGGAGAAGGCCGCCGCGGCAGCCGACGCCAACCGTGACAAGATCGCCGGCGCCGTCGACAAGGCCGGCGCCACCGTCGATTCGAAGACGGGCGGCAAGTACAGCGACAAGATCAGCAAGGCTCAGGGCGCTGCGCTCAAGGGCGTAGACAAGGTTGCTGAGCAGGGCGCCGGGGCAGGCGCGGCAGCAGGTGCGGGCGCCGGCACGACGACGGGTTCGTTCGGCGAGACGGCCGTCGGCTCCGAGCGCGCCTACGACGCCGACCTCGCGGCCGGCGCACAGGACAGCGGTGAGACGGCGACGCAGCGCGCCGTCGGCCAGGACGGCATGTCGGCGGCTGATGACCAGTCGCGCGGTGAGAACCCGGTCGAGCGCGCCATCGGCGCCGACGCACCGTCGTCGTCGCTCGACCCGAACACGTCGTACCAGGGCGAGGGTCTCGAGTCGGCCGGCTCCGAAGGCGACTTCGGTGGCGAGCGCCGCGCCAACACGAACAGCGACGGCGAGACGCCGATGCGTCGCGGCGGAGACGCTCCGCAGAGCTGACGCGAGCGCGCGACGCCCGCGGTGGGCGGCACTGAGCGACATTCCCCAAGGTGGTGGTGCCGGGTCTCATGGCAACCTGGCCCCACCGCCCCACTCGGATCTGCCCGCGCCGTGGCAACGTCCGTCTGCCGAACGAATGCCCCTTTGGGGGCACCGCCAAGGGATGAAACCATGGCGGGCATGGACCCCCGGATCAGCCTCGCGCCGCACATGTGGGACGGCCAGCACGAGCTGCGGTGGTCGATCGAGCGCATTGCCGACGAAGCCCTCGACCGCGCGGGCGTGGAACTCGACCCGCGCGGCTACCTCATCGGCATCCCTGACGGCGACGATGCGCTGCCCGTCCTCGTCGAACCGCAGCGCGACGCGTTCGACGTCACCCGCCTCGAGAATTTGCACCCGCACTTCACGTCGCTGTTCGAGGAGCGTCGCGCGCGCATGTGCCCGTCGCGCACCGACGATGAGTCGACGGCGACCTGGCACCCCGACCACTACCTCGCCGCTCTGCGCGAGGGGTGCCGCCGCGACGTGATGCGCGAGGCCCTGACGCGTGCGGCGACGTTCGCCGACCGCGTCGTCCACGTCGGCATCAGCATCGTCGTCGGCGACTATCGCGTCTTCCCGGTGCTCGCGGTGCTGCGCGACCCTGCGAGTGAAGTGCCGCGCCTACGCACGACGCTCGCTGACGGCCTCGGCGTGCCCGGCAACTTTCCCGAGGCCGTCATCGACGACGTGCTGCGCGCCGCGAGCCACGAACTCGACCGCGTCCACCCCGGTTCGCTCATCGGCCTCGACGCCGGCGCGGTGCTGCGTTCGGCGGCCGACACGTTCATCAACGGGTGCGCCTCACGCGCCGGGCAGAAGTTTCCGCACGGCCTGCGCGACGCGTGCGACGCCGTCAGCGCGCAGACGTACGAGGGCCGCGCGAGCCTCGGCTCCGTCGTCCTCGCCCCCCAGGGGCACCCCGACGTCGCGTGCGAGGTGACGTTCGAGCACGACGTGCCCGTCGGCGTGCCACGCTCGTTCCGCAAGGCCCTCGAGATGACGGGCCCCGGCTTCGAGCTGCTGTGCGACGGGCGCACCGTCTACGGCATCGGGCGCATGCTCGAGGGGTACGCCCCGGCGACGGAGGAGGTCTTCGAGATCAAGGTCGTCGGCAACGGCGCGTGGGAGCTGTGGCACGCCGACACGCCGTTCCTGCGCGTCGACAACGGCGAGCCGAGCCTGCCGCGCGACGTCATCGACGTCGAGACGTTCGCGCACGCCGTCAACCGCGTCTTCCCCGACGCGCTCAGCGAGCACGTCGACGCGCTGTGGGGCATGACGCAGGCCTGCGTCCGGCAGCAGCACGGCACGATGCTCGTCGTCCACCCCGACGCGCGCCGCGAGGGGGAACGCCTGCTGCCGCAGGCCTACACGATCGAGCCCACGCACCTGGGCGCGCACGCGTTCGATGCGCTGACGAAGATCGACGGCGCTGTCCTCGTCAGCCCTGACGGCAAGTGTCACGCCGTCGGCGTCATTCTCGACGGCGCAGCCACCGGCACCGGCGACATCTCACGCGGTGCTCGCTACAACTCCGCCATCCGGTACCTCGCAGGGCGAGGCAAGGGCTCGATGGTCATCATCGTCAGCGAGGACGGGCGCGTCGACATCCTGCCGCACGTGGCGCGGCGCGTGCGGCGCGCGTCGGTCGAACGCGCCGTCGCACAGCTCGTGCGAGCCGCCGACGGCACGACCGACTACGAGAAGTTCTCGCGCCTCGACTCGCGTGCCGCAGCGCTCGAGTTCTACTTCGACGCCGAGCAGTGCGAGGCCGTCAACGAGGCCCGCGAGAGCGTCGAACAGCAGCGCTGGGCCGAGGAGCGTGTGCGCATGCAGGTCGTGCCCATCGCGCCGCACCCGGCCATGGACGACTCGTACTTCATCTCACCGGGAGCCGAAGGGCCCCCGGCCCCGCCGAACTGAGCGTGCCGGCCCGCAGCGGCGTCCCCGTTAGGCTCGGGGACATGAACCTCGAGAAAGTCGTCTTCGGCTTCTTCGTGCTGCTGTCGGCCACGATGAACTTCGGTTTCTTCATCGGCGACATGGCCGAGCCGAAACTGCACAACATCAACGAGCTGTACGTGGCGATCTTCGTCAACCTCATCGCGCTCGTGCTGAAGTTCGGCGACCGCACGCAGATCGGCGCCGTGCACCTCGCGACGTCGCTCGTCGCCGTCCTGCAGCTCGTCGCGGCGGCCGCGTACTACGTCCTGTCCGGCGGCTATCACAACAGCCCCGGGACGACGGCGAGCATCGTCAGCCTCTCCGGTGGCGCGCTGCTCGCGAACATCGTCTCGGTCGTCCTGCTCGTGTCGGAGACGATCTCCTACCGTCGCCGCTGAGCCATGAACAACCTGCTCGCCTTCCTCGTCCGACGCCCGACGCGGGACACTCCGCGCGTGCGGCGCGCCGTGGAGATCCCCGACGAGGCGCCGTCGACGGACGCGATCTTCATCGTCATCCGACGCATGCGCGCGCCGCTGATCTTCATCATCACGGTGTTCGCGATCTCCGTGCTCGGCCTGACGCTCGTGCCCGGCCGTGATGAGGCCGGCCACACGACGCACCTGAGCGCGTTCGAGGCGTTCTACTTCATCTCCTACACCGCCTCGACGATCGGGTTCGGCGAGATCTACCCGTTCACGACGCCGCAACGCATGTGGGTGACGGTGTGCATCTTCATGACGGTCGTCGGATGGGCGTACGCGATCGGAACGCTGCTGTCATTGCTGCAGTCGGCCAGTTTTCAGCACGCGCTCGCGATGCAGCGCTTCCGCACGAAGGTCAAGCGCATCCGTGAGCCGTTCCTCATCGTCTGCGGGTACGGCCAGGCGGGGCGTCAGGTCTGTCGCGAACTCGACTTCCAGGGGCGCCGGTTCGTCGTCATCGA
Source organism: Dermacoccus sp. GAS27A (assembly GCF_044909235.1). Lineage (NCBI taxonomy): Bacteria > Bacillati > Actinomycetota > Actinomycetes > Micrococcales > Dermacoccaceae > Dermacoccus > Dermacoccus sp. GAS27A. Next base: position 257,408 of record NZ_JBIYDW010000002.1, on the reverse strand, counting down.
CCGGCACGAAGGGCGCCTCGACCGCATCATGACCGACGAGCTGCAGAGTGAGGTGCCCGCGCTCGAGGCGAACGCGAGCCTGCCCGCGGTGCTCGGCATGGCGGGCCTCGCCAACCAGCACTGCGACGGCGTGCTCGCCCTGACCGATGACGACACCGACAACCTCGCCATCGTCATGAACGCCACGGTGCTGCGCCCCGGCATGAGCGTCATCGCGCGCTGCACCGACGCGCGCGTCGAGGAAAGCATGCGCGACTTCGCCCCGAACGCCGTCATCAACCCGAGCGACCGCTACGGCGCCTACCTCGTGCTCGCGCTGCAACGACCCGAGACGTACCGGCTCGTCACGTGGCTGATGGACCCGCGCGACCTGCCGCTGCCGCCGCGGTACGAACCGAAAACCGGCGGGACGTGGGTCGTCGCCTCCGATGACGACTTCGGCGCCGAGGTGTCGAACGACCTGCATCGCGCCGGCATGCACGTCGTCATGGCCGACCCGGAAGAAGGCCACCCCGACGTCAGTGGCGCGAGCGGTTTCATCGCCGGTACGCGCAACGACACGACGAACCTCGCCCTCGCCGAGCACGCGAAGCTCGAGCGCAAGGACCTGTTCGTCGGCGTGCGCCAGCAGTCTGACGCGCGCGCGTCGATCATCACGGCGCTCGGCATCGACTCGGTGTTCACGCCCACCGAACTCGTCGCGCAGGAGAGCCTCGCGCGCGTCATCACGCCGCTGTTCTGGAGCTTCGTCGAATACGCGGTGACGCAGCCGGAAGAGTTCGCCGAGCGCCTCCTGATGAACCTGACGAACCGCTGCGGCGACGTCGCGAAGGACCGCGCGATCATCGACCTCTCCGCGGCCGGCTCGCCCGCGCTGCATCGCTGGCTGCTGCACGCCGAACTGACGATCGGACAGCTGCTCGCCAACCCCGACGACCGCGACTCGAAGCTCCCGCTCGTCGCGCTCATGCTCATCCGAAACGGTGAGCACATCTACGCACCCGACGACACGATGACGGTGACACCCGACGACCAGGTGCTCGTCGTCGGCCACCACTGGGGCCTCGAAGCACTCGTGCAGACACAGTTCAGCGACGCCTCCGCCGAATACATCGCCACCGGCGTGCAGGTGCCCGAGACGTGGGTGTGGCGGCGTCTGAACCGGTCGAAGCGGCGCAGTCGCTCGCGTCAGCCGGTGGGGTGACGGGGTTCGGGCTGGTCGTCCGGGGCTGACAGGCTCGGGGTCGTCGATCTTCGCCCGAAGACGCGTCGGATGTGACGCGATTCCGGGCAATCAGGCCGGGTGGTCGGGGGCCTCCCATTCGCGACGCAGCAGCGAGTAGAGGCAGGCGTCGACGAACGCGCCGTCGATGACGCCGTCATCGACGAAGTAGCCCTCTCGCCGGAAACGCAGCTTCTCGAGCACGCGGCCTGACGCGACGTTGCCGGCGAAGACGTCGGCCTGCACGCGGTGGACGTCAGGGAGGCTGAACGCGTGGTCGACGAGTGCACGCACCACTTCCGTGCCGATCCCCTGGCCGGCGACGGCATCGTCGAGTGCGTAGTGGATGCGCGCGACGAGATGCGGTGTCGGAGCGTCGTCCTTCGTCCAGGCGCGGGTGATCGCGAATCCGCAGTCACCGATCACGTGCCCCTCCCGTTCGACGACGAACTGGACCTCGGATCGTTCGTCGCTCGGCTTCGTCATGCGTTCGATGCGCCGCTGGAACTTCTCCCGAAGCTGCGCTGCGGCGAGGCCGCCGTGGCTGAGCCAGCGGTAGACGTTCGGGCGGGTGCGGTAGGTGACGACCGCGTCGATGTCGTCACCCGTCATGATGCGCAGGACCGTGCGCCCGGTGACGAGCGGGTGTCTCGGCGCTGAGGACGGAAGGGTGGTGCGGCGCTGTTCGCGGGGTTCGGTCACCGTCCTGTTGTACCGCGAGACGCCCGCCCGCTCTGCCCGGCCCCAGCCCGTGGGATCGGCTCTGGCGCGCCGCCCGTCGGCGGCGGCTGGCGAACGTGGACGAAAATCGCAGATGTGTACGGGGTGGGCGCCCTCGTGTGGTGGGGCAGGCCCGAAGGCGCATGATGCGCGGGCCGTCGACGAGGGCTGACGCTAGGCTGACGGGCGAAACGAACCGCCACAGAAAGGCATCATCATGTCGCTTTCCGAGAAGCTGCTGCAGCCGGCCGTGCGTCCCGCCGTCGCGAAGGATCTCGCTGCCACGATCGACTCCGAGGTCTCCGGCAAGAAGGGCCTGAGCGGCGCCGCGATCAAGACGGCGTACGCGGGCGCGAAGAAGAAGGTCGACGTTGCGTCGGCGCTCAACGACAACCTCGACCAGATCGTCGCGATCTTCGACCCGTACTGGGACGCCTTCGGTGGCCAGGGCGACTTCGGCGCATACCTCAAGGGTCGCGGCGACGAGGTGAGCGCCGACATACTCAAGATCGCCGATGCGCGCGCCAACTCGACGTCGCGCGACCAGATCGCGAAGGTCTACGGCACGTTCCGCGGCAAGGCCGCCGACATGATCAAGGACGCGCTGCCCGCCATCGGCGCGACGTTGCAGAAGCACGCCGCCTGACCGGCCCGCTCGACGCTCCCGTATCTGACGGTGCGGGGGCGTTCGCGTCTCGGGCTTCGGGCGTGCCCCGTTCGAGGTCACTGCGGTGTGGGCGGGCCTGGCACCGACGGCAGGCGGGCTCGAGACCGTAGAGCAGCAACTGTCTGACGGCGGGGATGCCCTCCCACCAACCGCCGGCGTCAACGGTCGGGATGCTTCGTCAGGCTCATCCTCGGGTGCGTTGACGTCGAGCCACTGACGCTGCCAGTCGGTGAGGTCGGCGTCGTCATCGGTGTCATCACGACTGACGTTGTCAGCATCATCGCCGCCATCGGTGGCTTTAAGGCTATTACCTTTATAGAGACGCGGATGTGATCCTGAAATGACAGATATCCTCACTTCCCCCTTTCGAGGGCGACAGCTTGTTTCGAAAGTGATGATTTATATTCTGGATGAAGACCTGGAGTCTTTTCTCGTATTTAGTCAGCCCGCATATCCCGACGCGGGTATCCAGGTTCCCGCAGGAACTATTGAAGAGAACGAGGCTCCGGAGTGCGCTGCTCCGCGCGAGCTAGCTGAAGAGACTGGTCTATTCTTCGATTCGCGACTAACGTGCTTCGCGGTCTCGTCCTACGACATGGCATCGTTCAAGAACGAAGCACATCTGCGCTATTGGTTCGTTGGGGTGAATGATGGAACGTTCGACTCTGATGGATGGACCCACGTAGAAGAGAGAGGCGGTAACCTCTCGGATCTAACTTGCTCTTTCAATTGGAGGTTGATTGACGATGGCCGGAGGTTAATAGCAGGCCATGGCCACCTCGTTGAAGCAGCTCGCCACTATGTTCGATCGGAGATTACTTCGCATGAATGACGACGCCTCTTGTTGTCCGCGTTTCATCAGCGGTTTATCTTGCATCCCAGGCTCCGCCGGCAGGCGACTCGTTGCTCACTGCCGTTCTCGCCCAGGGAAACCCGCCGTCAGCAGGCGCCACCGTCGCCACGTGCGCGTCATCGACGTCGGCGGCCTCACCGCTCAAGCGCGCGAGCACATTCGGACGCGCCTCGACCCGACGCACGGGCAGGCGGTGGTGCACCCACGCGTCATCGTTGTCGCCGTGCGAATCCATCCCTCACCCCTCGTATGGAATCAAGGCCGCAACGCGGCGCGGACTCGTCAGCAGGGCTGTGTTCGAGCCCGCGCCGACGCCAGCGCCCCATCGGCGAATGGGGACGAAAATCGCAGATGTGCACACCCGGGCCGGGGCAGCAGACCGGTGGAATCCGCCGCCGGCGTACGGGCAGACCGAGGCGCGGCACGGGAGCGCCGTCCGGCATCGCTCAGAATCCGCCGCGCAAACCCGCACCGCTGACGATGCAGCGCGCGGCGAGAGCGTCGAGGGCCTCATCGATGGTCGGGGCGACGACGGCGTCGTCGATGACGCTCTGCCGGATGAACCCGGCGTCCGCCAGACCCTGCACCGCGTCGAGCAGCGGGCGCCAGAACCCTTTTACGTCAAGGAAACCCACCGGCTTGTCGTGGTAACCGATGGTGCGCCACGTCCAGACCTCGAAGATCTCCTCGAGCGTGCCGAGGCCGCCGGGCAGCGTGAGAAAGGCGTCGGCGCGCGTGGCCATGCCGGCCTTGCGCGTGTGCATCGTGTCGACCTCGTGGAACTCCGTGAGGTCGTGCCGCCCCCATTCGCGCTCGACCATGAGCGACGGAATGAACCCGACGACCTCGCCCCCGGCGTCGAGCGCGCCCTGGCTCACCGCGCCCATGAGGCCGCCGCCGCCCGCGCCGTACACGAGCGTCAGACCCCGTTCGGCGATGACTCGCCCCGCGTCGTACGCCGCGTCCATGAGCGCCGGGTGGGCGCCCGGCGTCGACCCGCAGAACACGGCGACGCTGCGCATCGTTCCGGCACTCGCGCCCGCTGAAGTCGACGACGCCGCGGTCGGCGTCGCCGCGATGCGGCCCGATGTGGCGGCGCTCATCCTGTCGCCATGCACGGCGTCCGCGGCCGTCGCGTCGCGAGAGGCCGTCGAACCGCTGACGGGTTCGTTCGCGCGCTCGCCGTGGCCGTCTCTCGCGCCGGTTTCACTCATGCACTCACCCTAGAGCCGGGCGGTGACAACGCACCCTGCCTGCTGGGCGAGCGTCCGAGTGGACTCCGCCCCCGCGTCCTGACACCGTGACGGCGTGCCTTCCTCCCGCCCCATCGACGACCTGTTCACGTTCACCCTGCGCGCCGGAAGCATGTTGCTGCGCAACGGATCTCCGTCGGCCAACGTCACCCAGGCCATGCTGACGATCACCCGCGTCAACGGTTTCGCGACCACGACGGCGAACGTCACGATGGGTCAGATCACGCTCAGCTACACGCCCGCGGACGACGCGACACCCGTCACGCGCGTTCAGACCGTCGGCGCGGCCGGCCTCGACGTGCACGTGCTGACGGTGCTCGAACACATCGTCGAGGATGTCGTCACCTCACGCATCGACATCCGTGAAGCGCTGCGACGTCTCGACGAGCTGGAGGCCGAACCGCCGCAGACGCGCACTCTCAAGACGCTCGGCACAGCGGCGATGGGCTTCGGGTTCGCGTGGCTGCTCGGCGGGTCGCTGGGCGTCTGCCTCATCGCGACGGTGTGCGCCGTCATCATCGACGTCGTCAGCGCCTGGCTCGCACGCGTGCAACTGCCGTCGTACTACGGACGCGCGATCGCCGCCGGGCTCGCCGTCGCGACAGGTGCGGTGCTCGTCGCAGTGTTCCCGATCGGCTCGCCGGGCGTCATCATCACCGCCGCGCTCGTGACGCAGCTGGCCGGCAGCGCCTCCGTCAGCGCCATCCAGGACCTGTTGACGGGCTGGTACCTGACGGCCTGCGGGCGCCTCATCGAATCGACGATCCTGACGCTCGGGCTCGTCGTCGGCGCCATCGGCGCGGTGTACGGCGTGGCGCACGTCGGCGTGCATCTCGACATCGAGAAGACCGGCAACGGCAACCCCGTCGCGTGGCAGACGACGCTTGCCGCCGCGCTCATCGCCATCGGATTCGCGCTGCTCAGCCACGCACGCTGGCGCCACCTGCCGCTGTTCGCGCTGCTCGGCGCCGCGGCGCGCGCCATCTACCTGCTGCTCAGCGCCGCCGGGATCTCCAACTTCACCGCGACGAGCGTCGCCGCGATGGGGCTCGGCATCGTCAGCGTCGTCATGGCACGCCCGACGCACCTGCCGACGTCCGGCGCCCTCGACGTCGCCATCTCGCCGCTCGTGCCGGGCATGGTGCTCTACAAGGGGTTCGCGGCGCTCGCGACGCACTCGGGTAGCGCCGGCGCGTACCTGTTCGAAGCGATGGCCGTCGCCCTCGCCATCGGCACCGGCGCCGTCCTCGGGCAGTTCATCGCGAGCCGCTCCCTGTGGAGCGCCCGCAGCGTCCAGTACAAGCACGCGTCGCAGCACGGCGACGCCGACCTCGACGACACCGAGTTCGCCGCCAAGGGCCTGTCGACACCCGACTTCCGCCGTCCGTTCATCGACCACGGCGGTGAAGCGCCTCGGGGGTGACGGGCTGGCCGCTGTTGCCTGCGAGTGACGAGTTGGGCGCCGCGGCCTGGGTGTGACGGTGGGGCGCCATGGCAGGGGTGACGACGGGCTGGGCGTCGTCGGCTGCGCGTGCGGGTTGGTGAGGCGGCTGGAGGCGACCGGCCCGCACGATGGCGGATGCCCGCTGGTGCTGGTGCTGGTGCTGGTGCTGGTGCGTCAGGCGAGCATCTTCTCGAGGGTGTTGAGGTTGCGCGTGGTGGTCGTCGACTTCCAGCGCGGGCGGGCGAGCACCTTGGCGACGGGCGACGTCGTCGTGGCGCCTTTGAGGGTGCGCCAGTAGAGGTCGTCACCGGCGGCCAGGACGTGTTCGTCGCTGGGGTTGGCGTCGATGGCGGCCTGGGCGTCGTCGTAGGCGGGCGCGCCCCCGAGCACGACGTAGCGGTGGTGGGCGTCGTCGGGCGTGAACGGCCAGGCGTCGACGATGTTCGCGAGTTCGTCCGCGTCACGCACGAGAACGTAGGCTTCGTAGCCGAACTCGTCGCTCAGGACACGCTCGGCGAGTGTCTTGAGGTCGTCGGCGGGGCCGTCGAATGCGAGGCGGACGTTGCCCGTCGCGAGCCACGTCGTCACCTCGCGGGCACCCGCCTCCGTCAGCACTTCGCGCAAACGCGGCATGGGCACGCGCACGCCCCCGACGTTGATGCCGCGCAGGAACATGACGTAGGTGCTCACAGCTCGATCCTGCCACCCGACGTCGCGTTCGCTGCCGAAGCCGAGGGCTCGGGGTGAAGGCGGGCGAAAATCGCAAATGTGGACAGGAATCGCCGTTGTGGACGCCGTTCATCGATGGGGGCAGGAATCGCAAGGGCGGACGGGAGTGCTCAGGCGTCGTTGCGGTGAGCCTCGGTCGAGGTAGCCGTCGTGTCGTCGGCATCGTCGGGGTCATCGGGGTCGTCGTGTTCGGCGAGCCCCTGCTCGGCGGCCTCGACGATCTCTTCGTCCGAGCCACCCGTGAAGCCGTGACGGGCGAACGCCGCGACGAGCACGATCGCTGCCACCGCGAGCGAGAACCACAGGTTCTGCGACTGGCCGTCGTCGAACGCCATCATGACGAGGATGAGCAGGATGAACGCGATCGTCGCGTACGTCAGCCACGGGAACAGCCACATGCGCACCCGCACCGTCGTGCCTGCCTCGTCCATCGCGCGGCGCGAGCGCAGCTGCGTGAACGAGATGCACAGATACACGAACAGTGCTGCGCATCCGGCCGTCGACAGCAGGTAGGCGAAGATCTTGTCGGGCAGCACGTAGTTGAGGGCGACGCAGAAGAAGCCGACGACGACGCTGGCGAGGATCGCCGCGACGGGCACGCCGCGCTTGTTCGTCCGCCCGAACGACTTCGGCGCGTCACCACGCCGGCCCAGGCTGAACGCCATGCGGCTCGCGGTGTAGAGCGCCGAGTTGAGGCAGCTCGCGACGGCCGTCAGGATCGCGAGGTCGAGGACGGTCGTCAGTCGGCCGAGCCCGATCGTCTCGAGCGTGTACTGGTACGAACCCTTGGACGCGAGGTCGGGGCTCGTCCAGTCGACGAGGCACACGACGACCATGATCGAACCCAGGTAGAAGATCGAGATGCGCCAGATGACGCTGTTGACGGCCTTGCGGATGCCGCCGACGGGGTTGTTGGACTCGGCCGCGGCGATCGTCACGATCTCGGTGCCGAGGTACGTCGTCGTGGTCGTCAGCATCGCGGCGAAGATGCCGCCGACGCCGCCACCGAAGAACCCGTGGTCGGTGAGGCCGTGCACGCCGGAGACGTCACTCGTCGGCAGGATGCCGAGGATCGCCAGTACGCCGAGCGCGATGAACCCGATGATGATGACGACCTTGATGAGCGCGAACCAGAACTCGAACTCGCCGTAGTTGCCGACGCTGACGAGGTTCGTCGCCGTCAGGATCGCCGTGATGAGGAACGCGAACACCCATTGCGGCCAGTCGATCCAGTTGTGCAGGATCGTCGCGCCGGCGGTCGCCTCGACGGGGATGATGAGCGCCCACGCCCACCAGTACAGCCAGCCGATCGAGAACCCGGCCCACTTGCCGAGCGCGCGGTCGGCGTAGACGCTGAACGAACCCGTATCCGGGTTGACGGTCGCCATCTCGCCCAGCATGCGCATGACGAGGACGACGACGAGACCGGCCGCCGCATAGCTGATGATGGCGCTCGGGCCGGCCAGCTGGATCGCGTTCGCCGAGCCGACGAACAGGCCGGCGCCGATGACGCCGGCGATCGAGATCATCGTGACGTGACGCGGTTTCAGCCCCGATTCGAGGGCGCCCAGTGGGGCGTCGTCGGTGGGCGGCTGGGCGGACGATTTCGACGGTTCGGGCGAGACGGGCGAGGCCCGTCTGTCGCCACCGGCTTGAGTCGACATGTCAACACCGTCCCCTGTTCGACGGGTGATTGCCACTCGGACGGTCGGCGAGTCCGGGATGTGACGCACGTCCGACCCGGGACGAGTGGGGTGAGAACAAGCGAAATGGTCGAACACGAGCGCTGTGCCGCTCGCATTCGAACATTTCGCTCGATGTCTTCGGGGTGCCCCAGCCAGATGGACCTACGGGCCCGATCTACGGCGTCAGTTCAGGCGGTCGAGCCAGGTGCCGTCGCGCAGGTCGGTGATGGCGTCGACGACGCCGGTGGCGCCCGCGTCATGCATCTCGGCGGCGGAGAAACCGCCGGTGCGCAGCCCCATCGTCGACATGCCGGCCTTCTTCGCGGCCTCGACGTCCCACGTCGCGTCGCCGATGAGGACGCCCTTCGAGCCGCCTGCCTCCTCCAGCGCGACCTCCAGGATGTCGGGTTCGGGCTTGCTGTTGTCGGCGTCGTCGGAGGAGGTGACGGCGTCGAAGTCGTCGCGCGTCAGCCCGACCTTCTCGAGCGCAGCGTCAGTGAACTCCTCCTTGCCGCTGCTCGCGAGCGCCACCTTGTAGCCCTTGCTGCGCGCGGCGCGCACGGCGTCGGCGGCGCCGTCGAATCCGCGCACCTCGGGCAGGAGCTTCTCGTACTCCTCCTCCCACGCGTCGCGCAGGTCGTCGCCGTGCTGGCTCTCGACGTCGTCGCCGACGAGGCTCGGGACGAGCTGGTCGCCGCCCATGCCGATCGAGCGGTGCACGCGCCACAGCGGCGGGTACAGGTCGAAGCGAGCGAACGCGCGCGCCCACGCGATGGCGTGGTGGTACGTCGAGTCGATGAGGGTGCCGTCGACGTCGAACAGGACGGTGTCGAAGGCCCCGGAAGCCTGCTGCGAATCGTCAGTCATCCCACCATCCTTGCCCGTTCGCGGCACCCGACGCAATGAACGCGGCGCCACCCCGACCGGCGCCGCTCACCGCGTCTGACGGCGAGGTAGCGGCGCATCGTTGCCCAAGCACGACGCGATTTCGGGCAATGATGCTGCGACGAGGGTGCGACGCGGGCTGATGCCGTCCGGGGCACGGTCAGTTGCCGCGCCTACGATGAAGACATGATCGACCCGAGCCGCCACGCCGTGCTGTGGCTGCTCATCTTCTTCGTCCTCGCGACGGCCGCGACGCGCACCACGACGCGCTACATCCGTCACCGCGCCGACCAGGCCGAGGCGTACCTCAAGGAGAACGCCGAGCCGGGCATGTTCCGCAACATCGCCATCGCGGGCATCCACATCCACCATCAGGTGTGGGGCATCCTCATGCTGCTGTTCAGCGGCCTCATGCTCATCACGTACCTGCCCGAGCGCGGCCTGTGGCTCAACGTGCTCGCGGCGATCTTCGGCACGGGAGCCGCCCTCACCCTCGACGAGTTCGCGATGTGGCTGCACCTCGAAGACGTCTACTGGCAGGAGGAGGGACGCCAGTCGATCAGCGCCCTGCTCGTCGCCGTCGCCATCACCGCAGCCCTCGTTCTGGGCGCGAACCCGCTCGACATCGTCCCCGGCAGCGACGGAGTGCCCGGCGTCGTCGTCGCGGTGGGCATCGTCATCAACTTCGGGTTCGTCGTCCTGACGATCCTCAAGGGCAAGCTGCTGACGGGGTTGATCGGTGTGTTCGTGCCCGGTCTCGCCGTCGTGGGTGCCGTGCGCGTCGCGAAACCCGGATCGTGGTGGGCGACCAAGCGATACAAGACAGGCGGGTGGCTCGATCGGCGCTCCCACGCGCGTTTCAACGACGCCTACGACGAACGCTGGAACGCCGTGCGCGACTTCATCGGCGGCCGCCCCTACCCGCGCGAACAGATGCGCGCGACGATGCGCTCACAGATGCAGGCCGCGCGTCGGCGCCGTCAGGAACTGCCGCTCGAGCGCGCGCAGGCCCGCGTCGCGCGTGAGATGCGCCGACATGAGCGGTTGACGGCCGCGCGGGTGCGGCGATCGTCGACGCGGGCGCGCTCGAGACGTCGACGCTGACGCGGCGAGGTGACGCCCGACGCCCCACACGGTGCGGAACTGCACCACGGGGACGTTCGCGCCGACCGATCGCCCCAATCGGCGCGATCTGCGCCGAGTGGGACGTCACGAGGTTCGAACAGTTCCGCCCCGGGCCAGGTGCCTCGTTCGTTTCACTCGCGTACCGTCGAGCCCATGGACGAGACGGTGTTCACCTACGGCAGCCCCCAACTGAAGTTCGGCCCCGGAGCCATCGACGAGATCGCCTGGGACGCATCCAATCTCGGCGCGCGCAGCGTCGCCGTCGTGAGTGATTCGGGCGTCGCGGACGCAGGCATCACGCAACGCGTCGTCGACGTCCTGACGGGCGGTGACATCAGTGTCGACACCTTCACCGGCGCCCGCGTCGAGCCGAGCGATGCCTCGCTGCAGGAAGCCACCGACTGGGCCCGCAAGAACGGGCCGTGGGACGCGATCGTCGCCGTCGGGGGTGGCTCGAGCATCGACACGGCCAAGGCCATCGCCCTCATGACGACGAACGACGGCAACCTCGTCGACTACATCAACGCGCCCGTCGGTGGCGGCAAGAACCCGACGAAGCCGCTCGTGCCCGTCATCGCCGTGCCGACGACGACCGGCACGGGCAGCGAGTCGACGACGATCTGCGTCCTCGACGTGCTGGAGGCGAACGTCAAGACGGGCATCAGCCATGCGTCGCTGCGCCCGCGGCTCGCCGTCATCGACCCGCAATTGACGATGACGCAGCCCCCCGGCGTCACCGCGGCCGCGGGCATGGACATCCTCTGCCACGCCCTCGAGAGCTACACGGCCAAGCCGTACACCGAATTCGCCGCCAAGCGTGCCGAGGAGCGCGTGCCGTACTGCGGCGCCAACCCGATCAGCGACATGTGGTCGCGCGAGGCCGTGCGTCTGCTCGCGACGTCGTTCCGCACCGCCGTCGCGGACGGTGACGACGTGGACGCGCGCGGCGCGATGGCGCTCGCGGCGACGTTCGCGGGCATGGGGTTCGGCAACGCCGGCGTCCACGTGCCGCACGCGTGCGCCTACCCGATCGCCGGCATGGTGCGCGACTTCCGCCCCGACGGCTACGACGCCGACCACCCGATGGTGCCGCACGGCATGGCCGTCGCGATGACGGCGCCCGCCGCGTTCGCGCTGCTCTACCCCGCCGACCCGGGGCGTCACCACGAGTTGGCCGCGTTGCTGGAACCGGACACCGCCGGCAGCGACCTCGGCTGCGATGCGCTGCCCGACGCCCTGCGTCGCCTCATGCGCGACATCGGCCTGCCCAACGGCCTTGTTGCACTGGGTTATTCGCACAACGACCTGCCGCAGCTCGTCGACGGCGCGATGAAGCAGCAGCGCCTGCTCGCGACGGCGCCCGTCGACATCACCGAGACCGACGTCGAACGCGTGCTGCGAGACTCGATGACGCTCTGGTGACGACGCCCCTGCCGTGAGGCGGGCGCTACGGTGGGGCTCGGCATCGCGGGACGTCGACCGCTGCGGGGGTTCACAGGTGGCCGGGCCCACAAGGCGCCCGCCCGTCCCCCTCTGCGATTCGCGCATCGATTCCGTCGTCACGCCGGGCCCCTGGCATGACGCCGCCCACGTCCGGCTCGCCGGTTCTGAGACGAGCGTCCGATCGGCTTTCCGGCTCAGTACGCCGAGCGCATCGCGAGGATCGGCGACAAGCCCCTGCGCTGACGGGTGAGGCCCGGTCGCCCGCGTGACGACGGCAGGACGCCGCAGCCCGTCAGCGTCCGGCGACCGTCACAGGTGATGCGCCCAGACGATCGGTCCCGACCGCGAGCGCGCTGGCGCCTGACGTGCGACCGACGACGCCTGCAGCGACGTCGGCGTCAGCGTCAACGTCCGAGCTGCAGCGCGATCATCGGCGCGAGGGTGCGGACGACGTCGCGCGGTGGCATGGAGGTGATCGGCTCGATGCTGTTCATCTCCAACCCGATCTCGGGCCTCGCGACCGGCCCGCAGTGGCTGCCGCACCCCTGGGGCACGATCGGGCAGTTCCTGCCCGTCGGTGCGGCCGGCACCGCGCTGCGATCAGTCGCCTACTTCGACGGGCGCGGGGCGTCTCAGGCGTGGATCGTCCTGCTCTGCTGGGCCTTCGGCGGGTTCGTCCTGCTGTCGCTCGGCAAGTGGCGCAAGACAGCGCACTGACGGCCAGCCCGGGCGCGACGAGCGACGCGGCATCATCCGGGCGCCGATCCATCATGGCTGGGTCGGCGCCCGCGCCATGTCGTGGCGGGCCTGTCGGGCACGGGGCGAATCGGGCACAGGCGAGTCAGGCGCGGGCATTGCGCAGAACACGGCGGTGCAGGAGTACGTGAGTCGGGCACGGGGCACTCGGGCGGGGCGAATCGGGCGCAGCCTTGTCACGCACCCGCTTCCGGCCGTCGGCGCGACGGATCGTCGCGGCCAGCACACGTCGGAATAGTTGAACAGTCAACGGTATTGACACCCGCATGAAGATCGACATCTGGAGCGACATCGTCTGCCCGTTCTGCGTCATCGGCAAGTGTCACCTCGAGCTGGCGCTCGAGAACTTCGAGCACGCGGACGACGTCGAGATCGTCTGGCACAGCTACGAACTCGACCCGAGCATAGAGCGTGAGCCCGGCCGCACGCTCGTCGACACGATTGCGACGAAGTACGGCATCAGCGCCGAGCAGTCGGCGGCGAGCCAGCGGGACGTCGCAGCGCGCGCGGCCGCCGTCGGCCTGACGTTCAACTGGCAGGACGCGAAGTACGGCAACACGTTCGACGCCCACCGCCTCATCCATCTCGCAGCGCATCACGGACTCGCGACCGCGGCGGAGACGCGCCTCATGCACGCGTACTTCACAGAGGGCGTCTCGATCGGCGACGTCGACGAACTGCAGCGTCTCGGCGAGGAGATCGGGTTGCCCGCCGACGACGTCCGCCGCGTCCTGGCCGGCGACGAGTTCACTCAGGACGTGCGCGCCGACGAAGCGGCGGCGCGTCAGATCGGCATCACCGGTGTGCCGTTCTTCGTCCTCGACGAGCGCCTCGCCGTCTCCGGTGCGCAGCCCGTCGAGACGTTCGAGCGCGCCCTGACGCAGGCCTGGCAGGGTCGTACGGCCACCTTGGACGCTGCGGCAACGCACGGCGCGCCCACGTCATCCGACGACACGGCGCCCGCCGACCCCGACGCCGACTCAGCCGACCATGGCCGCGCCGGCACCCACAGCCATCCCGGCACCTGCGACACCGACCACTGCGCCATCTGACCGCGGGCCCATACCCATCTGCGATTTTCGTACCCGTTTACCAGGAGTAAATGTGGACGAACATCGCAGATGGGTACGGCTCCGACGCCCTCATAGCCGCCTCACAGCGACGCCATACGGGGTGGTGAAGTGAGGGAGGGACAGTGGCGTCATGAGCACGCAGGTCACCATGCCGCCGACACCGAACAGACTCGGCGCCTCCGCCGTCGCGGCACCACGCGAACCGCGCGTCATCCCCTCCTGGTGGCGTGACGCGAGCATCGTCGTCGCCTGGGGCCTCGGCCTGTTCGTCGTCGCCCTGTGGGTGACGAACGGCGGGATCGCCGGCCTGACGTCCACGTCGGGCGTCCTCGACGAATCGGGCCGCCTCACGGGTCTGATCGCGAGCTACCTGCTCCTGCTGCAGGTGCTGCTCATGGCGCGAGTTCCGTTCGTGGAGCAGGCCTTCGGGCAGGATGGGCTGACGCGCCTGCACCGCTGGGTCGGCTTCTCGAGCTTCACGCTGATGCTCGCCCACATCGCCCTCATCACGCTCGGCTACGCCGCCGACGCGCACCAGAGCATCTGGGGGCAGATCGTCGACTTCACCCTCACCTACCCGGCGATGCTGCTCGCCCTGGCCGGAACCGTCGCGCTGTGCCTCGTCGTCGTCACCAGCATCAAACCGCTGCGCCCCGGTAGCGCGACTCGGTCCCCGCGCTCGCGCGCGCTGCGCTACGAGAGCTGGCATCTGCTGCACCTGTACTCCTACCTCGGCGTGGGTCTGGCCCTACCGCACCAGCTGTGGACGGGCCGCGACTTCCTCGCCTCGCCCGTCGCGACGACGTTCTGGTGGGCCCTGTACGCGGCGGTGGCGCTCACCGTCATCGTGTTCCGCGTGCTGCTACCGCTCGCGCGCACCCAGCGCGCCGGCCTGCGCGTGACGAACGTCGAGGAGATCGCGCCCGGCGTCGTCAACGTGAGCGCCGTGGGGCGTGCCACGGCCGCACTCGACGCGCGCGCCGGCCAGTTCCTGCAGTGGCGCTTCGGCGGGCCGGGCGTGACGCGCGCGAACCCGTACTCGCTGTCCGCCGCGCCTCGCGTGAGGGACGACGGGCAGGTCGAGCTACGCTTCACCGCCGCGATGATCGGCGACGGCTCACGCCGCTTGTCGACGCTGACGCCGGGGACGCGCGTCCTCGTCGAAGGACCGTACGGCCGCATGCACGCAGGTGCGGCTCGCACCCGGGCGTCGCTGCTCATCGGCGCCGGAATCGGCATCACGCCGCTACGCGCCCTGCTCGACGAACTGCCGAGCGACCCCGCGACGGGGCGGCTCGACGCGACCGTCATCCACCGTCACAGCACCGACGACGACCTCGTGCTCGACGACGAGATCGAGGCCATCACCGCCGCGCGCGGTGGCCAGTACATCGTGCTGCGCGGCCACCGCATCCCCGGCCGTGAGAGCTGGCTGCCCGAGGATCACCGTCACCTCAGCGACGCCGACGCCCTCTTGCTCGCCTGCCCGGACGTGCGCGAACGCGACGTCTACGTCTGCGGCGGGGCCGGGTGGATGCGCGCGGTCGAGCGAGCGCTGCGCGAGATCGGCGTGCCGCGCGAGCAGATCCACGTCGAGCACTTCACCTACTGAACCTACTGACTTACTGAGCGAGGACGATCATGAAACGCATCACCTGGTGGGCCATGAGCACGCTGACGCTGCTCGTGCTGCTGTTCAGCTACCGCACGTCGACCGAGGCAGTCGCAGCCGGCGGGGCTGGGGCGTCGAACACCGTTGCGATGCAGCAGAACACCACGACGGGCCAGAGCGAGGCGGGATCGACGCAGACGACGACATCGGGGTCCGGCACCGGTTCGGGTTCGACGCCCGCGGCCTCGGCTTCCACGTCCGGCTCGGCGAAGTCCGCGACCTACACGGGCACGAGCGTCGATACGCGTTGGGGGCCGGTGCAGGTGCGCATCACCGTCGCGAACGGAAAGGTCACCTCGTCGGAGGCCATCGTCTACCCGAGCGAGAACTCTCGCGATCAGGAGATCAACTCCGTGGCCATCCCGACGCTCAACTCCGAGGCGACGGGCACGACGACGAGCTCGATCGACATGGTCTCCGGCGCGACGTACACCTCGACGGGCTACATCCAGAGCCTGCAGTCGGCGCTCGACCAGGCCCACATCTGAGCCCGCGATGACAACGACGGCTTCGACGCGAGAAGAGATCATGATGCCCACCACCCCGGAACCGCCGTGGCGCACCCGAGCGTTCGTCGAACACACGATGGGCATGGCCGTCTCGCTCCATATTCGCGTCGCACACGACGAGTTCGACTCACGCACAGACGAACTGGCCGACGCAGCCCACCGCGCCTTCGCCGCCCTGCACCGCGCCGACGACGTGTTCTCGACCTACCGCGCCGACAGCGACCTCATGCGTATTCGCCGCGGTGAGCTCGACGAGACCGAGGCGGACCCCTGGTACGCAGACGTTCGCGCGTTGTGCGAGGAAGCCGCGACCGTCACGAATGGCCTGTTCACGACCGACCTCGTCGGTCCCGACGGCAGCCGCGGGTACGACCCGACGGGCCTCGTCAAGGGTTTCGCCGTCGAGCGTGCCGCCGACGTCCTGCGCGCCGTCCCCGGAATCGTGTTCTGCCTCAACGCCGGCGGTGACCTGACGTGCGACGCGGGGGCGGGCGCGAGTGCAAGCATCGAGCGCGTGTGGCGCGTTGGCATCAGCGACCCGCGCGACGCGGCGGGCGTCGTCGCGACGATCGAGCTGACGCAGGGCGCGCTGGCGACATCAGGCACCGCGCAGCGCGGCGCCCACATCGTCGACCCGAGGACGAATGTGGACGAAAATCGCAGAAGAGGACAGGAATCGCCGATGGGGCACGGGGGCGAGTGTGCGAGCGTCACCGTCGTCGGGCCGGATCTGGTCTGGGCTGACGTGTGGGCCACCGCCTGCTTCCTCGACCCCGACGCCCTCGCCTTCAGTCGCATGGCCGCCAGCTACCGCGTCGCGCACCTGCAGGCCTGACACGCTGCCTCCCACGGGTCTCGAGGCGCGGCCGGCATGCAGGTCCGAGACCGCCGCCGGCCCGGCCGCGAACGGACCCCGCCAGGAGGCGCGAGTCGGCGCGGGTGCGGTCCGCCGCTCCGGGCCGGCATGTCCGCTGCATCCGCGGTACCGCCACGTATTCTGGGGCGGTGAGCCCTGAATTGTCCGTCGTCGTCCCCATGTTCAACGAGCAGGACGTGCTGCCCCTGTTCGCCGAGCGTCTGCGCCCCGTCCTCGACGGCATGAATACCTCGTACGAGGTCGTGTGCGTCGACGACGGATCATCTGACGACACCCCCACCATCCTGCAGCGACTGCGCCGCGAGTGGCCGCAGATTCGTGTCGTGCGGTTGCGCGCGAACGCAGGCCACCAGGCCGCCATGAGCGCCGGCCTTGCGCGCGCTCTCGGCTCCTGGATGGTGACGATCGACGCCGACCTCCAGGATCCCCCGGAGGTCATCGCCGAGATGCTCGACGTCGCGAAGCGCGAGCACGTCGACGTCGTCTACGGCGTGCGCACCGACCGCACGACGGACACGGCGTTCAAGCGCACCACGGCCGAGGGCTTCTACAAGGTGATGGGCAAGCTCGGGGCGGGTGGCGCGATGAACGCAGCCGACTTCCGCCTCATGAGCCGAGAAACGGTCGACGCCGTCCTCGCGCTGCCCGAGCAGAACCGCGTGCTGCGCCTCGCCGTCCCGCACCTCGGTTTCCCGAGCGCCGAGGTCGGCTACAAGCGTGAGGCCCGCGCCGCAGGCGAGTCGAAGTATCCGCTGTCGAAGATGCTGAAGCTGACGTTGGACAGCATCACAGGCGTCTCCAACGCCCCACTCCGGCTGGCGACGTGGTTCGCCGGTCTGGGGTTCGTCACCGCCTTCCTGGTTCTCGTGTTCGCGCTCATCTCCAAACTGACGGGCCACTCGATCACCGGCTGGGCTTCCACCATGGTCGCGATCTGTGGCTTCGGGGCATTCCAGCTGTTGTGCCTCGGAATCCTCGGGGAGTACGTCGGGCGTTTGTACGTGGCGATGCAGGCCCGCCCGACCCACTACATCGCGTACGACAGCCTCGAGACCCCGACCACCGGGTCGCAGGACCTGCGCCGATGACGGCGCACCGCGCATCCGCGCCGGCCTCGGGAGCCAGCCAGGTCGAGACCGAACGAACCAGCCATGACACGGCGTCCGTCACACCCCCCAGCGAACGTCTCGTGGGAGTGGCGACAGGCCTCGCGGCGGGCGTGCTGACCGTCGCAACGATGATGCACAACGGCCTCACGGCCGCCGACGTCGCCCGCTTCTCGGCCGCCGTGCTCGTATCCGTCGTCCTCCCTGGCGCGATCGTGGCTCATGGATTCCGCGTGCGTGATCTGCCGACGCGGCTCGCGGTGGCCTTCACCGCGGGTCTCGGGCCACAGATCTTCGGCTGGTGGGTCGCCGTGCACACCGGTCAGGCCTGGCTGACGCTCGCCGCCCCGCTCGCCATCGCCGTCGTGGTCGGGGGCTTTGTGTGCCTGGTGACCAGACGTCGCCGCGATAGCGCCGCGCCGGCCCGAGCCCCCGGCCCCCGGTCAGAGCCCGATGCCCGGCATGGTGTTCGCGTCGGCAGCGCCCTCGCCCTGCTGTTCGCCTGGGCGATGGTGCTGCGCTCGTTGCAGACCCATTTATTCACGATCACTCCGCTCGATCATCACATCCGCTGGTACCAGGACATGGATTGGCACCTAGCGATCACTGCGGACGCCATGCACCACGCGCCCCCGACGGACCCCCAGTCGGCAGCGGAGGGCGCCCTGTCGTACCACTGGTTCAGCAATGCCCACGGCGCTGCCCTAGCCATGGCAAGCGGGGTTTCTGTCGACAAGATCACCGTCGTCGCCTGGTACCTCCCCGTTGCGGCAGCTGCCCTCGGTGTCGTGTTCGGCTTTGCCAGATGGCTGTCGCGCAGCAGTGCGGGTGGTGCTGGTGCCGCCCTACTGTTCGCCCTCCCTCCTGTGGTTCTCATCCTTCGCCCAGTCGACACTGGTTCCACGTCCGGCCTGGTCTGGCTCAGCCCGTCACACATCTTCAGCCTGCCGGTATGTGCCCTACTCGCGTGGGCCGTACTGCGTCTGTTGCGTGAACCACGCGTCACGGCGCCAGTGGTCACGGTGGCCCTCGTCCTCGCCCTCATGGGCCCCGGAACGAAGGTTTCGCTCCTGCCGACGATCCTCGGTGGCGTGGGGCTTGTCTTCCTTCGTGCCCTCGTGCGCCGCAGTGGTTGGTTGCGCCCCCTCGTCGTCGGCGTCATCGGCTGTTTGATCATCGTGATCACCGCCTCGGCGTTCGCCGGGGGAGGCGGCGGATCGAAGTTCGTCGCCGGAGCCACGGCCACTCAGATCAAGGTGTGGAACAACGTCGTGATCTCGGGCCATCGGCCAAGTTCCCTGATGCTTGTCATGCTGGTCACGAGCCTCATCGGTACGTACGCCTGCTGCTTGCTCGTGATAGCCGGCCGCACGAACCTCACACGGGGTGACGATGCCCTGCTCATGTATGCAGGGATGCTGATCGTTGCCTTCCTGGCCATGTTCCTCCTCGCGCACCCCTCCATGTCGCAGGTCTACTTCATGAGGGGCCTGGCTCCGGTGACGGCTGTCTTCATCGCCTGGGGTGGCTACGGCCTGTGGGTGGGCGTCGGCTCGCGGAACGCTCGTGCCGCTCTGATCATGGCTCTGGTGCTCGGATGGGTCGTCGGCACGGTGTGGCAGGACACCGAGTCCTTCCAGGCTGCCCGCACGCCGCGTATGTGGTGGTTGACCATGCTCGCCGTGCTCGTGGTCGTCACATGTTCTGTACTCGTCAGTCTCATCAGAGCCGACCCGTCGTCGCGCCGCCATACCGCTGGAGCGATCGCTCTCGCGGCCCTGCTGGGTTATGGGCTCACACCACCGATCACGTCATCGGTGCACACGCCGTCCCCGCCGCATCGGACAGTGCCGAGCGACCCGCCAACGCCGACCTCACCACTGTCACGCGACGAGCTCGCTGCGGCAGCCGCGCTTGCGCGTGCGAACCCCACGGGCCACCTCGTCGCGACTAACGTGCACTGCCGCTCCATCAGGACGACCCCGTTCTGTGATTCCCGCTCATTCTGGGTGGCGGCCTACACCGCATCACCCGTCGACATCGGCGCGTGGGGCTACAGCAACAGTGCACGGGTGCGCCACATGGTGGGCGGCCGGAGCTACCTGGCGCAGCCGTACTACGACGAAGCGGCCTTCCGTCAGAACGAGACGGCCTTCAGGCACCCGACGGCAACGAACCTTGCGGAGCTCAAGAAGCGGGGTGTGCGCTTCCTCTACGCCGACCGAAGGGCGTCCAGCGTCTCTAACGAGCTCCTGGAACTCACCACGCCCGTGTTCGTCTCACCGACAACCATGGTCCTACGCCTCAGATGAACGACGCCAAGACGCGTCAGTTGCTCGTCTATCTCGCAGCTGCTCACATGGCTGCCGGTGCGGGGGCGCACGAGGCCGAGGAGGACGTCGTGCGCGCCGCCCGCGCCATCGGGCTGCCCGGCGTGCAGATGCAGGCCAACCCGAACGGCGTGACGCTGGGGCTCGGCCATGGTGAGCCGGCGACGTTCGAGTCCGTCGAGGGTTCGTTGCGACTCGATCAGACGGCGCGTGTCGCCGCGATCCAGCACGGTCTGGAGCTGGGGTCGCTGACGCCTGCGGACGCCCTCGCCACGCTGCGCGGCCTGAGGAGGCAACGCGCCCGCTTTCCCGTCGTCGGCATGTACCTCGGCGGCCTCGTCGTCGCAGCGGGCATCGCCGGGATCCTCCAGCCGACCTGGCCGAGCGTGCTGTTCGCGGCCCTGGCGAGCCCCGTCACCGTCGCCCTGATCCGCCTGACGGGCCGTCGTCTCGTCCCGGCGGCACTGCTGCCGCTGTTCGCCGGGTTCATCGTCGCGGCCGCCGCATTCGCCGCCTTCGACGCCGGTCTCGTCGCCAGTCCGCTGCGCACGATGCTGCCACCCGTCGCGGTGCTGCTGCCGGGCGCCCTCATCGTCACGGGCCTCAGCGAACTCGTCGCCGGCGCCATGGTCAGCGGCGCCGCACGCCTCGCGCACGGCACGACGCAACTCATCATGTTCGCCGCAGGCGTCGCCGGCGCGAGCCTGCTGACGCACGCGCCGAGCAGCGCCTTCGTCAACACCCGCGTCGACGAGCTGGGCCCGCCCGCCGGGTTCATCGGCCTCGGGGCGGTGACGATCGGCATCTGCCTCATGGAGTCGGTGCCGCGGCGCCTCGCACCCTGGGTGCTCGCCGTGACGACGCTGACGTACGCGACACAGTGGTCGATCCAGAACTGGCTCGCCTACCCCGCCTGGGCCGGCGCGTGCGCGGGCGCGTTCGTCGCCGCCTTCAGCGCATGGGTGATGGCGCTCGCTCGCCCGACGCTGCCGCGCATGGTGTTGTTCCTGCCGAGTTTCTGGCTGCTCGTGCCCGGCTCGCTGGGGCTCGTCAGCGTCACGCAGCTCGCCATCGACCCGCACGAGTCGTGGAAGACGGCCACGAATGCCTCCGGCGCCATCGTCGGGATCGCCCTCGGGCTCGTGTTCGGCACGAGCGCCGCGCGCGGGCTGCGCGTCACGATCCGACGCACCCGCCGCCGCCGTCCCAACCGGCCCGCCTGATCTACGCTGGAGCGATGACGTCGTCCCCGCGCCTGCGCGCCTTCCTCCTCGCCCTGTGCGGCGTCGCACTGGGCATCGCACTCGCGCGCCTGTCGGGCGGTTCCCTCGCCGTCGTGCTCGCGATCGTCGTCGGCGTCGCGTGCTTCATCGTCATGCAGATGCGGCGCCGGGGCTGACAGCCCTGCCCAGCGCAGGCTATCCGGCACCAATCTGACCGAATCGGTGGCGCCGGCCGCGCCGTTGCAGGGAAGATGAAGGAACGCGTCTCTGCCGACGCGCTGACGTTCGACGTCGACGCCCGTCGACCTCGCCGAGAGTCCACGCTGAAAGGTCTGGCATGAGCACCTCACCCACGGAGCGTCGCGACGACGACTTCACGTTCCCGACCGCCGCCTGGGTCGCCATCGACGTCACGGCCCTCGGCGTGCTCATCCTGCTGCTGTGGATCTTCCAGCCCGAGAAGGGTCTGCTGCCCGAGCCGAGCTGGCTGATCGACCCCCTCGCCGGCTGGCTGCTCGGCAACGTCCTCGGGTTCGCGGCATACAAGACATTCCTCAAGCTGCCGCCGGCCGGCATGGCGGCGATCTGCCTCGTGCTGGTCGCCCTCTCGCCCGTCATCTTCCTCAAGTACCCGGCCATGGGTGCGTTCTTCTCCGCGCTGGCCATCGGCATCGGCGCGGGTTCGATCATCCACCGAACGCTGATCGAGCGCGGCACGCACTGACGCGTCTCGACCTCAACGTCGAGCGCAACACCGCAGCCCCCGTCGACGAGACGGGGGCTGCGGTGTTTCACGTGAAACACGCCGCAGTGTCAGCCCTGCGCGCTCCATGCGGCCCCCGACACGACGGAAAGTGCGGGCCCCGCCAAGCACGCTGCTCACATTGCCCGGCGGCCGGGTGCGGGCCGGACGGGCCGGTACGCACGAACCGCCCGGAATCACGAGGATTCTCGGGCGGTTCGTCGATCACGCGTCAGATCGCACGGCGTCCCGGTGTCACGGCATCCCGGCGATGGAACCACAGTTCGACGTCGCGGGCTTGCCCGCGAGACGGTCGACGACCCAGTCGCGCGCGGCCGATTGGTCGGTGATGTACGGGGCGAGGTGGTTGAGAATCGACTTGGTGCCCGTGCTCGGGTTGCTCAGCGGCGCGTACGTGACGTTGGAGCCCTTGCCGCACCAGTCGACTGCGAGCTGGCGGGCTTGACTGTGCGTGACGAGGTCGTCGGCGTTCGCCGTCGCCACGCGCACGGCAGCCGTCGGCTTGAGGCGGCCGATGCGCTGGGCGTCGATGAATTCGGAGAGCGCCGGTTCGCGCGCGACGATCTGCGCGAGCGATTCGCCCGTCTTCGTGTACTGCGACGTCTTCTTGCCACCGAACGCGAGGACGGTGTCGGCGGTGCACTGCCCGCTCGTCGTCGCGAGCATCGCCTTGCCGTTGCCGTTGAAGTTGTCGTCGACGATCTGTTGCAGCGCCGGGTACTCGCTGAAGGCGCCGTTGATGATGTATCCGATGACGCCGGCGATCGGACTGCCGTCGACGCCGGAGAGCACCGAGTTGAGGTCGGCGGGTGGCGCGCCGACGTAGGCGGCTGCGACGTTCAGCTCCGGCGCGTACGCGGGAGCGGCTTCGACGGCCGCGCCGGAAGCGCCGCCACCCTGGGAGTAGCCGTACGTCGCGACCTTCGAGTCGGCCGTGACGCTCGCGCCGGGCACCTTGCTCGCGACGCGCGCCGCGTCGAGCACCGCGTGGGCCTGGTCGGCACGGTTCATGTAGCTGTGGACGCGGTCGTTCATGCCAAGGCCGACGTAGTCGGTGACGACGACGGCGACGCCCTTCGACAGCAGTTTGTTCATCGCGGTCGTCTCGTAGTTGACACCGATCGAGCCGGGAACCTCGAGGTTGAGCGCGGAGGTGAGCATCTTCGACGGCGCGCACTGGTCGCCCTGGCCGATCGTGCCGACGGAGAAGCTGACGACGGGACGCGGGCCCGGGCCTGCCCACTTCGCCCACGGCTCGATGTAGGCGCCGGTGACGGCGGTCGGCTTGTCGTTCGTGTCGCGCGTCGAGTACATGATGCGCGTCGTCTTGCCATACACGCCGAGGCCGGTGAAGAACGGCTCACTCTTGATGAGGGTGCCGGGGGTGGCCGGGACGCTGGCGGGCGCGGTGTAGAAGGTGGCGGTGCTGGCCTGGGCGGCGGGCGCTGCAGCCATCGTCGTGACGCAGGCGGTGGAGGTGGCGGCATACGTGAGAGCGACGGCGGCGAGACGGTTTCGGCGCATGGGGGTTCCTTCGGGGGGAGAGTTTCCGGGGACCGGCATGAAGCAGCCACGCGATGTGACCCAACGCACAGTAACCCTCCCGCGGGGGCGGTTGGGGAACGGCGATCCGAAAAGTTACGCGAGCGTAATCGGGTGAGAGATCGCGATCTTCCCGTCACGACGGGTGGCCCGACGGGTCGAAAACCCCTCCCAGGGCGGCTGGTCTGGGGTTTCCAAAACCGACGCCGCTGCATGCCCCATCAAGACTCCGAGCAGCCCGAGCAAGCCCCGCCGCCCCGTCAGGCGCCGAACGCTGATTGCGGTTGACGTTCCTGCGGTGGCACCTCGGCTTCGTTGCCGGCGCCTCGTTCGAGAACGCGCGCGATGTCGCGGGCGAGCTGAACCGTGGCGTCGATCTCGACGCGGCGCGTCGACACGCTCTCGACGTTGAAGCCGAACGGCACGTCGAGGTAGCGACAGAAACGGGCGAGTTCGTGCGCGGCGGCGAGGCAGTGCTCGTAGGACGCCTCGAGGGTGTCGTGGCTGCGGCGCAGTTCGTTGCCGACCCAGCGGGGCACGTCGACGCCGAGCCATTCGAGGAAGTCGAGGGTCTTCTCCGAGCCACACAGCGACAGCGTGAAGATGAGGCGCGCCGGTCGGATGCCCCGCTCGGCGCAGGCGTAGGCGTAGTCGCTGATCGTGTTCTTCGCCTCGCCGGTGTCATAGACGACCTGGCTGACGAAGAACGCCGCACCCGACTCCTGTTTGCGCAGCAGCCGTTCGTGCTCGGCGGTCGTGCGTGCGTGGCGTTCGGGGATGACGACCCCGCCGAGCGTCACGTGCTCGTGCTCGGCGGCGAGGTCGACGGCGCGCGACAGGCTCGTCCGCACCGGCTTGTCGGACGAACTAGCGCCGACGAAGACGGTCGCGTCACCCTGGCGGCGTGAGGTGAGGAAGTCGCGCAGCTGCGCCTCGTCGTACTTGCCGACGCAGCGGTAGACGATCGCGTTCCCGTCCCACCCGGCGAGCGGGCCGGCGAGGAAGTCGGCCGGGTCCATCGTCTCGAGGTAGGGGAACGGCCGGTCGTCATCGGTGCGATCCGACTCGTCGTCGAGGTCGTAGAGGATGAGCGCGTCGACATCGAGGCCGTCGAGACGCGTGAGGGTCGCGTCGGCGATCTCCTGCGCACGTTCGGCGCTCGTCGTCGCGCGCGGCGGCGTCATGGCGAACAGCAACAGCTCACGATCGTCGGCGACGAGGTCGGCGAAGGGGCGTTCGGCATGGGCGCTCATGACGATCGAGGCTAGGCCCGCACCTCATCAACACCCGATTCGAGCGCCGACCCGTGAGACGAGCAGCCGCCTGCCACGGACCGAGAGCCGCGGATCATCGCCCGGAAACGCCTCGAGGATGACGCGCTCCTGGGCGATGATCAGGCGCAGTCGGCTCAGATGATGGAGTCCTCACCGTCAGGCGTCAGCCGTCGTTGCCCGATACGTCAGTGAGGACGCGGCCGTCGGCGAGGGTGATGTCGAGCTCGAGCGGCTTCCGATCGTTGTCACCGTCGTAGACGCGTTCTCGGTCAGTGTCGGTGACTTTGACAGACGGGGGTGGCGTCAGGCCTGGGCGAGGACATCGATCGTCGCGGTCGCGGGATCCCACCACCGCAGACGGTCGGCGACGAGGACGTCAGGCGCCGGTTCACCACCGCGGGCGTCGACGGCGGCCATGGCCTCCCCGAGTCGATCGCGCGGGATGCGCCGACCGAGCGTCACGTGCGGCGTCCACACCGGGTGGCGGACGAGGGGTGACGCCTGACGCAGCGCCGTCACCTCATCGACGACGGCACGGGGCGGCTCGGCGAGGTGCGCGAGCGTCACCCGTGAGCCCGTGCCGAACGTGATGAGGCCGCGCACGTCGAGACGGATCGGCAATGCGGCGGAGAAGAACTCGCGGGCGCGGGCGACCACGTCGTCGGGGATCGCAGATGCGACGACGAGCGACAGGTGCGGCGCGTTCGTCATGCCACGGTGGTCGAGTTGCGACGGCACGCCGAGCAATCGCAGCGCCCGCCACTGTTCCTCGACGGCGGTGGCGCTGCGCTCGTCGAAGCTCAACTCGAGCGCACAATCGGCCACGACGCGACGCTACCGAGGTCAGAGGATGAAGAAACCACCCCTAGGTGCTCGGTTGAGCCCCAGGGGTGGTTTCTGTACGACGCTCAGGGCCCCGTCAGGCCTGTGATCGGCGACGGTCAGGCCGGCGCGTCGCCGTCGCCGGGATGGTCGGCGGTGTCGTGACGCTCGCGGCGGTCGCGCCGCAGGGGAAGCTCCGCGGTGCGGTCGCCGCCGTCGCCGCGGCCGTCGACGTCATCGTTCGAGGCGGCCTCAGACGCCCGCTCCCGCGACTCGCGCTCGCAGCCGGGCCCCCGCCCGCCCTCCTGCCTGTGCGGCGGGTGGTGGCCGAGTTGATGCTCGACGAACTCGCCGACGGCGCCGACGCCGTCGTCGTCACTCGCGTCGACGCCGCCCGGGGCGAAGCGGTAGGTGTTGTTGCCGATCATGAACAGGATCCACAGGCCGATAACGCCCCAGACCGCCACGACCCACAGGGGGCGGGTGAGGTCGACGCCGCCGAAGTAGGCGATCGAGCGCACGGCGTCGACCCCCGCGCCGTTCGGCAGGTACGGGCCGACCGAGCGCCACGGCTCGGGCAGTACGTCGTAGGCGAACGCACCGCCGGCGGAGGGGTTGCCGAGGATGACGAACAGCAGGATCGCGAGGCCCACGCCGAGCGAACCGAATGCCGACGTCAGGCCGAACGTGAACGTGCTGACGGCGAAGACGAGCGCCATGCCCATGGCGGACATCTTCCAGAACGGGCCGGGCAGCGCGTCGAGCACGTACTGCGCCACCAAGGTGCCGACGATGCCCGAGAGCACCGCGTACCCGGCGAACAGCAGCAGACGCATCCGCGCCCCGATGGCGGTGTGCGAGCGGTTGCCGACGACGGTCGTCATCGACGCGGGAAGCAGGTAGGCGCCGACCATCCAGGCGAGGACGAGATAGAACGCGGCGGTTCCGCGGGCGTCGTCGGGCGCAGCCTTGACGACGTCGTGCGTGACGAGGCCGCGCTTCGCGTTCTGTGACGTCTTCGTCGCGACGGTCTGCGCCACCTGAGCGCGCGAGGCCCCTTGAGCCGAGGCGTAGTAGAGCGTGTCCTTCGGGTTCTTCTCCGTCCTGCTCGGGTTGAAGACGTAGACGCCGACGGCCTTGTCCTTCTTCACCTGCTCGATGGCGGCCTTCTCGTCGGTGCTGATCGTCGCAAGCACGGGCTGACCGTCGATGGCGTTGAGCTTGTTCGCGATGTAGCCGGCGTTGCCCTCGGTGTGGCTGACGACGATGAACGGCGCCTTCTTCGCCTTCGGCTTGCCGAAGGCACCCATGTACGACAGCCCCATGAGGCCCTGCACGAGCACGCACATGAGCGCGAGCACGATGAGGCGGGGGGCGAACTGACGGATCTGCTCGCGAGCGGTGGTCTGTGCAGGAGCAGACTCGTCGAGACGCTGCGCCATGGGCTTCCTCCGAAGGACGGGATGCGGGCGGTTTCGTGGGGGCCGGCCGCTCGCGTCGCGGCGAGCTGCCGGGCCGTGGTTCAACCGTACTTCCCCAGGCCCCGTCGAGTCACACTACACCTGTAGTGCCGCCGGAGGAAATCGCAGAACCCAGGCAGATTTCGCTTGGCACTCACGCCTGCGGCGCGCCACAACAGGACGCGACCGCTCTCGTCCCCCGGCCTCGCCGCCCGCCTCAGCCGGCGGCGAGGAGCGCCGTCACCAGCTACGCGGGATGTTGCGCAGGTTGGAGCGGCCCATCGCGACGGCTTCGCCGGCACCGCCGTTGAGCACGATGCGCGACATGGCCGTCGCGAACCCGAACACCTGGTCGCTCGTGATCTTCGGCGGGATCGACAGTGCCATCGGGTCGGTGACGATGTCGACGAGGCTCGGACCCTTGTGAGAGAGCGCCTCGGCGTACGCCTTCTCGAGGTCCTTCGGGTTCTCGACGCGGATGGCGTGCCACCCCATCGCCTGAGCGATGGTGGCGTAGTTGACCTCGGGCACGTCGACGCCGAAGTCGGGCAGCTTGTCGACGAGCATCTCGAGCTTGACCATGCCGAGCGTCGAGTTGTTGAACACGGCGAGCGTCAGCGGCAGGTCGTAGGCGCGTGCCGTCAGCATGTCGCCCATGAGCATCGACAGGCCGCCGTCACCGCACATCGCGACGACCTGGCGGTCGGGGTGCGCGAACTGGGCGCCGATGGCCTGTGGCAGCGCGTTGGCCATCGAGCCGTGCAGCATCGAGCCGATGAGGCGGCTGTGGCCCGTCGGCTGGATGTAGCGCGCGGACCACACGTTGCACATGCCCGTGTCGGCGGTGACGATCGCGTCGTCCGCGAGGGCCTCGTTGAGCAGCGACGCGGCGTACTCGGGGTGGATGGGGGTGTGCTTCTCCACCTTGCGGGTGTAGGCGCCCACCGCCTTGTCCATGAGCTTCTCGTGCTTCTTGAGCGTCTTGTCGAGGAACTTCGAGTTCTTCTTCTCCTCGACGAGCGGCAGCACGGCGTCGAGAGTCGCCTTGACGTCGCCCTGGATCGGCAGGTCGACGGCCGTGCGGCGACCGAGCACCTCGGCGCGCGCATCGATCTGCACGGTGCGCGTGTCGGGCAGGAACTGGTCGTACGGGAAGTCGGTGCCAACCATGATCATGAGGTCGGCGTCCTCGATGCCCTCGGCGGCGGCGCCGTAGCCGAGCAGGCCCGTCATACCGACGTCGAACGGGTTGTCGTACTGCACGAAGTCCTTGCCGCGCAGCGAGTGCCCGACGGGCGCCTTGGCCTTGCTCGCGAGCCGCATGAGCTCGTCGTGTGCCCCGGCGGCACCGGCGCCGGCGAAGATGGCGACCTTCTCCGCCGCGTTGATCTCGGCGGCAAGCTTCTCGACGACTCCGGCCGGCGGCACGAGCACGCCCGGCTCGGGCACGGCGACGGGCGTCACGTCGGAGGTGGCGGGCTCGTCGGCGATGTCACCGGGCAGCGTGATGACGGAGACACCCTTGAGCGTGACGGCGTGCTGGATCGCCGCCTGCACGACGCGGGGGCTCTGCACGGGCGTCGAGATGAGCTCGGAGTAGACGCTGCACTCGGTGAAGAGACGGTCGGGGTGGGTCTCCTGGAAGTAGTCCTGCCCGATCTGCGCGCTCGGGATGTGGCTCGCGATGGCGAGCACGGGCGCGCCGGAGCGGTTCGCGTCGTAGAGGCCATTGATGAGGTGCAGGTTGCCCGGGCCGCAGGAGCCCGCGCAGACGGCGAGTTCGCCCGTCACCTGCGCGTCGGCGGACGCGGCGAAGGCGGCGACCTCCTCGTGGCGCACGTGGATCCAGTCGATGCCGCCCTTCGCGCTGCCGCCGGTGCGGCGCACGGCGTCGACGATGGGGTTGAGGCTGTCTCCGACGATGCCGTAGATGCGGCGCACACCGGCGGCCTGGAGCTGGGAGACGATCTGATCGGCGAGCTTCATCGAGCTGACTCCTCCGGCGGCACCTGCCGCCTCGTTCGTGAACACGTTTTGATTCCAGTCAAGTACGCGCGGCAGATCCCGTCAACGAGGCTGCGATGTGAAGTCTGGCATCCGCCACCGACAACCCCGTCATTCCGCGGCTTTCGACACCTCGCGGCACCCCTCGACGTGACGAAAGAGGCATTCGCAGGCACCCTGCCGACAAGGTGCACGCCGCGCGTCACGCCTCGACGATGTTCTGGCCCAGGTATTTTCCGGGCCGCGGGGCGCTCGGCAGCAGGTACACACCGGAGCCTATGGGCGTCGTCCAGGTGTTGAGGAGGTCGGCCTCGGCGAGGCGGCGCTGGATCGGCACGAACTGCGCGGCCACGTCGGCGCAGAACGCGACGAAGATCAACCCGCGGTCGCTCGTGCCGTCGGCGCGCGCGTCCTCGTAGTTGTAGGGGCGGCGCAGGATGCGCTCCCCCGTCTTCGCCGGCCGCGCCCGCGGCACGTGCGCCGCCGGGTTGATGACGCTGAGGCCGAGCTCGTCGGTCTTCTCCAAGTCGATCGGGTCGTGCGGTGACGCGCCCGTCAGCGGGGCACCGTTCGTCAGCCGCCTGCCGATCGCGTTCTCCTGGGAGGCACGATCGAGCGTCTGCCACACGTCGACGTCCATGCGGATACGGCGGATCACCATGCTGGTGACGCCCTCCATCCACGGCGCGTCGGTGGTGGCGGCGTTCCACACGCGGTCGGCCTCGTTGCCGTCGACGTTCGGCTGCTCCTGCCCGTCGAGCTGGCCGAACAGGTTGCGCGTGACACCTGCATCGCTCGGGCGCGCGCCGGCGTGGAAACCGCGCTGCTGCCAGCGCGGCGTCGCGATGCCCTTGAGCGCGCTGACGAGTTGCGTCGCCGCGTGACTCACCCCGACGGGGTTGGCCGCGTCGATCTGGATGACGAGATCCGTCTGATCCCAAGGCTTCTCGAACCGATCGATCGGCATCGTGGCGATCGGCGCGAGCCACGACGGAGCCTTCGCCCGCACGCCGCGCAGCGTGAACACGCGCGGCCCGAGGCCGACGGCGATCGCGACGCCGCCGGCATCGAACGCGAGTTCATGCGCGACGTCGGGCAGCGGCGTCGACCCCGCGACGAAGCGCGACGCGGTGTCGTCGACGACGACGAGCGCGCGACGCAGGTCGTCCTTCGTCGCATCGCGCGCGAGGTCGAGGCCAAGCCAGTGCGCGTGCGTGCCGGGCTGCGTCGTCACACCCGACTGACGCGGCGCACCGCTCGGCACCTGCCAGCGCGCCGGATGCGCCGACGCGCTGGCACGTGCGCGCTGAGGGGTCGAGGCACTCGAGGATCCCGAACCTACCGCCGCGGAACCTGGCCCAGCCCCTGACGCCGACGCGCCCGACCCCGCGCGATCGCACGCCGCGAGCGCAACGGCACCGAGGCTCGCGAACGACCCGGCGATCACTCCCCGCCGCGAGGCCCTGCCCCCGTCGGCGATTCCTGTCCCCTTCTGCGATTTTCGTCCACCTTCGCGCGCCACCCCGGCCGTCGCCGCCGCCGGGCCGGCTGGGCACTGCGGATCCACGCGTGACGGACCATCACCTGACCCCTCCTCGTCCTGACCGCGGCCCGCGCGGGGCACCTCTGTCGAGGCACCCCGCGCATCGTCACGATGCTGACGGCGAAGGCTCACTGGCCGCGACGGCGCCGCGCCATGAGCGCGACTCCGATGCCGACCACCACGACGACACCCGCCACCGCGGCGATGACGCTCCACGCGGCGCTGCCGTCAGCGTCCTCGTGCGCTTCCGCGGCAGGTGACGGAGCGGGCGAGTCGAACGTCGTCGTGGCCGTCGCGCGCGGTGACGGCGACGCGGCGCCGCCCGAGGACGACGCCCCCGTCGACGGCGCCGCAGTGCTTGCAGTGCCGCCCTTCAGCGTGAACGTGTACGACCCGCTGATGGGGTGGCCGTCGCTGGAGACGACGCGCCACGTCACGGTGTATGCGCCGTCACCGTGGCCGGCGAACGGGGCGCTGACGGTGCTGCCGTCGACCTTCGGCGTGGCCTTCGACGTCGACCCGTCCGGTGCCTTGACGGAGATCTGGTTGCCGACGGCGAGCGGCTTCTCGGCGAACGTCAGCTCGAGCGATGACGGCGCGCTCGTCACCGTCGCGCCGTTGTTCGGCGTCGTGCCGGTCAGTTCGTCGTGGGCGGATGCGGCGGGCGCGAACGCGATCGTCGTGGCGAGCGCGAGGGCGGCGTAGGTCTTCTTCATCGTGGGAGCCTTTCGGGCCGTCAGGTCAGTGGGAGGGGGTGGTCGACATGCCGGGCATGGTCGAGCCGGCCGAGTGCGAACCCATGCCGCTCGAGTGGGCGTCGCCGGAGTGGCTCGCTTCCGACGAGTGCTGCGCGTGGCCGGAGCCCGCGTACTTCTCCTTCGCACCGTCATAGGCGCGTACGGGGAAGCTGACGTCGGTGTGCGAGCCGTCCTCGAACGTCACGGTGAGCTTCTGCGTCTCGCCTGCCTTGAGCGCGTGCGAGAGATTCATGAACATGAGGTGGCTGCTGCCCGGCTTGAGCTCGAGCGAGCCGCCGGCGGGCACGGTGAAGGACTTCGTCTCCTTCATCTCCATGCCCGTCGCGGTCTTCTGCGTGACGTGCAACTGCACCGGCCCGGCGTCACCGCGAGCGCCGGTGACGACGATGGGCTTCGTCCCGGTGTTCTTCAGCGTGCCGAACGCGGCGCTCATGCCCGAATCGGCGGCCTTCGCCCAGGTGTCTGACGGCGTGATGCGCGACGCCATCGTGGCGTCGGCGCTCGACGTGGCTGACGTCGACGTGACCGGCGCCGACGATGCGGCGCTCTTGGAGTCTCCCGAGGTGCCCGAATCGTCCGACGAGCAGGCGGTGAGCGCTGCCGGCGTGGCGAGCGTCAGAAGGGCGACGGCCGTCAGGCGGCGGGTGCGGCGGGTGGCGGACGTGATGGTCATGTTCATGGTGAGGTCTTTCGTTCTGGGTGCGACGTGGCGTCGCGGCGGCTCTCACGGCCTGGGGAGTCGGTGGCGTCGCCGATGGATGCGACGAACGCTGCGGTGATTTCACGGCTGCCGGAAAACGCAGGACGCGCGGGGCGCCCGGGCCGCTCGATGCGCGACGGGGTGACGCCGACGTGGCGCGCGGCCACGGGCTGCTCATGCCGTCGTGCGCTCGTCAGGCCCCCTGACACCAGGGCTCACCGCACCGGCACGATGCGGACGCTCGGTCGACAGCAGTGAGGCGCATGTCGACAGCCCTGATGGCCAGGCCCGTGAGAGAGGGAAAAGATCCCGAGGATCAGTGCGAGAGAACGAAACTCACCGGTGGGGCGCGGCTGGCCCGCGGGGCGTGCAGCGTCACCAGGCGGGGCGCACGAATGTCGTCGAACACCGTGCAGGCCGTCGGAAATTCACCGAACGGCGCGAGCTGAATCTGCGGCACGAGGACGCGGATCGTCCAGGCGAGCGCCCTCTCGCCGTACGCGAGGAGCGCGGCGAACAGCCATGTCATGCCGATGTGGCTCGCGGCCATCGTCGCGCTCGTGCCGTCGGCGCTGACGTCGGCGGCGCTCGCGTGGTGCGGCATCGTCATGGAGGCGGGCATGAGCGTCGACATCGCCGCGTGCAGCGCGAGCTGCGCGACGGCCATGACGCCGACGAGCTGCGCGAAACTCCAGCGTCGCGTGCTCACCGCGTGCATGATCGGCGTGCCGATGACCGTCAGGCTGATGAGGAGCAGCACCGGTGCGCGATGCCCGCCACCGGCGACGTGCGCGGCGCCCGCCGAGCACGCCGTCAGGGCAGCGACGAGCAGGCTGCGCACCCAGCGCACCTGCTGTTTCTGCCCGAGCTCCACCCAGTCAGTCTACGAGCAGCACCCAGCGCGCCCGCCCAGCCACGCGGTGAGGCCGGGTACACCGCGTCCTCGGCGTGCGGGCATGCTCACCGCCCACCCCAGATGCGTGCCCCCTCGGGCGTGAAGCGTGCACAAGTCTTCGCTTCGGCCACACCTCTCGACGATGCCCATTTCCATGCTGGGCAGATGCGAACGTGGTATGGCGCACCCGCGACATGGCCGTCATCGCCGCTAGCGGCGGCAAGCGGCTGTTCGCCGATGACGGCATCAAGACGCGCCTGACGCTCGGCGAGAGCCAACAGTTCGCCAACGGCATCAACTTCGCGGTGTTCGACGTGGCACGCTGACCCCTCTTCCGCCCACCGGCCCGGCGGCGCATACCTGACGAAGGGCGCACCCCCCACCGCCCGCCATCGTCGTCTGCGGCCGTTGCCCGCCAGCCTCCCCCGGCAGCTCTTCGAACCGAGGCAGCATGCCGCGTCATGCCGAAAAACAGCCCCTTGTCCGCCCCAACCTACCGGCCCTAAGGGAAAAAATGACCCAAAGGGTGAAGCTGTTCATCCGAAAGACGCGCCCCCTTTACGTGAGCTCCGACACAGGAGATGGTCAGCATGGCGTCCTTCACACCAGGCGTCGATCGGTGGTTGCGTCACGTGGGCGCGTCCATCATCGCGGCAGGCGCCCTCTTCAGCGCCCCCTTCGTCCTGTGGGCTCTCGCGTACAAGACGTACACCTACGCCGAAACCGGGCACTGGTACGCCTGGGGCGCGCCGACTCAGATCGGCGTGTGCAACCGGATCATCTCCTACGCGCTCGTCGTGCTCAGCGTCATCGGCATCACCTTCCTCGGCGCCGGGCACGTCATGGCTCTTGTCCGCCGACGGCGCGCCGCAGCCCCCCGGAGCCACTCACCGATCATCGGCGCCATACGCCGCTGACGGCGTCGCTCACAGCCGCACCGCTTCTCTCGCGTCGCCGCCGACCGCGTCAGGATGACGCGCTGCGCAGATGACTCAGGCATGACGCGTCGCGCGAGTCACGAATGACGCACGCCGTCGCCGTCCAGCACGGCGGCGTAGCCCTCGCGATACGTCGGGAAGTCGAACGCGAACCCCGTGCGCCGCAGTCGCGAGTTGTCGAGTCGACGGCTCGCACTCCACTCCCCGCGCCACGACGGGTCGGCGTCGGCATCCAGGCGTTCGGCCAGGTACCTGGCAACCTCACCCGCCGACGCGGGCGCGTCATCGGTGACGAGATACAGCGCGTCGGGCTCCGCCGTCATCGTCAGCAGGTGCGTGATCGCGCGCGCCAGATCGTCACGATGCACGCGATGCGTCGTCCGTGACGGATCGCCGACGTCGCCCTCGCTCACCCGGTTGACGAACCATTCGCGACCCGGGCCGTAGATGCCGCTCGGGCGCACGACGATGCCCCGCGTCGACGCGGGAAGCGCTGCGAGAAAAAGCTGTTCGGCCCCGGCGAGCACACGGGCCGTCGGCGTCTGCGGAGCGGGCGGCGTGTTCTCGTCGACGAGACCGCCGGACGAGCAGACCGCCGTCGACGACACGAACAGGGCCCGCTCGGGCGCCCAACCCAGCGCGGCGATCGCCGCGAGCGCAGTACCCGTGGCCTCGACGAACGTCGCCCGATAGGCCTCCTCGTCGCGCGCGTCGGGCGTGAGGCAGACGACGACACGTTGCGGCCCACGCTCCCAGCCGCCGCGCTTCGTCAACGGTTCGAGCGCCGCGCGCACCGCGTCGACGCCCGCGCCGAGGTCGCAGGAGATGCCCGTCAGCGGCTCGGGCACGCGATCGGCGTGGCGTCGCAGCGCGACGACGTCATCGCCCGCGCGCGCCAGGTCGAACCCGATCTGCGTGCCCAGATCGCCGGCGCCGAACAAGAGAGAAGTAGCCATGCCCCCATCCTGCACGTCTCTGCCCCGACGATCTGCGTGCAAGTGCACCCGGGTGCATCTGGACGCAGATGGGGTGGCCCAACTCAAACACCTCCTGCGCCCAAGTGCACCCGGCGCATTTGGGCGCAGGAGGGGAGGGGCTACCCCCAGCCCGTCGCGGCGGCCATGACGGCCGACGCGCCCAGCCGCGCGGCCTGCGTCACCGGCCATCGCCGACGCTGCCAGCGGCCCAGGCCGCCGTCGGCGTTCAGCACCCGGGCGAGCGTCACTGCGTCGATGATGGCGTCGCTCGCGCCACGCGCGAGGTTCGGCAGCGACCCGTGCGCCGCGTCACCGATGACGACGAAGCGGCCCTGCACATAGCGACGCATCGGCGGGGCGACCCACAACCGCGTCGCGACGGTCGTGTCGTCGGCTGCGGCCAGCGCTGCCCGGACGGTGGGTGCCGCACCCGCGAAACGTCGTCTCGCCTCGTCGACGACCGCCATGACGTCGAGCTGCTCCGGCGCATACGCCCCACGCATCACGCCGACCCCGTGATCGGACGTGTCGCCCTGCGCCGACGCCATCGCGTGCGCGGTGAACCAATACCTGCCACCGCTCACCGGAGCGTCGCCGAAAAGCCTTCCCGCACCCCAGAACTCGCGTGCAAACGGGTTCGTTCCGTCCAGACCCTCGAGCGCGGGCGCGATACCGCGCAACGTAACCCAGGGCGTCGCACGTCGTTCGGCACGCCGAGGGTCGACGATGCCCCTCACCCGCGAGCGCACGCCGTCGGCACCGACGACGACGTCGGCGTCCAGTTCGCGAGGATCGTCGACGCGATGCGCGACGGGCGCGGGCGCCACCGCCCGCAACGCCACCATGAGATGCTCGCGCCGAACCTGCGCGACGGGTGGCGCGGGCGCCCGCAACAGCCGTCGCCCCGTCATCGTGTGCAGGTCGACTCGCTCGCACCTGCGAACCACTCCAACTCCAGATGACACACCGACTCCGCGGGCCCTACCGGGCGCAGCGCCGCTCACACCGTGCCCGCCGCCGAGCTGCACCCCCAGCTCTGCAAGCGCGCGCAGAGCGTCAGGCCACAACCCGAGGGCCGCGCCCGTCCGACGATCGGGTTGCGCCTCATGGACGGTGACGTCGAAACGCGCCGGGTCGAGCGCCGCTGCCAACGTCAGTCCTGCGACTCCACCGCCGACGACGGCCACGCGACGAACCACCATGTCTCCCAGCGTAGGACCCCGGCATGTGTCGAGGGACGGGGATCCAGGGACGGGGATCACACCCACCTGGACGCAACCTATAGATTTTCCATGCGTCTGCCCCTACGACATCCCCGCCGAAAGGAACACCGATGCGTTTCACTCGCACCACCACCGACACCGTCGCGGCCCTGTCGCTCACCGCTCTCACAGCGTGCGGCTCGGACTCGTCCAACTCCGCCTCCTCCGCGACGAGCGCCGCCTCCGGCGCAGCCGCGAGCGCGACGTCCTCCGTCTCCGGCGACGCCAGCTCCAACTCGAGCGCCAGCGGCTCGGGCGAGGCATCGTCGTCCGCGTCGTCCTCGTCGAGCGCCAAGCCGATCGACTGCCCGACCGAGAACACGCGCAAGTTCGCCAAGACGCGCTTCGCGACGGACATCGGCCTGACGGCCGGCACATTCCACCGCTACCTGTGGAAGCCCTACAAGGCCGGCACGTTCCAGAAGGGCGCCGACGGCCGCACGAAGGCCCTGATCAAGGGTGGCGCGACCGCCGCACTCGACCTCAAGCTGCTCGACAACGCCGTCAAGAACGCCCAGGCCAACCCGACGCTGTGCAAGACGATCGCGCAGCCGCTCGGCACCGCCGTCGAGAGCGTCAAGAACATGAAGGGCGACCTCACCTCGGGCAACTTCGCCTCGATCATGGCCGCCAACACGGCGCTGTCACAGATCATGTCCGGCTCGCAGCAGCAGGGCATCAAGATCGACGAGACGACGGACGAGTCGAAGCAGAACGAAGGCTGACCTCCCCCGTCCACGCGAGACCCCGCTGCACCGGCGTACCTGGTGCGGCGGGGTCCCGTGTCTTCGGATGCCGGCACCCTCAGTCGCTTCCACCGAACCGCGGCGCGGGAGCGGGCATCGTCACGCCGTCGACGTCGACGAACGCCTCGCGCCCCACGGCATGCGGGTGATGCGGTGCTTCCCAGGGTGTGAGGACGGGCGTGACGCACGCATCGGTGCCGTCGAACAGCTGCGCCCACTCGTCACGCGTCTTCGTCGCGAACGTCGCCGTCAGCACCTCACGCCAGCGCGACCATCCCGCGGCGTCGGTCTGCGCGGGCATCGTCGTGGCGTCGAGGCCGAGCCCGTCGACGAGGGCCGCGAAGAACTGTGGTTCGAGCGCTCCGACGGCGACGTGCCGGCCGTCCGCACACGTGTACGTGTCGTAGAACGGTGCGCCGCCGTCGAGCAGGTTCGTGCCGGGTTCGCCGCTCCACAACCCCACGGCGTGCAGGCCACGCAGGAACGTCGAGTACAGCGACGCGCCGTCGACCATCGCGACGTCGAGCACCTGCCCCCGGCCCGTCGTCGCCCGTGCGACGAGGGCCGCGAGGACGCCATTGGCAAGCAGCATGCCACCACCGGCGAAGTCGGCGAGCACGTTCGTCGGCGGATTCGGACGCTCACCGGGTCGCGCGAGCGGGTACAGCATCCCCGACAACGCGAGGTAGTTGATGTCGTGCCCCGCCGTCTGCGCGAGCGGGCCGTGCTGACCCCACCCCGTCATGCGCACGTAGACGAGTCGCGGGTTGAGAGCGAGCAGGTCGTCGGGGCCAACGCCGAGGCGCTCGGCGACTCCGGGACGGTAGGCCTCGACGAAAACGTCTGCCGCTGAGGCGAGTTCGCGGACGGCGGCGAGTCCGTCAGGCGTCTTGAGGTCGGCCACGATCGTCGTCTTGCCCCGGTCGAGCGCCGCCGTCGGAACGTCGAGCGCACCCGAACCTGGACGTTCGACACGGGTCACGTGAGCGCCGAGATCGGCGAGCATCATGCAGCCGAACGGTGCGGGCGCCAGGCTGGCGAGTTCGACGACCGTCACTGCCTCGAGGGGTTTCATGGCTTCTCCTGACCTTCGCTGGTGACGCCATCATCGCGCGCCGCAGGAGGCGCACGCGCAGTTCGGCGACCACTCGATGCGATCGGCCTCTAAGGTTCCATCG
The DNA here is from genome assembly GCF_044909235.1 of Dermacoccus sp. GAS27A. Lineage (NCBI taxonomy): Bacteria > Bacillati > Actinomycetota > Actinomycetes > Micrococcales > Dermacoccaceae > Dermacoccus > Dermacoccus sp. GAS27A. Next base: position 218,974 of record NZ_JBIYDW010000002.1, on the reverse strand, counting down.
GGTCGGAATGTTCCCGTCCCACGATTCGAGGAGACACTCAGCCCGTGAGCACCGCTTCCCCCACGTCGCCCTCCCCCGCGCAGGACGCCCCCGACCTGCTCGACACCCACGACGTCCCCCGCACCCTCGACGAGGGTCACGCGCCGCGCAACCTCGGCCTGCTCGACCAGCTCGGCATGTGGGCGAACCTCGGCATGAGCCTGCTCGCGTTCGCGGGCGCGCTCGTCGTCCTGCAGCCGATGGGCGCGCCGGGCATGGGCGTCGGCGCGGCGCTCAGCGCACTCGTCGTCGGGACGCTCGTCGGCACAGCCGGCGTCTCGGCGATGGCGCTCGCGTCGTCGCAGCAGGGGCAGCCGTCGATGGTGATGCTGCGCGGCCTGTTCGGTGGGCGTCTGTCGTACGTGCCGAGCGTGCTCAACATGGTGCAGCTCGTCGGCTGGGGAACGTTCGAGATGGTGACGACGGCGTTCGCCGTCAAGACGCTCTGGGACGTGCCGAGCTGGCCCGTCATCGGCGTCATCGGGCTCGTGACGATCACGCTCGCGATCTACCCGTTGCACTGGGTCAAGGTGCTGCGCAAGTACGTGACGGTGGCCGTCATCGTCGTGCTCGTCTATCTCGCAACGCAATTGGCGACGCGTGACCTGCCCGCCTACCACGGCCACGGCTGGGACGGCTGGATGATCGCCGTCGACGCGATCATCGGGCTGTGCGTGTCGTGGGTGCCCGTCGCGGGCGACTACGCGCGCCACTCGACATCGCACCGCGCCGCCGTCATCGGCAGCTACGTCGGGTACAGCGTCACGCAGATCGCGGTGTACTGCATCGGCATGGTGGCGCTCGTCATTGCCGGTGGTGACGGTGACAAGGTGTTCTCGATCTTCCTCGGCATCACCGGCGGGACACTGTGTTTCTGGGTGCTGACGCTGCGCGAGATCGACGCGTGCTTCGTCGACGTGTACTCGCCGACCGTGTCGGCGCAGAACATGCTGCCGCGCGTCGATCGTCGCCTCATCTCGACGGCGCTCGGCATCATCTCGATGGTGCTCGCGTGGAGCATCGACATCTACGGTTTCGCGACGTTCCTCTCCCTCATCGGCTCGGTTTTCGCGCCCCTGCTCGGGGTGTTCCTCGTCGACTACTACGCGTTCGGCGGGCGTCGGCGCTGGAACACGTCGGTCGACGCCCCGGGCCGACCGCTCATGCTGCTGCCGTGGTTCGCCGGGTTCGTGATGTACCAGCTCATCTCCCCGGGCGAACTCGGCTGGTGGTCACGGATGTGGCACGACGTCGCGGGCACCCTGCACTTCACGGCACCGAGCTGGATGAGCGCGAGCCTGACGTCGTTCCTCACCGCGGTCGTGCTGACGGCTGTCGTCAACGGGGTGACGCGACGTGGCGCTGAGGCGAACACGACGGCCCAGGGCGTGTCCCGTTGAACGCCACCGCCTGGGCGCTGCTCCCGTCCGCGCCGCGTGAGCGTTCCGGACATTGAGGGCCGAAACCCTGCAGTGCGGCGTTTCGGACCTCAAGGCCGAGAGCGGATGGACGCGCGACGTGTCAGCAGACGGTCGATGCCCCAGAACGCGAGCGCCAGCACGAGGCCGAACAGCAGGATGACGACGAGCGTCACGGCCACCGAGCCGTACCCGTGCGCGTGCACGTTGACGAATGGGTACGGGTAGGCGTCGACGACGGCGCCGCGCACGAGCATGTAGACGATCCACACGCCGGGGATGGCGAAGCATGACGCGACGGTGCGCCGATCGATGCGGCCGCGCGGGCCCCAGACGAGCCACACGATGACGGTGACGAGCGGCACGGCGATGTGCTGCCACGGGTTCGTCACGAGGTCCCAACCGGTCGGGTGCGACCCCGGCGCGAGCAGCAGCGCGTAGACGATGGCCGTCACGGTGATCATGATGAGCGCGTCGAGGCGGACGACGCGCCGCCACCGCGTGTCGGCGTGCGGGGCCAGCGCGAGGAGCGTGCAACTGATCGCGACGATGACGTTCGACCAGACCGTGAAGTAGCTGAGCGTGTCGAACAACCGCGAGAGCGCTCCTGCGAAACCGCCGGGATGCACGCCGTACTCGTGCGGAGCGGGCGTCACGTGCGCGTACTGATCGGTCGCCGACAGCACGCAGACGAGGACGAACCCGATCCAGGCGAGCGCAGCGTTGAAGGCGAACGCCGCACGGGCGCCGGGTCGAAGCGTCATCGGATCAGGGTGCCACAGGTCCGCGCTCGAGATGCGCGGACCCGCGGCGACCGCCGTCAGGCCCCGGGGCTCGGCGAAGCAGGTTGCGCCCGTCGGGGATTCGACCAGCGCGAACAGCTCAGAGCTTGACCATCGGCATCGGGTTGAGACGCTTGCGCTCCTTCAGCCCCATGACGAACCCGCGCCCGAGCATGAGGTGCATGCCGTTGTCGGGAAACCGCTTCAGCATGGCGCGGTAGTCGTCACGGCTGACGTGCGGCGGAAGCGGCAGGCGGTAGACGTCCGTCGCGTCGGCACGTCGCATCGCCTCGACGAGGGGGTGCGGGTTGCGCGCCGGCCGGACGCGGTGGTGCTCGTCGATCATCGCGGTGACGAGCGCGGCGTCACCCTCGTGGCCGGTTCGCGAGAGCTCCTGCGCCGCAAGGCTTTCCGAGCCGGGCAGGTAGTCCCACGTGTGCTCGAACCAGATCGCCGCGTCGTGGTAGTACGAGGCGACGGCGACCGGCCCGACCCACTCGGGGCGCATGTCGACCTGCCCCATGACGAGCGCGGCGACGCGGCCAGTGGCCACTCAGACGTGCGGCATGCGGCGTCCAACGCACTGTGTCCAACTGGCGGGGTCCAAGTGACGCGACCCGACGGGCGGCCTGCAACGGGCGCCGCGCGGCGTACGGACAGTCCGAGCCCGAGTGCTGCCATCTACCCCGTCATGATCGGATGGAGCCATGCCTCGCCCCAGCATTCCTCGCGACACGCCGTTCCTCGCCCACTCCGTCTCCTGGACGGGTGGGGAGCCGCATCTCGTCATCGCGAGCCCCCGCGAGACCGAGCGACGAACGCTGAACCTGGTCGGTGAACGTCTCGCGTTCCACGTCGACCCGACGGGGCGATTCTGCACCGGCGTGTTCATCGCCACGGGGTCGAGCGGCGGCCGTCATGAGCCCTGCGACGGCGCGCGTCTCGCCACCACGGGCCGTCAGTGCGAGCGGTGCGCGAGTCGCGACGAGTCGCGCTTCATGCACCACGCGCATCGCGGTGGCCATGTACCGGAGGCGCTCGGTCGCTACCTGGCGCAACCTCACTGGCTCTACATCGCGACGTTCGCGGACGGCGCGCACAAGGTCGGTACGGCGTCCGATGCGCGCAAGCGAGTTCGTCTCGACGAGCAAGGCGCGGTGCGGGCCACGTACGTCGCACGCACGGACGACGGGCTCGCCGTTCGAGTTCTCGAGGACGCCGTCACCGAGCACGTCGGTGTGCCCCAGACGCGTCACAAGACGAGCAAGGCCGCCGCTCTCACCCGGGCGCTGCCCGAAACGGCGCTCGATGTCGCGCACGTCGACTGCGTCGCCGCCGTCGAGGCGCACCTGCGAACGCGCGGCCTCTGCGCGCGCTCGATGCCCCACGAGGCGTGGCAACCCCCGGCGCTGCACGCGGCGTTCTTCGACGCCGGCCGTGGCATCCACCCCGTCTACGCCCACCCCGTCACCGGCGGATCCCACTGCCTGACGCCCGTCAGCCTCGTCGGATCGGTCGCGCTGGTTCAGGTCAACGCTGCGTCCGAAGCCGAAGCCGAAGCCCAAGGCGCGGCCGAAGCCGAAGGCGTGGCCGGGGATGCGGCGGAAGGCACGGCCGATTCGCTCATGCTCGTCGACCTCGACGCACTGGGCGGGCGCCGCGTCACGTTCGACGACGCCGCTCGCTCGCCGGAATCCGTCGCGCAGCACAGTCTGTTCTGACGGGGTGCCGGGGGCTGACAGATGCGCGGTCGCAGGGCTCACGTACGTCTCAGGGCGCGTCGCACACCTCGCCCAGGCTCTGTTCTCCTGCCATGAGCGACATCGACGTCACCACCAGGCAGCCCCCATGCGCCCATATGCATCTGAGCCGACGAGCTCGTGCATCGCGATCGGACCTCATGCACCGTGGCTCACGCTTCCCCGCGCTCTCGCCGACCTTCTATCGCCGCCCTCTCTCCCACTCCGTCCCGCCACCAGGAGGCCCCGTGAACACCGACTACGAACTGCTCGATTCCGCACCGGATCTCGAGACCTACCTCGAGCTGCGACGAATCAGCGGCCTCACACCCCGCACCGCCGAGCAGGGCGCGCCGGCCCTGACGAACTCGTGGGCATGGGTGACGGTTCGTCATCGCGCGAGCGGCGACGTCGTCGCGATGGGCCGCGTCATCGGTGACGGCGGGTGGTACTTCATGGTCGCCGACATGGCCACCTCGCCGGAGCATCAGCGTCAGGGCCTCGGGCGGGCGATTCTCACTCGGTTGCTCGCGCGCATCGAACACGACGCGCCGTCCGGTGCCTATGTGACGCTCATGGCCGACGCGCCGGGCCGGCCACTGTACGAGAGCCTCGGCTTCGTCGAGACTGCGCCCCGCAGCGTCGGGATGCGTCTTGAACGTCGGCGTCCTCAGCCGTCGGACAACTCATCAACCTGACGCACCCGTCGACGCGACGCAGCCCCGCCTGTCCTCAACTGCTGGTCTCACCGCCTCGTCCGACGGCTGATAGCGCCTGCCGAGCAGCATCCGCACGACGAGGCCCAGAATGCCTGCCATGAACGCGATCATGATGACCGAGAAGAACACCCCGGGCAGCTCCCCGCCTTCACGACGCGCGGCGACACCCGTCATCACGCTGATCGCGGCGAACAGCAGCGTCGTCAGAGCACCGATGAGCATGAGGTCCTCGCGAACCAGCCGTTCGAAGTGTCGCAGCCGTTGCGGCGTCTGCAGCCAGTACTCCTTGTTCGGCGCGTTGATGCCTTGCGGCCAGCGCAGGACGAGCGACGTCACGAGGCGCAGCACGGCGCCGATGGCGATCGGGCCGACGACGAACGCGACGAGCGCCCCGGCGCGGCTCGACCAGTCGTCGGGTTTCGAGCCGTCCCAGTGCGTCGGGACGCGTTCGGGCAGGGTCGAATAGACGACGAGAACAGTGACGAGCCAGACGGCCACGGCCCCACCGACGATCACGCGCACGCCCCGGCTCATCGGTTCGGTCGGCAGCTGACGCGCCTGACGGGCCGTCTCGCGCAGTTGCTCGGGGTCGGGAAAGCCGGTGTCCCAGCGGGAGGTCTGCGTCACCACCTCACGCTATGCCACGCCCGGCACCTCTGGGGGAGACGGGCGCATCGACCCCGGCGCAACCCGTCCGGCGCATGGCCGGTCGCCCTTCCCCCTGCCCACGGACGAAGGATCCGCGCGCACCTGAAAGACTGCGACGACCCGTCATGCCGTCGCGAAGGAGCATCGATGTCCGCTCTACGGGAACTAATGCAGCCGAGCCGCCTCACCGAGGTCGTCGACATCGGCGCGAACCCCCTGGTCGACACCCCGCCCTATCTGCCGATGCTGCGCGACGGTCTGTGCCGCGTCACCGGATTCGAGCCGCAACCCGACGCCCTCGCGCGTCTCGAGCGCGCCGCCGGGCCGCACGAGCGCTACCTGCCTGCGGCCATCGGTGACGGCGAGCGTCACACCCTGCACGTGTGCGCCGAATCGGGATTCACGAGCCTGTTCGAACCGGACGCCCCGCAACTCGACCTGCTCACCGACTTCCCGCGGCTCGCCGAGGTCGTCGACCGCGTCGACGTCGACACGACCCGCCTCGACGACATCACCGAGATCGAGTTGCTCGACCACCTCAAGATCGACGTGCAGGGCGCCGAGCTGATGATCTTCCGAAACGGCCGCGAGCGCCTGCGCACGGCGACGAGCATCCAGCTCGAGGTGAACTTCCACCGTCTCTACGTCGATCAGCCGACGTTCGCCGAGGTCGACGTCGAGCTGCGCGCGCAGGGGTTCGTGCCACAGGCGTTCGTCGCGACGAAGACCTGGCCGCTCACACCGGTGCAGTGGGCCGATCGCGACGAACCGACCGACGAGGCGCACGCACGTCAGCTCGTCGAGGCCGACATGCTCTACGTGCGCGATCTCGCCCGCCTCGACGACGCCGAGACCGTCGACGACGAGGCACTCAAGCACCTCGCGCTCGTCATGCATCACGTGTACGACCAGCACGGCGTCGCGCTGCTCGCTCTGCGCGAACTCATCCGTCGCGGAGCGCTCGACCCGTCAGCCGAGGCTGCCTACCGCAGCCACCCGGTCTGACGCGCGGAGCGACGCCACCCGGACGACGCCATCGGGCCGCCCGTCAAGCCCGCCGTCACACCCCGTCAGGCGGGCAGGTCGCGCATGCGGGTGAGCCAGTCGGCGACGAGGGCGCTGACGAGGTCGGGGCGCTCGAAGTGAACGTTGTGGCCGGCGCCGTCGAGCGTCGCGAACGTGGCGCGCGGGTAGTGCTCCAGGTGGCGCAGCGCGTCGCCGAAGCCGACGAGGTGGTCCTGGCGGCCGGTGAGGATGAGCGTCGGTTTCTCGAAGGGCGCCTCGTCCTCGGGCTGCTCGCCCAGCTCGTAGTTCTCCGTCAGCTTCTTCATCGCGTCCTTGTCAGCCAGTTCGGCTCCGGGCGCGGCGAACTCGAGGAAGTGACGGGCTGTGTCGTCGCTCTGCACCACGGCGACGGCCGTGTAGTCGTCGGCCTTGTCCCCGGCCTGGGCGACGGCGTCGTCATCGCGTCGCAGCACCGTCTGCTCCGGCGTCTTACGGGCATCGGAGTCCGCGACGAATACCGCTGCAAGCAGGCCCAACCCGAGCACCTGCTCGCGACGGCGGTGCGCGACAGCGCGGGCGATCATCCCGCCGAACGAGTCACCGAGGATGGCGAACGGTGCGTCACCGATCTGCTCGTCGACGAACGCAAGCACACGCTCGACGACGTCGTCGGTGCTCGCTGCGTCACCGATCGGGGTGCTGCCGAAGCCCGGCAGATCGGGATAGAGACGACGCCAGCCCGTCGTCGCGACGTCCTCGCGCGCCGCACCCGCGGTGAAGGCCGACTCCAACGGCAGCACGAGCCGGTGGTCGGCGTCGAAGCCGTGAAGCAGCACGATGGGGGTACCGGAGCCGTGTTCGACGAAGTTCATGCCACGAGCCTAGAGACCCGGGGCTCCGGCAAACAGCGAACAGCGAACAGCGAACAGCGAACAGCGAACAGCGAACAGCGAACAGCGAAAGACCATGCCGCACAGGACGAATGACACCTCGCCCGGCAGGTCCGCGGGATATGTTGATCTGACGATGGATCTGCAGACGAACGACATCCTCACGGCCGAGGTGGGCCGGCGCATCTTCGACGCCGTCCTCACCCTCGACGAGGATGCGCTGCGCGCCGAGTTCGCTCGTGCTCGCGACGAACACGGCATCGATGCCCTCGTCGCCGACGTCCTCGTGCCCGCGCTGCACCACGTCGGCGTCATGTGGTCGGCCGGCGAACTCAGCGTCATGCACGAGCACCACGCGTCGAACATCGTCCGCTCCGTCGTCTCGGAGTTCAGAGGCGAGGCGGTTCGCACCGAGTCAGAGCGCGACGCGCGCCCCCGCGTCGTCCTGACGTGCCCGCCCGGCGAACTGCACGACCTGCCCAACCACCTGTTCTCGTCGATGCTCGTCGAACGTGGCTGGGCGCCGCTCGTGCTCGGCGCCAACACCCCGTGGGCCGCGACGAGTGCCGCCGTGCGCGCCACCAGCGCGCGGGCGTGCGTCATCTCGGGGATGAAGGCGACGTCGTTCGCGGCCCGCCGTTCGGAGCTGACGGTCATGGCGCGTTCGACACCCGTCTACGTCGCCGGCCCCGGCGCGACCCTCGCGGGCGCGCCCGGCGTCGTCGCCCTCGGGGACGACTGGCGCGAGGCCGCCGACGTCGTGACGGGCCGGCTCGCTGCGCCTCTCGTCGACCCGGCGCGGGTACCTCGCTCGGCCTGAACGCACCCGATGGCGTGTGAGGGTCGACACATCATCGTCCCGGCTGATCCGCCGGCCAGCGGCGGCGCAGCGCCCCTCGGGCCCTCAGCTTCTTGAGGGGTTGCGCCGAAGCGGCTCCCAGCCTCGCCATCCCCTCAACACCCTACGCGCACAGGCCGTTACGTCGTCTCACGACGTGGTCACCTGGCGTCCAAACCCCACCTTCGCAACCCGCGACGGCGACGAATCGACAGTCGATCTTTTGTCAATCTGCTTGATTTGCAGCCAGATTGCTGTTTGATGCCGGGTCGAGAACTCCCATAGCCTCGCGAAGAAACGTCAGACAACCGACCCACGTGTGAAAGGGGCAAACCACATGTTCGGACCGGACAGTGTTCGTCGACGATGGTCTGTCGACGAGGTGACGGTGACGCACCCCGACGTCATCAAGCGCGCCATCGGCGCCGCCGCGATCGGCAACATCACCGAGTGGTACGACTTCGGTGTCTACAGCTACATGGCGCTCACGATCGGTGACGTCATCATGCCGCTCGAGGGCTCCGCCGCGACGCTCATGACGTACGCGCTCATGGCCGTCGCCTTCCTCTTCCGCCCGCTCGGCGGCATCATCCTCGGCCCGCTGTCCGACCGCATCGGTCGCAACAAGGTCCTCGCGATGACGATGATCATGATGGCCGGCGCGACCGTCGCCATCGGCCTCATCCCGGACTACGCGCACGCCGGCGTCTGGGCCTGCGTCCTGCTGTTCCTGTGCCGCGTCCTGCAGGGCTTCTCGACCGGTGGTGAATACGGCAACGCGATGACGTTCATCGCCGAGTACGCGCCCGACAAGAAGCGCGGCTTCCTCGGCAGCCTCCTCGAGGTCGGCACGTTCACCGGTTACCTGCTCGGTGCCGGCATGTCGGCGCTCGTCATGGCGCTGTGCACGACCGATCAGCTGCACTCGTGGGGTTGGCGCCTGCCGTTCTTCCTCGCGTTGCCGCTCGGCTTCATCGGCGTCTATCTGCGTTCGAAGCTCGGCGACACCCCGGCGTTCGAGGCCCTCGAGGCCGAGTCGGAGCAGCGCGAGAAGGACAACAAGGTCTCGCTCAAGGACACGTTCAAGATGTGGCCCGCCATGCTCGTCTGCGGCGGCCTCGTCATCGCGTGGAACGTCACGAACTACATGCTGACGGCGTACATGCCGAGCTTCCTGTCGACGGTCACCGACCACAAGGGCGGCCAGGGCATCAGCGACAACATGAACAACGTCTCGCAGATCATCGTCATGGCGGTCTGCCTCGCGATCATCCCGCTCATCGGTCTGGCCTCCGACCGCATCGGGCGCAAGACGATCGTGCGCATCGGCTCCGTCATGCTGATCGTGCTGGCGTTCCCGTCGCTGATGCTCATCACGCGCAACACCGAGGGCTCCGTCATCGCGGGTCTCATCATCATGGGTCTGTCCCTCATCTGCTTCAGCGCCACGATGCCGTCGACGCTGCCGTCGCTGTTCCCGACGGCCGTGCGCGCCGGTGCGCTGTCGATCGCGTTCAACATCTTCATCTCCGCGTTCTGCGGCACGACGGCTCTCTACACGGGCGCTCTCGTCGACGCGACCGGCAACCTCATGTGGCCCGCGTACATCCTCATCATCGCGGGCGTCATCGGCCTCGTCTCGGTGCACTTCCTGCCCGAGTCGAACGGCCGACCGCTGTGGGGTTCGGCCCCGTCGGTCGAGCACGACCACGAGGCGCACGGCGTCGTCAAGGATCTGCACGCCCAGGCCGACCAGCTCAAGGCCGCCGGCGTCCGTGAGGACGCTCCGTACGAGGAGGCCGACGAGGTGCTCGCCAAGAGCTGAGCTGCGCACCTCGTCGCATGCCGAGCGGGCCGCCCCTCCCGCGTGGAGGGGCGGCCCGCTTCGTATGTGCGGGGCTGGACTGACGGGCTGAACGACAGGTGCCCGCCGCGCGTCGCTCGCGTCCGTCGATCGTCTCGAACGCGTGCCGCGAATGCCCGGCTCGTCGAGGACGCTGCGGTCGCCCGCCGGAGCGGTGCGTCAGACTGAATGGCATGCCCTATAACCCGCCGCACGACGCCGTCACGGACGTCGAGACGATCGCCGCGTTCCTCGCGGAACATCCGCTCGCGACGCTCATCACGCACGACGGCGTCACGCCGCAGGCGGACATGGTGCCGTTGCTGCTCGTCGACGATGACGACGCCCCGACGGGCAAGGCGCTCATCGGGCACGTGGCGCGTGCGAACCCCTTGTGGGAGAACGGCCGTCACGAGGGGCTGACGCTCGCGACGTTCGGGCCGCTCGAGCACTACGTCTCGCCGAGCTGGTATCCGAGCAAGGCCGAGCATCACCGCGTCGTCCCGACGTGGAACTACCTCGTCGCTCATGCCTGGGGAGAGTTGGAGGTGCACGACGACCCGAGGTGGGTGCGCGGCGTCGTCGCGAAGCTCACGGGCGCGATGGAGGGCGGGCGCGACGAGCCGTGGCGCATGGGGCAGGCACCGGGCGACTACCTGGACGACATGCTGACGAAGATCGTCGGCATCCGGATTTCCGTGCAGCGCATGGAGGCCCGGTTCAAGGTGTCGTCGCATCGCAGCGACGCCGACCGTCTCGGCGCGCGTGACGGCATCGCCACCGAGCTCGACGGACGCGGCGCGGCAGAACTCGCCGACGCGATGGGTGAGAGCTCAGTCGTCGTGATGCGGCAGCGTGATCTCGACGTGACGCAACCGCTGCCCGGGCTCGATCAGGAGACGTGATTCGCTGATCGCGCGCAGCAGGCGCAGCGACCCGTAGGTGAGGATGAACGCGAGCGGCAGCTCGATGAACGCTGCTGCGAGGATCGACCAGATGCGATCCTCTGGCGCCACCGTCGTCACGTCGAACCAGGCGTCGCAGACGAGCAGCATGCCCGTCGTGAACTACCCGAGGATGACGAGCTGACGCCGCTGCCACGCGCACCACGCCGTCACCGCCATGAAGGCGAGCAGCATGACGTCGAATCCGACCCACGCGAAACGCCAGTTGTGCGCTTCGTACACAGGCGGCAACGCGAACGCGAGATAGATGATCCATGGCACGAGCGCCAGCGTGCACACCGTCATGAGGATGATGCGGACGCGCCGCACCGCGCCGAGACGACTCACGAGGCGCGGCGAGATCGTCGGCGGTCGTTCGAGCCGACGCATGAGGTCGCGTCGTTGCTCGAACGTCATCGCCCGAATCTCGTCGTCACTCAGCATGGGTTCACCTTCCACGCGTGAAGCCATGACGGGTCCGCGTGGCGAGGGACCAGTCATGCTGTGCGGAAGGAACGCCGGCTCGCTTCACCATGACGCTGGCCGCGTTGGGGAGTGCTAGCCACTCTCGGTCGGCTGGCGTTCGGTGCCATCCCTCTCATCGGCTCCCCGCCGACGCCACGGGCTGTCGTAGCAGGCACAGCAGCGCTTACCTCACACCGCACGCACGCACTGTCATCCTCAGAGAACCGATGTGTGCCGGCTACGGCCGTTGCGCATCGCGGCAACGCCTCCTGCGGTTAAGCCGTACGCCTACACGTTGCTCCTGGACCGTGGTTCTGCGGAGCGGACCAGGCTCGCAGCCGTAGCTGGCGTGCGCGAAGGGGAGGCGTCTGTTGACCCACTCATCTCCCCTCGTGGCGGAAGAGCCCCGCAGGTGGATTCGCTGCGCTACTTTAGCCATGCGCATGGCCACGCTAACTATCTAGCCTGCGCGCGCCCCCGACCACGGGGGCCTAGCAGCGGCGTGAGGCCGATTGCCGAAGCTCCGATAGACAAGGTACAACTACATGAGTACGCCTGCGGATCCGAACCAGAGCCAGCCAGCCACCCACAAGGAAGCAAAAGCCAACGCCAAGGCGTCGAAAGCCTACGCCAAGGCTTCGCGCCCCTGGTACAAGAAGAAGCGTTTCTGGCTCCTTGGCCTAATCGCCCTCATCATCGTCATCACCGTGGCGACCAAGGGCGGCTCAGATGACAAGTCGACGAAGAGCACCTCAACCAGTCAGCCCTCGGGCGGCGGGTCGGCAGCCGCGCAGAACGACCCCGCGGCCAAGCTCACAGACGTGCAGAAGAACGCGCGCAAGGCAGGCGAAAACTACCTGTCCACTATGCCCTTCTCGAAGCAGGGTCTCATCCGGCAGCTTTCGTCGGACGCCGGTGACAAGTATTCAGTCGCTGACGCCACCGCCGCGGTGAACACCCTTGACACGAACTGGAAGGAACAGGCGGGCAAGGCCGCGAAAAACTACATGAACACTATGCCGATGTCGTGCGATCGCCTCATCCAGCAGCTGTCCTCGGACGCAGGTGATAAGTACACCCAGGAGGAGGCCACGTACGGGGCAAAGCAGACCACCGCTTGCGCGAAGTAACCTCGACGGCCTGGCGACGAGCTCGAATGTGGATCGTCGCCACGTCTTCTCAACAGTGCGCGAGGCGGGTGACCTACACGACGGGCCACCCGCCTCGCGCACTTTTCGCAGGATCCACTCGATTAGAGACGCGCCGGTGCCCAGCTATCTCCGGACGCGAAAGGTCAGACGGCGCCCCGGTGAGACGTCACTTCGTCTGCTCGTATGCCGCGAGTGCGGCCTTGCGCGTCTCGGCGAGGTCGACGATGGGTTCGCGGCCGTCGTCAGCGCCCCAGCGGCGGACGTAGCGCTCGTCGGGGTCGAACTTCTTGCGCTGCGTCTCCGGGTTGAAGACGCGGAAGTACGGTGCGGCGTCTGCGCCGCACCCGGCGACCCACTGCCAGTTGAACGGGTTGCTCGCGGCGTCGGCGTCGACGAGCGTGTCCCAGAACCACTCCTCACCGATGCGCCAGTCGATGAGCAGGTTCTTCGTCAGGAACGACGCGACGACCATGCGCACGCGATTGTGCATCGTGCCCGTCTCCCACAGCTCGCGCATGCCCGCGTCGACGAGCGGGACGCCCGTCTCGCCCTTCTCCCATGCGAGCAGCGCGTCCTCGTCGAGCGGCGGCCACGGGAACGCGTCGAACTTCCGATTGAGGTTCACCTCGTGAAGGTCAGGGTTCTCGTAGAGCGTGTGCCACGCGAACTCGCGCCAACCGACCTCCGACAGGAACGTCTCGACGTCCTTGCCACTGCGCCGCGCCGCATGCCAGATCGTCTGCGGGCTGATCTCCCCGAAGCGCAGATGCGGCGAGAGGCGCGACGTCGCCGGCTTCGACGGCTCGTCACGTTCGGTGGCGTAGTGGACGACGGCGTCGTCGAGGAAGTCGGCGAATAGCTCGTGCGCGGCGTCCTCGCCCGGCGTCCAGGCCTTGGCGATGCCGGTCGACCAGTCGGGTTTCGTCGGCAGCAACGCCCAGGTGTCGAGGTCGTCACTCGCCTGGCCGGCCTGCTCGACGAGTGCGGACGGCGGGGTGAGCGCTGACGGCGCGTCGAGCGGCTCACGCGGCTCGGGCTCGCTCAGGCACGCCTTCCAGAACGGCGTGAACACGCGGTACGGGGTGCCCCCACCCGTTGTGATGGTCCACGGCTCGAACAGCAGGTTCGCCGCATACGAGTGCACCTCGACGTCTCGCTCGGCGAACGCCTCCTTGATCCCGGCGTCGACGACGCGCTCCGGCCCGCCGTACCGGCGATTCCAGCCGACGAAGTCGACGTCGAACGTCTCGACCACATCGAGGACGACGTCATGCGCGGCGCCGCGTCGCAGGACGAGCGGGATGCCGAGCGCCTCGAGCTTCGCGCGCAAGGCGACGAGCGAGTGATGCAGCCACCACTTCACCGCACCGCCGAGCGGGCGGAGGCCGTCCGATTCCTCGTCGAGGACGAAGAGCGCGACGACGCCCGCGGGCTCGGACGACGCGCCGTCATCCGACTCCTGCGAGCCCTGGGAGGTGACGGCGTGATCGACCGCCGCACGCAGCGCCGGATGGTCGAACGTACGCAGGTCGTCACGGAACCAGACGAGAGAAGTCATGGAAGCCATTGTGGGGTCTGCCGATTCGCGCTGGGCATCATCGACACGTCATTCGGTGCGCGCTCGAGCCCCGGTGGGGGCATGACCCGTGGTCACCGCGCAGTGCGCCGCCCGCTCGTCGCAGCACACCTCCGCCCGACCTGGCGCCATATGTTCCACGTGAAACATGTCGCGCCAGGCCGACCGGTGGCGTCTGGCAGTTGCCTCAGTTGCCCTGCGTGCCCTGCTGGTTGACGCGGTTGTTCGAACCCTGGAGGCGATCGATGTGCTTGCTCGCCTCGGCCTTCGTCAGCGTGGCGGGCAGCGTCTCGCCCGCCTCCTTGGCGAGCGTGTCGAGGTACGACTTCTGCGCCTCGGTCATCGGCTCGTCGCCGGTGGCCCACTCGTCGGGGTCCCGCTGCAGGGAGGCATCGTTCGGGCCACCCTGCGTCGGCTCCGTCGCGCCGAGCATGTCCTGGCCCTGCTGAGCCTGCTGAGCCTGACCGTTCGGGGCACCCGGAGCGTGCGCCCCGAGGGTTTCGTCGGGCTGATTCGTATTCATGTCAGTCATGCTCGTGAGGCTAGACCGAGGCACCGACAACCGCTACACCCTCGGGCGTGATTTCGCCGGCGCGACGCACGCGCAGGACACATTCGGCGCACTGTCAGACGCGTCACGCCGTCGCCGGATCGCCGTCGAGACCTCCAGGGACAGAGCGGGCCGTGACCTCGGGGTCAGGGCCGGCCAGCACCTGGTCGGAGGCACTCAGCTCACTGGTTGGGCGTACGGGGGCTGGTGCCGCCGGTCGTCTTGTCGGGCACAGCGTCGGCGCCGTTGACGACGTTCGCCTCACTGTCGGTGCCGAAACCGCTGCCGCCTTCGGAGACCTCCCCAGCGCCGCCGGGCTTCTGGCCGTCCGCGTCGTCGTTCTTGGCTGCTTCGTGGATGTCTTCGCGAGTCATGTCTTCACTCTAGGACGCGCAGGCCGCTGGTTCACCACCCACGCGGATGGTCGGACGCGGCGAGCGCGCAGCACCGCGAAGGCGTCGAAGAAACCCTCGGAGAGGCGTTTCGACGACGTTTCGGGTTGACTAGAGGGCAAAGTGCTCGGCGCCCCGGCGTCGAACGAGCCTCTGCCGAAAGGTGAACCGTGACCTCGAAGAACACCGGTGCCCGCCACAACGCCGGCCTCGCCGCTGCCGGCGCCAGCCTGGCCGGAACGGCCCTCACCGCCCTCACCGCGGCACCCGAGAAGATCTCCTCCCTCGTGCATCGCCGCTACCCGACGGTCGCCGTCACGGGCATGACGGGCGTCGGCAAGACGCGCCTCGTCGACCGTCTCGCGCGCCGCACGAGCCCCGACGCCGTCACCGAGGCCGGCTCGGCGACGATGGAGCGTCGGACGTCGAAGTCGCCGCGGCTCAAGGGTTTCCGCTTCCGCGTCGTGCCCGGCGACAACGCCGCGACGCGCCTCGCAGCCCTCGACGAGGTGTTCTACGAGGAGCCGGTCGACGGCATCGTCCACGTCGTCTCCTACGGCCACGCGACGCCGCGACACGCCGGCGGCACGAGCGGCGCCGCGCCGTCACGCACGCGCGAGGAGCAGCTCGCCGCGGAGCTGGAGGACTGGACGATCACCGCGCACCGCATCGCCGCGATGGCGGTGCGCCGAGCCAAGCCGATGTGGGTCGTCATCGCCGTGACGAAGGCCGACCTCTACCCGAACGACATCGACGCGGCCGTCGACTACTACTCACCCGGCAGCAGTTCGCCGTTCGCCGCGAAGCTCGACGAACTGCGCTCCCTCGCCGGTGGAGCGACGATCTCGATCGACGTCCTGCCCGTCAGCGCCGAGAACTCCAAGGAGCTCGACGCCCTTGTCGGCAAGCTCGAATCCCGCATGGCGGCGCTCAGCGGCCACCTGTGACGTGAGCGAATCGGGCTGCCGGGCACGGGTTTCAGCCGGGTCGTCTCGGTCGGCATGGCGCCTTCGCCACGGCCGCCATCTCTGCCACAGTGGAGGTGCGGCACGGCGTGACGTGTCGGCACCGTTCGACGACAAGGGGAACTCATGCGCACCGTCCCAGCTCTCACCGCCGCGGGCCTGCTGACGCTCGCGCTCGCCGCGTGCGGAAATGGCCAGGACGGCGGGTCGCAGAACGCCACGGTGGCGCAGTCGTCCGCGTCGTCGACGACGCAGCAGGCCGCACCGAGCCAGACGCCCTCCGAGCGCAGCTCTTCCGCGTCGTCGTCGACGTCCCCGAGCACGTCCTCCAGCACGGCCGCGAGCGCCTCGTCCGCGTCGCCGAGCGCGAGCGACGGTGCGTCGGCGAGCGACTCCGCAGCGCCGCAGGCGAGCGCTACCGGCTCGGGCGCGGCGCCGTCCGGCAGCCAGAACTCGGCAGGGCCGACCGCCTCCGCGAGCAGCGCACCGTCGACGAGCGGCACCGCGACGGCGTATGCGTACGCGGCGACGGGATGGTCGCAGTTCACGACGCCCACGGGCCGCAACTGGTGCGACATGACGAAGGGCGTCGTCGGCTGCCACCTCACCCCCGAGGTCTCGGCGAAGCACGGCGGTGCGAACTACATCATGCTGACGCCGAAGGGCGTCGGTTTCCTCACCGGTGACCCCGGTTTCGACACCGACGGCGAGGCTGCGCGCTGGACGTCGAGCGTGCCGAACGCACCGGTGACGAAGAAGGACGGCACGGCCGTGCTCGGCTACGGCAGCAGCTTCACCTCCGCAGGAACGACGTGCACGAGCAACGTCAGCGGCATGACGTGCACGAACGCGGTCGCGAGCTTCACCGTCAGCACCGGTGGGGTGACGATGACGGGCAAGCTCGATCCGACGCGTCAGAACTGACGGCCCGCCAGATCATTGCCCGCAAACGCGTCGAGGATGACGATTTCCGGGCGATGATCGCTGACGGCGAGCGCGCTCAGCGGCGCCCCACGGCGTCGATGATGGCATCCTCGCGCGAGCCGGGGTCGACGTCGAGCACCTTCGCCCAGGCCGGCACCATCTCGGCGCCGAAGTAGCGGTGACCGTAACCGCCGGGCACCTCGTTGGAGACGAGCATGTCGGCGCTGACCTGCCAGAAGGTGACGAACGGAGCCCAGCTCATCTGCGCCATCGGCGTGTTGTCGCGCGTCTCACGCAGCCACTCGGGTGAGTTGAACATCAGGCGCGGCGACCACCACACGACGGGGTCGGACGGGTGCTGCAGGTAGACGACGCGCGGTTTCTGCCACGCGCCCAGAGGGCGGTCGTACTCGTCGGCGCCCAGCTGCGACGGTTCGCCCGCGAAACGGATGTGACGCCCGCCGTTGATGACAGGGTCAATGGTCGTCGAGCCGGGCGCGCGCTCACGCGTCAGCCGCGCTCGGTTCGGCGAGAAGGCGGGCGTGCCGCTGAGGACGCCGCCGTCGGTGCGCTCCAACATCTGCTGCGGCGAGTCGAACGAGTCGTCCGCGCCGTAGGCGCCGAGCGATTCGCCGGTGAAGTACACCTTCGGGCGCTGGGCCGCGGGCATGGCGTCGACGCGGCGCCGCACCTTCTCGAGGAGGATCTGCGACGCCTTGCCGGGATCGCGGGGCGCGGTGAGCAGGCCGAACGCCGACGGCAGGTTCGAGTACGCCATCCCGACCGCCGAGGTGTCGCCGCCGAGCAGGTACTCGAACGAGGCAGCGCCCCACAGGTTGACGTATCCGGTGCTCGTCGGCGTGATGACGAGCATCGCCTTGCGCTTCCAGGCGTCGGTGCGGTCGAGCTCGGCCACCGCGAGGTCGGCGCTCTTCTCCAACGACTGATTCGCGCCGACGAACACCCGCACCGGCTCCTTGGCTGGCTTCTTCGTCACGTCGGCGATCTGCTTCGCGTCCGGCCCCGCGGCGACGAACTTCGCGCCGTCCTGGCCGAGGCTGTTCCACGTCAGTGGCAAGCCGGGGCCACCACTGCGCAACGACGACGTCGGTGCGTACTCACCGCGCGGCATCTGCTGGTTGACGCGGTCTGCGTTGCCCCCGACGACGGCGAGGACGGCGGGTTCGACGACGACGTCGATCGCCACGACGACCGTCGCGACCGTGATGACCGATGCGACGAGACGGGCCGCTGCCTCCCGCACGATGCGTGAGGAGACCTTCGTGAGGAAGAAGCGGGTGAGCCCGGCGAGGCCGCGCCAGACGAGGATGAACAGGACGAACACGACGACCGCGACGAGCGTCGAACCGGTCGGATACCACCACCCCGGCCCGTCGACGTCGACCTGGCGGCTGACCTCCCGCTGCCAGTCGATCGTCGCCTGCGGGAAGCTGATGACGATCAGGGCCGCGAACGCGATGCCGATGCGGCCGAGCAGCACGCGTCGACGCGGGTTCATCGTGACACGCAGGCCCAACCAGCGCGCCGTCGCGTGGACGAGGCGCCCCAGCGCGAGGCCGAGAACGTACCCGCACACCCCGCTCAGCGCCGCGACGAGGCCCTGCATCCACCAGGGGCGCGGCAGCAGTGACGGCGTGTTCGCGATGATGTAGAACAGCGCGGCGAACACGAGACCCGTGTGCGAGAAGCGTGCGAGGAGCAACCTGACGCGCGGCGGCGCGGGGGCTGCGGTGGACGGCATGAGGCTCCTCGGATCGGGGTCTGCCCCATGGTCCCAGAGCGGCACGACGCATGCGCCCCGGTCGCGTCGTCACCTGCGGGGCTCGCGGCCACGCAGGTTCGACGCCGGGGCGCGTGCGTCGTGTTCAGGTGAGGCGTGCGCGCGTGCGTCGTGTCATGCCTGCCGACGCTCGCGGCAAACCACCGCGCTCAGCGGCGGCCGCCGTCAGCTCTCGTCGGCGTCGGCGTGCTGGCCTTCGTCGGTGCTGCCCTCGTCGCTGCGACCGCCGCTCGCGACATCATTGTTCTCGCCGCCGTCGCCGCCGGTCTGGGCGCCGGGGCCGCCGTCCTGCTGGTCGACCTCGGGGGTGTAGTTCTCGCTGCTCGTGTCACTCATGGCACGAACCTACTCCCGTGACGGCGCCGCGCGCCACCGTCCGCCGGGGTGCAGACGCCATCGGAGCCGACGCGTCCTCGACGCGTCAGGTCGCGGGCCCGGTCACGCGCCGGGCCGCGCCGCGTCAGTGGCGCGTCAGTGGCGCATCAGTGGCGCATCAGTGGCGCGTGACGAGGACGGGGCAGTCGGCGTGCGTGACGCAGTAGCCGCTGACGGAGCCGAGAAGCATGCCCGTCAGCTCGCCGTGGCCGCGGCTGCCGAGCACGAGCAGCGCCGCCTCCTTGGAGCGCTTGACGAGCACATTGCGCGTGTCGCCCTCGATGACGTGCGGTCGCACCTCGATGCTCGGGTGGTCGGCCTGCACCTTCGCGACGATCTCGTCGAGCATCTGCGTGCTCTCCTGCGCCGGGTCGAAGTTGGCTTCGAACGCCACGGCGTAGCCGTAGTTGGTGGGCCACTGCCACGTCGCGAGGGCCTCGAGCGGCTGCTTCGTCAGCTCGGCGTGCTGCGCGGCCCATTCGAGGGCGCTCAGCGACGACGGCGATCCGTCGACTCCGACGACGATGGGCTTGGTCGTGTTGTCAGCCATCCGAGGCACCTCTCGTGAATGTTGCGATGAGCCCGACGCCGGGTCTCACCTTCACGCTAGGGCCGCGACGCGCCCCGGGGCCAGGGACCTTTGGCACGGATCGAGCGACCACCCCATCGAACCCGGACGAACATTGCCCGCGAACGCGTCATCATTGACGCGTTCGCGGGCAATGTTCGTCCGGAGCCCTCGGCTTCGGGCGCTCAGTGAGCGTCGGCCGCGTGGCGGCCCGTCCTGCGGTGCGGGTTGGTGAACATCACCGCGGCGATGATGCCGACGATGAGCACCGCGGCCGGCAGGTACAGCGTCTCGCCCATGGCGCGGGCGAACTGCTCGGCGACCTGCGTCGGCATGTGACCGCCGCCCGCCTGATGCGCGCCACCCGCAGCCTGCTCACCGAGGTGGTGGCGAAGGCGCGAATCCATGAGGGAGGCGACGGCGGCGGAACCGATGACGGCGCCGATCTGACGTGTCGTGTTGTAGATGCCCGAACCTGCGCCGGCGAAGCGCGGTTCGAGGGTGCGCGTCGCCGTCACCGAGAGCGGCGCCCACATGAACCCGTTGGCCACACCGAGCAGGCAGGCGATGGCGAGCAGCCACCAGATCGACGTGTCGGCGCCGAGCATCCGGCCGTACCAGAACAGGGCGACGGAGAAGCAGACGAGCCCGAAGCCCGCGAGGATCGCGGGGTGCTTGCGGTCGACGAGACCACCGACGACAGGGGCGAGCAGACCGGAGATGACGGCCATGGGCGCGAGCAGCAGCGCGGCCTTCGTCGGCGAGTAACCGAGCACGGCCTGCGCGTAGATCATGATCGGGAACGACATGGCCGTGATCGCGAACCCGACGGACGTGATAGCGATGTTGGCAAGGGAGAAGTTGCGGTTCGCGAACAGGTGCAGCGGCACGAGCTGCTCACCCCTGTATCGCCGCTCCCACAGGATGAACAGGACGAAGAAGACGAGGCCGAGGATGATGAGCAGCGGCACAGAGATGATGCCCGTGATCGTGCCCCAGTCGTACTGCGCGCCTTCTTGGATGCCGAACACGACGCAGAAGAGCGCGACGGCCGACAGCGCGACCCCGACGAGGTCGAACTTGTGCGCGTGACTCGGCAGCGACGGCACGAGCTTCCACGCCATCGCGAGACCGATGAGGCCGACGGGCACGTTGACGAAGAAGATCCACTCCCACCCGGCATGGTCGACGAGGACACCACCGAGGATCGGGCCGACGAGCGTCGCGACACCCGCCGTCGAACCCCACACGCCCATGGCCTTGCCACGACCGTCCGCGGGGAAGATGCGCGTGATGATGGCCATCGTCTGCGGCGTCATGATCGCCGCACCGAGACCCTGGACGACGCGCGCGGCGATGAGGACGCCGACATTCGGGGCGAAGCCGCACGCGGCCGACGACAACGTGAACACGGCCAGGCCGATGAGGTAGAGGTTCTTCGGGCCGAAACGGTCACCGAGGCGTCCGGTGATGAGCAGCGGCACCGCGTAGGCGAGCAGGTACCCGCTCGTCACCCACAGGACGTTGTTGAGGCTCGTGTCGAGCTTGTCGACCATCGTCTCGGTCGCCACGGAGACGATCGTCGAGTCGACGAGGATCATGAAGAACCCGATGAGCAGGGCGCTCAGCGCAGCCCACGGGTTGATGTCGGGCGCGGCGCCCGGCGTCTTCGCGCCCGCATCTGCCGCAGTTCGGCGCCCCGACGCGGACTGCTGCGGCGGGGCGCCCGTGGCGACGGACGCGCCCGCGTCAGAGTGGGCGGCGCCTGCGGCGGGAGCCGCAGGCGCGCCCGACGTCGCGGACGCGTCGTCGGTCAGTGGCTGGTCGGCCATGTGAGTTCCTTCGATTCGATGTCATGGACGACGGAGGCGATGTAGTCGCGCTCGGTCGTCAAAGTGGCGAGGCGGTGTTCGTGGGCGAGCATCCAGATGCGTTTCGCGCCCTGGTTGCGCCCCTGCTCGAGGCTGTCGCGCATCTGGGCGATGTGCTCGTCCAGGACGGTGACGCGCTCGGTGAGCAGGCGCGCCGCGCGTTCCGGGCCGAGGGCCTCGAGCTCGCCGAGGGCGAGGGAGAACGAGAAGTAGGGGTTCTCGACGACGGTGATGGCGGAGCTGATCCACGCGACGAGGAGCTCGCGCCCCGCGTCCGTGAGGCGGTACGTCGTGCGGGGCGGGCGGTTGCCGTCCTGCTCGGTGCCCACGACCTCCGCGAGGCCGCGCGCCACGAGCCCGTCGACCTTGTGGTAGAGCGACGCGGGCCGCAGCTTCACCCACTGATCCTCCCGGCGCGCGCGGAGGGTCTGGATCATCTCGTACGGATGCATGTCGCGCTCCGCGAGAAGACTGAGGACGGCGACCGCCAGCGGCGCCACGTCCAGGGGGTCTGTTGTGGTCACGCGATGACTATTCCACATGGACTATTCAAAGACGAAACCCTCGTTCCCGTGACCTTGCTCACCCGCCCCGTACCCAACGGCGATCTACGTCCACCTCTGCGAATTTCGTCCACCTTCGCGACTCATGGCCACATCGGCGATTCTTGGTCACATTCACCCCTGAGCGAAGCGCACGGCTGCCCCGGCGCGACGCCCGTCGCGCCGGGGCAGCCGTAGACGTCAGGAGAGGTCGGCGAGGATCCGCTCGGCGAGGGCGCGGGCCGACTGCGGGTTCTGACCCGTGTAGAGGTTGCCATCGGCCCCTGAGGTCGCGGGTCGTACCGTTAGGGCATCGAGCAGATACTCGCTGACTGACCGGGCGAGCGAGTCTGTCAGCGACGAGCACGAGCGCGTTTCACGTGAAACACCACACCGTCAGGCCGCGGCGCCCTCACCCTCGACGAGGCCCTGCTCGACCCAATCGCGCGCCGACAGGCTCGTCAGCGCATAGACGACGAGCAGGTCGACGGAGAGGGACAGCAACGCGCCGAACGTCGGCCGCGTGCCCTGCAGGTACTGCCACATCTGGCTCGCCTGCGACAGGGTGACGAGAGCGATCATGATGAGTCGCGCCCACACCCCGCCGAAGAACGTGCGGTACGCGAGCCACAGGATCGGCACATACGTCAATACCCCGATCCACAGGGCGACGTTCGTCGGCAACTCGGCCGGAACGTCGCCGAGGACGTCCCGGCCGTTCGGCCCCAGAACACCGTCGCCGCCCCAGACGAGCGCCGCCATCGACACGAGGGCAGAGGCCACCGCGAGCACGCAGGCCGCGACGATCGACGGCGGGCGACGCCCCACCGTGCCGAGCACCTGCCCGTCCTCGCTGGCGCCGTACACCGTCGCGCCCGGGGCGACGGCAACGGCGGTGAGGTCGACGACGGGCAGGTCGCCGTCCGTCATCACTGCGTCGCCGCCGCCGTTGCGGCTGTGGTAGCCGCTCGTGAAGTCGTGGAGCATCTCGACGCTGACGGCCGCGTCGGCGTCCGTCACCGTGCGCAGCACGTGGTCGCGTTCGGTGTCGATGTCGCGCGCGATACGGTGCGTGACCTGCAGCGTGAAGAACGACAGGCCGACGCCGGAGTCGAACGTGCCCGACGCTAGCCAATCGACCCGCCGGCCGCCGGGCAGCAACCACCCGTCGGGCGTCGGCCAGAACCGTACGTGGTGGCGTTGTGACGGGTTGCCGTCGACCTCCTGCTGGTAGGCGAACTCCTGCGTGCGCCGGAACAGCACGAGCGGGCTGACGGGTGCCTCGGCGTAGCTTCGGCGCAGCAGCGACGACACGACGATGCGGACGCTCGACCCGAGCGTCACCGGGTCGGCCTTGACCCACCCGGCGCGCGTCATCGTCTCGTGGATCTGCTGTTCGTCGCCGATGAATGCGAGGTTGAGGGGATCGCCGAGGCGCCCGTCCGTCGTACGGCTGCAGCCGATGAAGTAGTCGGGCACGTAGATCGTCGTGAGGACGCGGTGCAACCGTGGCAGCGCCAGGTAGGCCATGACGGCCCAGAACCCGACGAGCAACAGGAGCAGCGACCACGACCACGTCGCCTCGCGTAGCAGCAGCACGGCGAAGACGAACGAGCAGATCATGACGGCGAAGAAGAAGACGTTCTCCAGCCACGCCAGCCCGAGATGCCGACCGAGCCCGCCCATCATGACGACCGGCTCAGCGGCCTCACCCGCGCCGGATTCGCGGACCGGGGCCAGGGCGCGCGAGGGGTCGGTGCTCGCGCGTGTCTCGCTCGAGCGTCGGTCGCGTTCCATGGTCCTCCCACCCGTCACGACCCCCTCCGGACGAGGGTGCGCACCCCATTGTCCCCCGCGTTCGCCCCGCATCCCGGCCGGCGGCGTGGCGGTGGCCGTTGCGGTTGGCGACCGAACGCCGGGAGGCCGAACGCCGACGCGCCCACCGTCGGCTGTCGAAGTTCTCGGCTCGAGCTCTCGTGTTCCACGTCACACACGGCAATACTGAAGAAGGAGGTGTGTCCAACACGCACCGACTCGAGAACAGGAAAATGCCATGAACCGTTTTGTCCGCACCACATGCTTGACGACGTTCGCCGGAGCCGCCCTGTTCAGCGCCCCCGCCTACGCAGCCCCTACGGCCGGGCCCGGCGTGTCGGCGACTCCAAGCATCACCTACACGACCGACGGCACCACCGTCGCATTCAACTTCAACCTCAAGGGCACGCAGCACTATGCCAACGGGCCGGATCACACGACGACTCGTACCCCTGGCCCCATCTCCATGAGTGTCGACTTCGGTGACGGCAAAGGCCGTACCGGCGGTGATTCCGGCGTCCTGCAGTGCACCTCGAAGGGCGTCTCGCCACTCAACTTCTCGTCTCCTTACCAGTACCGCTACACCAAGCCCGGCACATACAAGGTGAAGCTCGACTTCTGGTACTGCGGTGACGCCAACAACTCCCACGTCACGAAGACCGTCGACGTGAAGATCGGCGCGTCGGCGCAGCCCGTGCCCACGCCGTCCAAGCCGGGAACCCCCGGCGGCACGACGACGGGTTCGACCACTGTGGGCCCGAAGGTGCAGACCGACATGACGCACGAGGGCAGCTCGACGAACACCACCGCTGCGTTCGCGAGCGGCGCGCTTCTCGCCGCAGCGGGCGGCACGCTCGTCGTTCGCCGTCGCACCCGATGACGGATCCGGCGAGCGGCCAGTCTTGCTGGCGGCCCTCGCCGACACCCGGCAGCGGAACGGCCCGAACCTCACGAGAGGTTCGGGCCGTTCCGCGTGTACCCAGCCGGGGCGCCGGGCAGTGGCTCAGGTGAGTTCGAGGTACTCGTCCCAGCCACCGGGCGGCGTCTCGCCGGGAGCGAGGGCCTGCAGCTTCTTGACGACCTTCGGGTCCTGCGCGTCCATCCAGTCGCACAGCTCACGGAAGGACACCATCTTCGCGTCCTTGTGCGCGGCGACCTTGCGCATGACCTCCTCGACGGCGTCCATGTAGATGCCGCCGTTCCAGCCCTCGAAGTGGTTGCCGATGACGAGCGGAGCGCGGTTGCCCTCGTACGAACGGTTGAACCCGGCCATGTAGGAGTCGACGGCCTGCTTGCGCCACGTCGCGTGCATGGCCGGGTTGCCCTTCGTCACCTTCGACTGGTTGAACATGATGTTGTAGTCCATCGACAGCACCTGGAAGCGCGTGCCGGCCAGCGGGATGGACTGCAGGCTCATGTCCCACAGGCCCTTGTCCTTCTTCGGCCACATCTGCAGCGTGCTCTTGCTCGTGTCGTAGCGCCATCCGAGCTTTGAGGCCTCGGTGCGCAGGTTGTCGCCGCCCTCGAGGCAGGGCGTTCGTCCGCCGATGAGTTCCTTGTCGTAGTCGAAGGGCAGCGGCGGAAGGTCGTGGAACCCGGTGTTGGTGCGCCAGTTCGCGACGAACGAGCGGGCCTGCTCGATCTCGCTGCCCCAGTCGCTCGGCGACCACGTCGAGCCACCCGTCGGGCCGCAGAAGTGGCCGTTGAAGTGGGTGCCGATCTCGTGGCCCTCGGTCCACGACTCGCCGATGCCCTTGATCGTCGCGTGGACGCAGTCATCGGGCAGGAAGTTGATGTCGGTCGCACCAGGTTTGTGGTGCGGCGCATGGTAGAGCGTCTTCTTGCTCTCGGGCAGGAAGTAGATGCCGGAGAGGAACAGCGTCATGTGCGCGCCGGTTTCACGTGAAACCTTGCGGAAACGCGACAGCAACGGGTTGTCGACGAGCTCGGCGGCGCCGTCCCACGACACGACGACGAACTGCGGCGGCACGTCGCCCTTCTTGAGCTTCTTGGGCTTGTAGAGCCCCGGCTGCGGGCCGGTGTCGCTCATCGACCCGTCGCCGATCGTCTTGCCCTGCGGGCTCGCCGACGACGCCGACGCCTTGGCCGAGCTGCCGGCCTTGACGCCCTTGCCGGAGCCGTCCGACTTCGACGACGTGCTGCATGCGGCGAGCGCCCACACGCCCGCGCCGCTCAGCACGGTGCGGCGCGCCACCGCAGCCTTCGACAGCGCCTTCGCGGTGCCGTCGTCGCCTCGTCCATCGTTCGTCGTTCCGTTGCCGTCAGCGGCCATGCTCACGTGTTCCTCCCGTTTGCCCCCGGTGTTCTTGTCTGCCGTTCCACAGTACGCGGGACCCCTGACGAGCGCCCAAGTCGACGCGCCGGACGGTGCGTCAGAGCAGGTCCTCCATCGCACAGCAGAGCACCTCGACGGCCGTCGCCCGCGCGCGGCAGGTCGACATCGGCACCTGGCCGAAACGGCCTCGCGCGACGGGGCTGCGGTTCAGCGCCCGGGTCGCGTGCTCGTCCCAGGTGACGTCGACGAACCAGGCGCCGTCAGCCTCGACGACCGCGCGCACGCGACCGAAAGCGCACACCTCCTGGCGCACGGCGAGATAGGCCCAGATGACGTCCCCCGCCCGCATCGTGCGGTAGCCACTGCGCAGGCACCAGCGTTCGAGTGGCTGCGAGCGCCCGATGGCAGCCCACACCGCCGTGGCGTCCGAGCGGGTGCGCCAGTCGTCGGGCTGGTGCTCGGCGTGCGCTGCGGGGTTGATGGGCAGCAACCAGTGGGCGTCCGAGCGCGACGGCGTGGCTACGGAATCGATACTCGTCAGCTTTCCACGCCGCCGCGGTGTTCCGCCTAGTCTCGCTGGCATGACCGTGAATCACCTCACCGACGAGGATTTCCTGGCTCTCTACGGCAGGTGGGCGCCGCTGACCCCGAGTGACGTCAAGCACTTCTTCGCGAGCTACCCCGGCTTGTGGTGGATCGCCGGGGGCTGGGCCATCGAGGCCTTCACGGGTGCATCACGCGAACACGACGACATCGATCCGTCCGTACTGCGTAATGACCTGCCCCTGCTTCGACGTCATCTCGCAGGACGCCTGCACGCCTGGGCCGCCGCGGCGGGTTCATTGACCCCACTGCTTCCCGACGTCGACGCGGATGGCGCGCCTGACGACGTCCTCCCGCGCGGGTGCGGGCAGATCTGGGCG
Organism: Dermacoccus sp. GAS27A; assembly: GCF_044909235.1. Lineage (NCBI taxonomy): Bacteria > Bacillati > Actinomycetota > Actinomycetes > Micrococcales > Dermacoccaceae > Dermacoccus > Dermacoccus sp. GAS27A. The sequence goes on along the minus strand of NZ_JBIYDW010000002.1, from coordinate 191,895 downwards.
AGGCCGGATGCCGCGAGCGCCTGGGAGTACGACATCCTGCTCAGCCCGGGGAGCGAGCAAGAGTGGGTCTACAAACGCGATTCCCGCCTTCGCCTCCCGATGACGCGAGCCCTGTGGGAGCGAGACGGCGTGCGGTACCTCCGGCCGGAACTGCAACTGCTCTTGAAATCGCGCGGGTTACGCGTCAAGGACGAGCGCGACTTCACCGTCACGGCGCCACTGCTCGAGCGTTCGACACGAGAATGGCTGCGGGATGCCCTGACGCTTACCGAACCGAACCACCCCTGGATCGCTCGGCTGGACGATCTCGGCGCGTGATGTCGTACGGCTCGCGGTGACCTTGCCCGAGATCGCGTCGGGAACGACGCGATCTCGGGCAAGGTCATCACGTTCAGCCGTGCACCGCGGGCGCCTGGCCCTGACGTCGCGCCACCACGCGGTGCACACCCTCGAGCGCGGCGACGCCAGCGAGCGCGCAGGCAGCCGCGATCGCCATCCTCGACAGGTTCGTCGGGTCGAGCGAGAACCAGCGACGGGTGAACGGCAGCAGGAACATCGGGACGTAGGCGAGGAAGCACGCCGTCACGAGCGCGAGACGCAGGCGGTCGAGCGGACGCGCGACGATGACGAGCACCCACCAGCTGCACGCGATGAGCGTCGTGAGCGTCGCCGTCGCGATCTGGGTGTGCCCGGCGCCGAACCCTGCGTCGGTGACGGCGTCCGCACCGCCGCCCTGGCCGTGGCGCACGAGCAGGTAGCACGCGAGCGTGACGGCGGCGATGACGAGCCCCGACGGAATCGCGAACCGCATGACGCGCGGCACGAATCCGCTGCGCGCTCGTTCGCTGTTGGGCAGCAGTGACAGCACGAACGAAGGAACGCCGATCGTGAACCAGGCGGCGATCGTCAGGTGGATCGGCTCGAACGGGTACGCGAGCGAGGGCGTGTGGAACAGGTGCGCCCCGAGCCCGAGCAGGCCGATGACGAGGGCGAGCGTCACCGCGTAGATCGTCTTCGTGAGGAACAGGTGAGCGACGCGTTCGATGTTGCCGATGACGCGGCGGCCCTCGGCGACGACGTGCGGCAGCGTCGCGAACTTGTTGTCGAGCAGGACGATCTGGGCGACGGCGCGTGTCGCGTCGCTGCCGGAGCCCATGGCGACGCCGACGTCCGCGTCCTTGAGGGCGAGGACGTCGTTGACGCCGTCACCGGTCATCGCGACGATGTGGTCGCGGCTGTGCAGCGCCCGCACCATCGCGCGCTTGCCGTCGGGCTTGACGCGGCCGAACACGACGCTCTTGTCGAGCGCGTCGGCGAGTTCGGCTGTGTCCGTGGGCAGCTTGCGTGCGTCGAGCGCCTGGTCGGCCTCGCCGAGGCCGAGGGATTCGGCGACGGCGCCGACGCTGCGCGCGTTGTCGCCGGAGATGACCTTCACCTCGACGCCCTGGTCATGGAAGTACTCGAGTGTCTTCGCGGCGTCGGGGCGCACCTTCTGCGCGAGCACGACGAGGGCGCGCGGCGTCAGCTCGCCGGGCGCGTCGTCGGCGTCGACGCGCGTCTCCGCCTCGGCGAGCAGCAGAACGCGAGCGCCGCTCGCGCCGACCTCGGTTGCGCGCTCGCCGTCGGCGCTGTCGGGGTCGAGCAGGATGTCGGCGGCGCCCATGACCCAGTTGCCGTGCCCGGCGAACGAGACGCCCGACCACTTCGTCGCGGAACTGAACGGCGCCCGCGCCTCGACGCCCCAACCCGGCGCATCGCCGAACGCGTCCTTGACGGCGAGCATCGTCGCGTTCGGGTGCTCGTCGGCGTGCGCGAGGGCGGCGAGTGCCTCCTTCGCACTGCCCTCGTCGGTGTCACCGAGCGGTTCGACGCGTTCGAGCGTCATGCCCGGCTCCGTAAGGGTGCCCGTCTTGTCGGCGCAGACGACATCGACGCGCGCGAGGCCCTCGATCGCTGGCAGCTCGTTGACGAGGCACTGACGGCGCCCGAGGCGGATGACGCCGACGGCGAACGCGACGGACGTCAGCAGCACGAGGCCCTCGGGCACCATCGGGGTCAGTGCGGCCACCATGCCGAGGACGGCCTGCTTCCAGTCGTCGCGCGCGAGCAGCAGCTGGTTGACGATCGTGATGAGGCCGGCGGGGATGAGCAGGTAGGTGATGACCTTGAGGATGCTGTCGATGCCGCTGCGCAGTTCGGAGCGCACGAGCGTGAATTCGCCGGCGTCGGCCGTGAGCTTGGCGGCGTACGAATCTCCACCGACGGCGGTGGCGCGCATCAGCCCCGAGCCCGCGACGACGAAGCTGCCGGAGCGCAGTTCGTCGTCGCTGCGCTTGTCGATCGGGTCTGATTCACCCGTCAGCAGTGACTCGTCGACGTCGAGGTGATCGGCGCGCACGACGACACCGTCGACGGCGATCTGCGAACCGGACGACAGCTCGACGATGTCGCCGGTGACGATGTCCGTCGTCGGGATCTTCTTCGCCTCGTCGTCGCGCCGTACCGTCACCTCGGCCGTGTTGACGATACTGAGCTGCTTCAGCGTGTGACGGGCGCGCAGCTCCTGCGCAATGCCGACGATGCTGTTGATGACGATGGCGAGCCCGAACAGCGCGTTGCGCAGCGAGCCCGTCGCGACGACGAGGGCCACGAGGATCGCGAAGATCGCGTTGATGCGTGTGAACAGGTTCGCTCGCACGATCTGCCACGTCGAGCGCATGCCGTCGTCAGGGGCGTGGTTGACCTCCCCGCGACGCGTCAGTTCCTCCACCTCGGCCGTGCTCAGGCCCGCCTCGTGCTGTTCCCGCTCTCCCATCGACCCATTGTCTCGTGACGGCCTCCCCCGCGTGGCGCGAGGGCCGGGCCGAGACTCAGGGTGGCGGGTCACTCACAGGTAGGCGGGCAGCCGCGCGCCTACCTGTGAGTACCCGCCATCATGGGCTGCGATCAGATCTTCGACGCGCGATACCCCGCCTTGATCGCGGCAGCCGGCGTCGAGAAGCACATCTCGGGGTGCGTCTTCGCGTAGAAGCGCTGGCCGGGCCTGTGGAAGATGTGGCTCGACGCATTGCCCTTGATCGGCGCCCAACTGGGGCAGTTGACGCTGCCCTTCGGCATGACGATGGCGCTGCCGCGCGATGGCGCGGGGGCCGTCACCTTGACGTAGACACGCGTCGATGTCGAGGCCTTGTTCGTCGACGTCGCCTTGAGCTGAACGCTCCAGTATCCGCTCGCCTGCGGGGCCATCGACGTCGCGAAGTTGCCGCGCGCATCGGCCTTCAGCGTGCGCTGCGCGGTGTTCGGGGCAGAACCGTCAGCGTCGAAGAACACGACGACAGACGCACCCGGAGTCGCCGTCCAGGTCTTCGCCAGCTTCTGCGCCTGGCCCTTGAGCGTGATGCTCGAGCCCTTCGTGACCGTCGTCGGTGTCACGGCAAGGTTCGCGACGCGCGTCGTGACGGTCGCCGCGGCCAGGGCGGGCGTGGCGGTGAAGGCGGTGGCGGCGGCGAGCGTCGTCGCGCCGGCCAGGGCGAGGGCACGGTTCATCTGGGCGTTTCCTTCGAGGTGGGAGGGGTGACGGCGGTCGGCACGTCACCCGCCGATCCTAGAGGTCATTGCGCTTTCAAGTTCTTGCTTTGCCCGAATCTCACCGCTGGGCCGCCTGCCTCGTCGAAAGGGGGCTGACTTCGTGCACACCGGCGACGGGCCACGTCGTCTGCCGGTCAGCGCCCCATGTAGGTGCTGAGCCACGCGAACGCATCGGGCATGACGCGCTGGTACGTGCCGAAGTTGTGGCCGCCGCCGTCGACGACCTCGAACTTCGTCGTGAGGGGTGCCCGCGCAGTCGCCATGAACGCGCGGGTGTTCTCGATGCCCTCGTCACCACCTTCGGCCTGGCCTATCGCCGCGAAGATCGCGTTGTGGGGAATCGGCAGGTGCTGGATCCGCCACGTCAGGTCGTTCTCCTGGTGCAGCTTCTCCTGCCCACCGAACAACGAACCCGTCATCTCGTCCTCGTGCGGGCTGAAGTATCCGGAAAGGCTTGCGGCGGCCGAGAACTGCTCGGGATGCATTAGCGCGAGTTTCGCCGCACAGTAGCCGCCGGTCGAATGCCCCATGGCACCCCAGCCGGTGTCACTCGTGCGCAGTTCCTTCTTGATGAGCGTGGGCACGTCCTTGCTGAAGAACGTCAGTGTCTGCGGGCCGCCCGGCACGTCGACGCATTCGGTGTCGCGGGGCGGCGCGAGCGTCGGCTTCATGAAGACCATGATCATCGGCCGCGCTCGCCCGGCCTTCACCTGCTTTTCGAGTTCGGCGGGGTATGCGAGGCGGTCGACGAGCTGGGGTACGTCACCGGGGTAGCTGGCGATCGTCTCGACGACGGGAAACCTCTCGTTCTCGTGCCCCTTCTGGAAGTACTGAGTCGGCAGGTAGACGAGCGCGTTCGTCGACAGTCTGCTGCTCGGCCCGTGCAACACGAGGGTGAAGACGCCACCCTTGCTCGGCAGTTCGTCCTTCTTGCTCCACCCCGTCAGCCCCATCGACGCAGGCAAGCCCTCGGCTGCGGGTTCACCGTTGGTGGTGACGGTACGCACGTCACCGGCGGCGCCGAGCAGGTCGTCCCATGAGCCGTAGAACATGCCCCAGTCGTTGACGGCCACCATGACGAGCAGGACGGCGCACAGTTGCGACAGCACCACCGTCACCGTTCCCCTGAGCAGGCGGGGCAGACGAAGCCGGGGACGCTCGCTGATCGCGGCGATCGTGAAGACGACGAAGAGCACCGTGAGCAGTGCGAGCAGGGGCCAACCGGTGAGGGACACGACCGCATCTTCTGTGACGTGGCTGTGAGAACGTCGAGAACGTGAACGCAGAGGGCCTACCCCACGTATCGGCCACCCGCGCCGGGTCGTGCCTGTCAGTCACCGGAGGGCAGAATCGTTGACCTGACGCTTGAACTCGATGCTGAGCGACTCGCCGCCAGCTAAGACGTCCTCTGGGTTCACAGCCATATTTCATGCTTATGGAACGAGTGGCACACCGTCACTCAAAGTCATGAGCATGGATCGTTCAGCGCTCATCATCAGAGCGGCCGTTCTGTTACATTGGGGACTGCTGCACGATCTGGTGACAGTTGGGGTCTCAGGCCGCGGTAGCGGTCTGGGTGGTCATGATGGTCTCGTACTCGATGGGGGTCAATCGTCCCAGTCGGGCTTGGCGGCGGCGTCGATGGTAGGTCCGTTCGATCCAGGTGACGATGGCGGTCCGTAGCTGCTCGCGGGTGGCCCAGGGGCGGCGGTTCAGGACGTTCTTCTGCAGCAGTGCCCAGAAGCTCTCGATGGCCGCGTTGTCGGCACAGGTCGCGACGCGGCCCATGCTCCCGCGCAGCCCGTTGCGGTGCAGGGCGGCCACGAACTTCCTTGATCTGAACTGCGATCCACGGTCAGCGTGGACGATGCACCCGGTCACGGTCATGCCCTGCGCGGCGCGGGCGGCGACCGCGTTGTCCAAGGCGTTCACGGCCAGACGCGACTTCATCCGCGAGTCGATGGAGTAGCCCACGATCCGTCCCGACCAGGCGTCCTTCATCGCGCACATGTACACCTTCCCCTCAGCGGTCTTGTGCTCGGTGATGTCGGTGAACCACACCTGGTTCGGGCCTGTCGCCAAGGTGGTGAACTCGCGGTTGACGAGGTCGTCGTGCACCGGCGGTCCCGGACGGCGGGCCTTGGACCTGCGGGGCTTGCCGAAGGAGCTCCACCAGGCGTTGTCCGAGCAGATCGCCCACGCTGTCCGGGCCGACATGGGCTGCCCGCCGTGGTGACGGGCCTCGTCGGCCAGGTAGCGGTACCCGAACTCGGGGTCGTCACGGTGGGCGTCGAACAACGCGTTCGCCCGGTACGCCTGCGCGTACTCGGCGTCGGTGACGGGCTTGGTGAGCCACCGGTAGTAGGGCTGGCGAGCGATCTTCAAGACCCGGCACGTGACCGCGACAGGGATGCCGTCGGCGGCGAGCTCGCTCACGAGCGGGTACAACCTTTTCCCGGCAGGTTCGCCTTGGACAGGTACGCCGCCGCGCGGCGCAGGACCTCGTTCTCCTGCTCCAGCAACCGGATCCGCCGGCGGGCCTCGGCCAGCTCGGCCAGGTCGCTGCCCGACACCGGTATCGGGGGCCGGGTGCCGTCGTCGATATCGGCTTTGCGCATCCACGTCGACAACGTCATCGGGTGGATCCCGAAGTCCTTCGCGACCTGCTCGAGCGTCACCCCCGGCTCACGGTTACGGGCCACGCGCACAACGTCGTCGCGGAACTCCTGCGGATAGGGCTGAGGCATGAGTGCATCCTTCCAGGCCACCCTGGCGGGCAAGCCACGTCAGATGTCACCTATCCGTGCAGCAGTCCCTAGGGTCCTCGGTGGCCCTATTGCCCACCTTGCGGGTAGTGACTAGACATGCCGGGTCAAATCGTGGGGTACGCGCGCGTCTCGTCGACGTCGCAGAATCTAGCCAGAAAACTAGAGGCACTCGGGGCGGTCGACGAGCTGTTCACCGATCACCAATCCGGCAGGAGCCGCGCCGATCGCGCCGGCCTGTCGGACGCGCTGCGCTACGTGCGCCGCGGGGACACGCTGCGCGTCGCATCCATGGATCGCCTCGCCCGATCACTCATCAACCTCGAGCAGATCGTCTCCGACCTCACCGCGCGCAAGGTGAGCGTCGAATTCGTCAAGGAACGCCTCACCTTCTCACCCGACGCCACGGCCGACCCGTTCGCGACGTTCCAGCGCCAACTCATCGGCGCCGTCGCCGAACTCAAGCGCTCCCTCATCCGCGAACGCCAACGCGAAGGCATCGACCTGGCCAAAGCACGCGGCGTCTACAAGGGTCGCGCCCGCCGCCTCACCGACGAACAGATCGCCCACGTGCGCCAGGCAGCGGCCGCGGGCGAGCCCGAGGCCAAGCTCGCCGCCGACCTTGGGGTCTCGCGCCGCCTCATTTACGACGTCATCGCCGGCAACGGCTCAGAAGTTCTGACCGCCCATGTCCTTGAACCGTGAGTAGTGACCCTGGAACGCGACGGTGATGTCGGCCGTCGGGCCCGCACGGTGCTTGGCGACGATGATCTCGGCCTCGCCGGCCTTCTCCGACTCCTTGTTGAAGTAGTCGTCACGGTGCAGCAGGATCACCATGTCGGCGTCCTGCTCGATCGAACCCGATTCACGCAGGTCCGCCATCTGCGGGCGCTTGTCGGTGCGCTGCTCGGGGCCACGGTTCAGCTGCGAGATCGCGATGACGGGTACCTCGAGCTCCTTCGCGAGCAGCTTGAGCGCACGCGAGAACTCCGACACCTCCTGCTGACGTGATTCGACGCGCTTGCCCGAGCTCATGAGCTGCAGGTAGTCGATCGCGATGATCTTCAGGTCGTGGCGCTGCTTGAGCCGGCGCGCCTTCGCGCGGATCTCCATGAGCGACATGTTCGGTGAGTCGTCGATGAACAACGGCGCGTCCGAGACGCGGCCCATCGTCGTCGCCAGACGCGTCCAGTCCTCGTCACGCATCTGGCCTTTTCGCATGTGCTGCAACTGAATTCCGGCCTCGGCCGACAGCAGGCGCATCGTGATCTCCGTGCGCCCCATCTCGAGCGAGAAGAACGCGGCCGTCATGTTGTGATGAATCGCGGCGCTGCGAATGATGTCCATGCCGAGCGTCGACTTTCCCATGGCCGGTCGTGCCGCGATGACGATCATCTGCCCGGGGTGCAGACCGTTCGTCAGCCCGTCGAGCTCGGAGAAACCCGTCGGCACGCCGACCATCTGCCCGTCGGTGCCGGAGGCCTGCTCGATCTCGTCGGCCGTCGCCTCGATGACGTCGCCGAGCCGCACGTAGTCCTCGCCGCCACGCTTGTCGGCGACGGCGTACACCTCGGCCTGCGCGGCGTTGACGATGTCCTCGACGTCGCCGCCCTCGTCGCCGTAGCCCATCTGCACGATGCGGGTGCCGGCGTCGACGAGCCGGCGCAGCACGGCCCGTTCGGCGACGATCTGCGCGTAGTACCCGGCGTTCGCGGCCGTCGGCACCGACGCGATGATCTGGTGCAGGTACGCCTGCCCGCCGATGCGCGCGAGTTCGCCGCGCTTCGTCAGCTCGTCGGCGACGGTGATGGCGTCCGCCGGCTCACCTCGGCCGTACAGGTCGGTGATCGCGTCGAAGATCGTCTCGTGCGCCGGGCGGTAGAAGTCGATGCCCTTTACCTCGGCGATGACGTCGGCGATCGCGTCCTTGCTCAGCATCATGCCGCCGATGACGCTCTGCTCCGCCTGCAGATCCTGCGGCGGCAGCTTGCCCGGCGGCATCGACGACGAACCCGCCCCGTCGAACTCCGGCGGCGCCTCGTACGGCTCCAGCTCAGCCACGCTCACAACTCCTCGAATCGGGTGCCACCCGCCCGGCCGACGCCGCACGATCCGTCATGACCCACCCTTGCACTCACCACCGACAACAGTAGGCAGACGCCCCGTCCGTTCACGAACCCGTCTGTGGACGGTGCTGTGGACAAGGTGTTGGAAACGCCGGTGGCGGTTGTGCACAGACGCGGGACAAACCTGTGGATGATTCGCCCGCCCGCCGTGGGAACCGCGCCACTGCGGTGATTCGCCGATCCACACCCTGTGGACGAAGATTACTCCCGGTCGTCGACAACCTGGGTTGTCGTCCACAGCCCCGAAAGCCCCGAAAGCTCCCCCACCAGCCGGTCACGTCGCGTTCACGGCCCGCTTGGCGCCCATCGTCCTGCGCGACGCGGACCACCACGCCGCATCAGCCCCACGAGCACCTCGCTGGAGCGAGCGAGGACACCCCGACGCACGAACGTTCGCCGTGATCATCTTCCGAGGGTGGAACTCTCACATGCGGTCGAGTTCCGCCCCCTGAAGCATGGCGAACCAGTGGGGGGCTGATGCGCCGGGGTGCCCTCCCACTCAATCAAGACCACCCCGGCTTCTGGGCGTCACGACACACCTCAGCGCTGGATCGAAACTGTTTTCACAGGTTCACACGCACGGCGCGTGAGCGCCTGCCACCCGTCGACAGCCCGCGCGGTCGACACCCAGCCTGCGCGGCATCCCACGCCGCGCCGCCACGGCAGCGCACGTGAGGCACCCCACCCGGGCAGGCCGGGTGGGGTGTCGCCGTCAGGATCCGTTGCGCGAGACGCCGATCGTGCCCGGGACGTAGGTGGTGCCGAGCTCCTTCGAGTCGGCGATCTTGATGCTCGTGTAGGAGGAGCAATCAACGATGCCCCAGTGCAGGTGCGGTCCCGTCGAGAAGCCGGTGTTGCCCGACAACGCGATCTTCTGCCCCTGCGAGACTCGCTGCCCCGCAACGACGTTCATCGACGACAGGTGCGCGTACTCCATGCAGAAACCGGAGGCGTCCTTGATGAGGACGGTGTTGCCACCGGTGACGTTGTTCTCGGTCTTGAACACGACGCCCGACGCGGAGGCGACGACCTGCGTCCCCGTCGGAACCCCGAAGTCGACGGCGTGCTTGTCGTAGTACTTGTGATGGCTCGCTGCCCCGTACGGACCCTGCGTGATGGGCGCCGGGTAGCCGTTGAGGAACGGCAGCTCGTACGGCGCGTCCGGGTGGACGAGCGGCGGGACGCCCGGCTGGCCGGGGGTACCGGTGTCACCACCGGTCGCCTGGTCCGTGGCGAGAGCGAGGGCATACGTCGTCTTCGCCCCGACGACACCGTCGACGACGAGGCCGTGCGAGCGCTGGAACGTCACGACCGCCGACTCGGTGAGCGACCCGAACACGCCGTCGACGTTCACCCCGAGCTTCGACTGGATGGCGCGCACGAGCGGGCCCGAGTCGCCGCGTCGGACGACGTCGCCGGCGCTCGGCTGTGCGGACGACGCGTCGAGCGCCGCCCACGTACGGGGGCCGACGACGCCGTCGACGTCGAGGCGGTTGGCGCGCTGGAAGTCCTTGACGGCCGCTGTCGTGACCGGGCCGTACCAGCCGTCGACGACGAGAGCGAGGCGAGCCTGCAGGGTCTTGACGGCCTCGCCGCGCGAGTCGAAGGTCAGCACGGGCGAGATGGTGGGAGCGGGCGCCGGCGCCGGCGTCTCCTGCGCCGCGAAAGCCGGGGCAGCCATCACAGCCGCTCCGGCGACGGGCAGCGTCGCGCCCACGCCGAGCGCGAGGGCGGATCGGGAGCCGCGGGCTGCGGCAGCACCGACGCACGCGGACTCGACGCGGCCGTGGCGCGTGGCAAGGTGCTTGGGCAAGTACTTCGTCATGGCGGTTCGCTCCGTCGTCGAAGAGCGCCAGTCGACTCGCAGTGGGCGCTCGTGCTCACGTGTCGCACGGGGGTGCGACATGTCGAGGATGCACGAGCCGAACGTCGCCGCAAAGCACCCCGAAAATCACATGCATGTCGTTCTGGCACCCCGTGATCTTCCCGTGATCACGCGGCTGACGGGCACTTTCGGCATGGTTCCGGGGAGCACGAAACGAACATCCTTTCGAGCCTCGAAAAAATGTTCGACGAAATATTCATCATTCAGTTTTGTCCACGATGTGGGACGGCGCTCGGTCCGTCGTCCGCGTCAGCTTCCCCACTGTCGGTACGACCGGATCCGAGCGCCATCCCCTGCCATCGCGGCAGTCTCGACGCCGTCTTTCAGCGCAGCACGCGCGCGTAGCTCGACGGCTTGCCGTAGATCGCGCGAACACCCACGGTGGAACCTGGGTGCGGTGCGTCGATCATCATGCCGTCGCCGAGATAGATGGCGACGTGATACGCCGGGTAGCCGTAGAACAGCAGGTCACCCGGCTGCGGGTTCGTCGTGCTCGGGAAGTACGCCTGCTGCTGCGCGGAGACGCGCGGCATCGTGATGCCGTACTGCTTGAACACGTACGAGACGAAGCCGGAGCAGTCGAAGCCCGACGGCGTCGAACCGCCCCACACGTACGGCACACCCTGGAACGTCTTGGCGTACGCGATGATCTGCGCGGCCGTCGCGGACGGAGCAGGCGTCGTCGGCGTCGTCGGCGTCGTCGGCACCGTGGGAGGCGTCGCCGGCGTCGTGGGCACCGTGGGAGGAGTCGGCGTCGTGGGAGTCGTCGTCGAGCAGCCCAGCTTCGCCCACGTCAGCTTGCCGACGATGCCGTCCGCGTACAGACCGTTCTGCGCCTGGAACGAGACGACCCCTGCACGAGTGGCCCGCCCGAAGATGCCGTCGACCTCGACTCCGAGCTTGCTCTGCAGCACCTTGACGAGCGCGTGCGTCGAACCGAAGCGCAGCGTCGTGGTGTTCGCGGAGCACGTCGTCGGCGTGGTCGGCGTTGTCGGAGTGGTCGGCGTTGTCGGGGTCGTCGGCGTCGTCGCCGCAGCGAGCTTCGCCCACGTCAGCTTGCCGACGATGCCGTCGGCGTACAGCCCGTTGCTGCGCTGGAACGACTTGACAGCCGACAGCGTCGCAGGGCCGAAGATGCCGTCCGCGTTGACCTGGAGCTGCGCCTGGATCGCCTTCACCGCTTCCCCACGGGAGCCGAAGAACAGGACGGGCTTGACGGTCGGTGTGGTCGCGCTCGGCGTGGTCGTACCCGTGCCGGGTGCGGCCATCGCGGGCGCGGCCGCGACGAGGGCTCCGGTGGCCGGGATGGCGAGCGCCACCCCGGCTCCGAGGCCGGATCGAAGAGCGAGCTGCGGGCGCACGGTGCGCTCGCGTCTCCTCATGTGCAGGGGAGCATGTGTACTCAAGTGAGCAGCCTTTCTACGGTTTTCGCGTTCCAGCGCACCGCGTCTCCAGGGTGGAGACGCACGCCACTGCCACACCCTCGCCAGCCCCCGCTCACAAAGGTGCAGGCTTCACTCTGCCCGAGCGTTTCCTGAGTGTGAAATGAAAGTTGCCGACACGCCCGGTAAATGCTTGACTCGACGCGCGCCGCGCGAGATAAGCGGCCACGACGCCCACCTGGATATTTTCCCGTCGTTCCGCGTAGTTTCGGGCCAATACCAGGAGTCAGGGGGCTCCGCCGAGCAGGCGCGCCGACGCGGTTGCACGAGAGGACATTTTTTCTCATATGATGAGACGGGTAGCGCGAGAAGTGCAGGAACCCGACTCCCTGGGGCCCCAGATTCGCGCCCTTGCCGTGCCGGCCTTCTTCACGCTCGTGGCCGAGCCTTTGTTCCTCATGACCGATTCGTCGATCGTCGGCCACCTCGGCGTCACGCAGCTCGCGGCGCTCGGAGCCGCGAGCGCCGTCCTGCTCAGCCTCACCGGCATCTTCGTCTTCCTCGCCTACGCGACAACCGCACTCGTCGCACGCCGCATGGGCGCGAACGACGAGGACGGAGCGATCGGGGCGGGCCTCGACGGCGTGTGGCTGGCGTTGGCGCTCAGCATCCCGCTCGCCGCCGCGACGTTCGCCGCAGCGCCACTCGCGGTGCGCGCGATGACCAGCGCGCCTGAGGTCGTGGACGCTGGCGTCACATACCTGCGGATCAGCGCGCTCGGCATCCCGGCGATGCTGGTCTGCCTCGCAGCGCAGGGGCTGCTCAGGGGCCTACAGGACACGCGGACGCCGCTGCTCGTCACCGTCACCGGATTCGCCCTCAACGCGGCGCTCAACGCCATCCTCGTCCTCGGTCTACACACCGGCCTCGCCGGCTCGGCCGCCGGCACCACGGCCGCGCAGTGGCTCATGGCGCTCGCCCTGCTCGCCTCGATCGGCCGACGGGTGCGCCATCTCGACGTCCGCCCCCACCCGGGACGTGTCCTGGGTGCGGCACGCGCCGGGGCGCCGATCCTCGTGCGTACGATCGCGCTGCGCGCCGTCCTGCTCCTCACGACGGCCACCGCCGGGTTGTTCGGCCCCGGGACCCTCGCGGCGCACCAGATCGCATCGACGATCTTCACCTTCCTGACGTTCGCGCTCGACGCCGTCGCCATCGCGGCGCAAGCGCTCGTCGGCGAATCACTGGGCCGCGGTGACGCCTCACGCACCCGCGAACTGACCGCGACGCTCACTCGATGGGGTTGGCGCTGCGGACTCGTCGGCGGTGTGGCGACGCTGGTCACGGCGTGGTGGGTGCCCCTGCTGTTCACCTCCGATGCGACGATCGCGCACACGACGAGCGCCGCCCTCGTCGTCATCGCCCTCGTGAGCGCACCGTCGGGCGTGCTGTTCGTCCACGACGGTGTGCTCATGGGTGCCGGGGACGGCGCGTTCCTCGCCCGTGCGCAACTGGCGCTTCTCGTGGGCTACCTGCCGCTCGTGTGGGTCCTGAGCACCTCGCGGGATGCCGTCACAGGCTGGGGGGACGCGTCGCCGCTCGTCGCGGTCTGGGTGCTGTATGCGCTCTACCTGCTCGCGCGCATGGCCGTGCTCGACCACCGGCGTCGAGGCACCGCCTGGATGCACCTCGAGAGCGCCGGCTGACGCCCCGGTCCCGCCGCCCCCGATGCTCGCGGGCCGCGAATGCCCCATGGGCCGCCCTCACCCACTATCTTGAGGTCATACGCAGGCATCTCTCAGGGAGTTCCCATGACGCACGACCTCGATGATCGACTGCTCACGAGTCACGGCGTCAGCCGCCGTACCGCACTCACCGGAGCGCTCGCACTGGGCGCCACCGGCGCCGTCTCGACGCTCGGGGCGACCCAGGCCTCGGCCACCACGGTGGGGCTCTACGACAAGATGCACGCCATCGACGCATCCACGACCGGCGGGTTGTCCGTCGCCGTGCACGATCGGCGCAGCATGCGGGTGTGGCAGTACAACGCGCCGTTCCGCAACGAGTGCGCGAGCATCGTCAAGGTGCTCATCCTCGCGACCGTCTGCTCGCGCGCCCAGAAGGCGGGGCGCGGCCTCACCGCGTGGGAGAAGAGCCAGGCCTCCCCGATGATCCGCGTCAGCGACAACAACGCGGCGACGAACCTGTGGCGCAGCGTCGGCGGCGCACCCGCGGTGCAGGCCGTCGCGAACAGCCTCGGCATGACGTCGACGCGCGCTGCCGGAGCCTGGGGCCTGACGACGACCTCCGCCTACGACCAGATCGTCCTCATGAACGAGATCAGCTGGCGCGGCAGGCTGCTCAACGCCGCCAACCGTGGCTACATCCTGACGCTCATGGGCCAGGTCGCGGCGGATCAGCGTTGGGGCGTCGGCTCGATCGGCACGAGTCAGGTGAAGAACGGCTGGCTGCCCTACGCCGGTCTGTGGCGCGTCAACAGCATCGGCCACGTCGGCGGAAACCGCAACCACACGCTCGCCATCCTGCAGCGCACCCCGACGATGGCGATCGGCACGTCCGTCGCCAACCGCGTCGCCGCGACCATCCACGCGCACCTCGCGACCGCCCTCTGACGCACGCACGACGAAGCCCCGCCCACGGACGAACCGTGGCGCGGGGCTTCGACGTCGGCCCGCCCCGGACGAGGCCGGGGTGGGCCGGTGAGGATCAGGCGCGGGCGACCTTGACGTCGACCGTGGCCTGCACCTCGGGGTGCAGACGCACGAGCACCGAGTACTCGCCGAGCGAACGCATCGGCGTCGTGATCTCGATCTTGCGCTTGTCGACGGAACCGGCGCCGGCTTCCTTGATCGCGTCGGCGATCTCACCGGTCGTGACGGCGCCGAAGAGGCGGCCGTTCTCGCCGGCGCGAGCCTTCAGCGTCACCTTGGCGTTCTCGAGGTTGCCCTTGACGGACTTCGCCTCTTCGAGCGTCTTGATGGAACGCGTCTCGCGAGCCTTCGTGATCGAGTCGACCTGCTTCTGGCCGCCCTTCGTCCACTCCGTGGCGAGGTTGTTGCGCAGAAGGTAGTTGCGGGCAAAACCGGGCTTGACGTCGACGACGTCGCCGGCCGTGCCGAGCTTGGAAACCTCGTGGGTCAGGATGACCTTCATGTCGGTGTTCCTTTCCTCGATCAGCGAGCGGAGCTCGAGTAGGGAAGCAGAGCCATCTCACGCGCGTTCTTGACGGCGTTGGCGATGAGGCGCTGCTCCTGGACGGAGACACCGGTGACGCGACGGGCGCGGATCTTGCCGCGGTCGGAGATGAACTTGCGCAGCAGCGCAGCGTCCTTGTAGTCGATGTTCTCGACCTTCGCCGCCTTCAGCGGGTTGGCCTTCTTCTTGGGCTTGCGCACAACGGGCTTTGCCATCGTGGTGCTCTCCTTCTATGAGAGCCCGAGTGGTGACTCGGGATAGCGAGTGTGTGAGTGGCCGGCACGTGCGTGCCGGGCCGGTGGGGCGTCATCGTCGTGGTGACGCCCGGGAAGAGGAGGAACGATCAGAACGGGGGCTCGTCGTACGACGGGCCGGTGGACCAGCCACCGTTGCCGCCGCCCTGCGAGCCGTTCGACTGGCCGCCGGCGTTGCCACCCGAGTTGCCGCCGAAGCCGCCACCCGAGTTGCCACCGGTCGCCCACGGGTCGTCGGTCGGGCTGCCACCGAAGTTGCCGCCCTGAGAACCCGAGTTGCCGCCGAAACCGTTGCCACCGCCGGAGTTGCCCCCGAAGTTGCCCTGGCTGACGTTGCCGCCGCCGTTGCCACCTCCGAAGTTGCCACCCTGGCCACCGCCGGAGCGCTGGGTCTTGTTGACCTTCGCCGTGGCGTACCGCAGCGACGGGCCGACCTCGTCGACCTCGAGCTCGGTGACGGTGCGCTTCTCGCCCTCCTTCGTCTCGTACGAACGAGACTTCAGACGGCCGGTGACGATGACGCGCGAGCCGCGCTGGAGCGACTCCGAGACGTTCTCCGCTGCCTCGCGCCAGATGGAGCAGGACATGAAGAGCGCCTCGCCGTCCTTCCACTCGTTCGACTGGCGGTCGAAGACGCGCGGGGTCGAGGCGATGCGGAAGTTCGCCACGGCAGCGCCGTTCGGCGTGTAGCGCAGCTCGGGGTCGGCAACGAGGTTGCCGACCATCGTGATGTTGACGTCACCTTGCGCCATGGGTGGTTCCTCCTACTGAATGTGGGGAGTTCTCAGGCGTCCTTGCGCAGGATCTTGGTACGCAGGATGGACTCGTTGAGTCCAAGCTGACGGTCAAGCTCTGCAGCGGTGGCCGGGGTCGCGTTGAAGTCGACCACGACGTAGATGCCTTCGGACTTCTTCTTGATGTCGTAAGCCATGCGGCGACGGCCCCAGACGTCGACGTTGTCGACGGTGCCGCCGTCCTTCGTGACGACAGAGAGGAACTTCTCCAGCGAGGGCTGGACCGTGCGCTCGTCGAGCTCACCGTCGAGGATGATCATCATTTCGTAATGACGCATGCGGTAACCCACCTCCTTTGGTCTCAAGCGGTCACGGTCTCTCCGTGACAGGAGGGTTGCAGCGTTGCCGCGCCCTCTCGTCGTCGCACGCACCACGATGGCCCATCGAGCCGTCGGGGAGCACGCGCCGGAGCCACAGGTTGTGGATGAGACGGCACGAACCCCTCAAGACTACCCGTAGCCGTCACCGGCGACCAATCTCTGTGGATGAACTCAGGCTGACGCGGCGTTCGCGTGCTGCCGAGCGGTGAGGCCGGCGCGGCGCTCGTCGGCGTCGTCCTCGGATGACGCGACGGTCGACGGACGCGTCGCGCGGATCGCCGCGGTGACCAGGTAGACCAGCCCGGCCAGTCGCACCAGGGTGAAGAAGCAATACCAGCCGGAGGGCAGCGCCTTCGCCATGTTCGAGGCACGCGCGATGAACCCCCACACGGTGATGAAGTAGACGAACTCGGCGCCCGCCCAGACGAGGTGGTCGCGCCACGGCAGCGCGCTGAGCGCGATGAGCGGCAGGACCCACAAGCACGCCTGCACCGGCAGGGCACGCGACGTCAGCATCACCGTGACGAGCATGAGCAGCGCGATGGGCGCGAGCGGCAGCCGCTCACGACCCTGAGCGAGAATCGCCCCCAGCGCGATCGCCGCGATCCACCCGAGCACGGCGAGGCCCGTCAGGACGGCAGGTGACAACGTCACGTCCGCGAAGCTGAGGATGTACCAGAGCGAGCCGTACCCGGCGCCCTGCTGGCGCCAGGCGGTGAACGAGGTGAACGGGTCGCCGCCCCACACGGCGATGACGGCGAACATCGCGACGCACGTCGCGCCCGCCCCGAGGAAGAGTGCCAGGGCGCCCTTCGTGCGGCCGCGCACGAGCGCGACGACGAGCGCGGCCACGAGGACGGCGCCGAGCGTCGGACGCGTCAGGAGGGCGCCCGCGAGCGCCACCCCCGCGAGCGGGAAGCGCGTGCGCTCCCAGGCCAGCAGTCCGGCTGCGACGAGGGCGACACCGAGCGCGTCGAACGAGATGAGCGCACTCGTGATGAGCACCGGCGACAACGCGATGTGGGCAGCCACCCAGGGGCTGTCGGGTCGCGACGCGGCACTCGCGCACACGGCGAGGGCGATGAGCAACGCGACGACGGCGGCCCCCCACGCGAACATCCCCTGCTGCAGCCGTAGCTGCGAACCGCCGGGCACGATCGTGCGCACGAGCCAGGTGATGAGTGCCGTCAGCGGGGGCTGGCCCTGCATCGTCGGGTTCGACCACGGCGACGATCCGGCGGGCGCGGCGACGGCGACGGGCAGGTCGGAGTAGCAGGCGCGCCACAAGGATCCGGGCGTCGCCCACCCCGTCGAGACACAGTGGTTCTTCTGCAGCACCCCGAGCGCGACGAAGACCGCGCTCAGCGCACTGAGGACAACGGCGGCCGGGCGCCACCCGCGTCGCCCGACGACGGCGTGACGCCCCAGCGGCCCACCGACGACGTGACTGGCCGCTACGGCCACCGGGTCGGTGCGCGTCGGGGCTCGACCCGAGCTCGGAGCGGTCGTCGGGTGCGCAGGCGTGGCCGTGTGCGTCATGGGGTCAGCCTAGGCGGGGGTGCCCGGTCAGCGACTCGCCGAGGCTCCCGGGGATCACCGGCCGCTCGCGACGGCCGATGACGCCGCCGTCTGCGGCGGGCTCGTTTCACGTGAAACAGCCGCGCTGGAGGAGGCCGGCAGCGTCGCGTCAGGCGCCGTCGACCCGGGCGACGCCGGGCCCGGGGCGTCCGTCGCGTCGGGCTGGGTGGGCTGGACGTTCGACTGCGTCGGCTCCGGGTAGGGCTGCGACGCGGCGCTGGAGGGCGCGGCGTACGTCTTCGTCGGGGTCGGTGACGCAGACGTGGACGCCGACTCGGGCTTGTTCTCGTTGTAGTACGAGCGCTTGGGCAGTTGCGTCTTCTTCTGCCCCTCGAGGGCGGCATCCATGAAGTCGACCCACACCTTGCGCGGCAGACCCGCGCCGTAGACGTCGCTCGCCGTCACACCTGGCAGATTCTGCATCGGCTGCGCCGTCTTGCCGTCGGTGCTGTAGTACATGCCGACACTCGTCGTGATCTGGCCAGGCGTGAAGCCGTTGAACCAGAGGTACTTGTTGCCCGAGGCCGTACCTGTCTTCGACGCCATGGCGCGCCCGAGCTCGTCCTGCGCGCCCGCCGCGGTGCCGTAGACACCCGTCTTGCCTAGCGCCCACGTGAGGTCGTCCGCGATCGCCTTGTCGTACACCCGCTTGCCCTTGGTGTCGACGGTGTAGGAGTACTTGCCGTCGAACGACTTCACGGTCGAGATGAGGTGTCGGTCGTAGAACACGCCGCCGGAGTTGAGGGTGTTGTACCCCGTCGCCTGGTCGACGACGCGGCTGTCACCCGTGCCGAGGACGTTGAGGATGTTCGTGTCGTTCATCCCCCCGAGCGTCTTCGGCATGCCCGAGGCCTGCGCCGCCTCGAGCGTATTCGCCGGCCCGATCTCCCGGTTGAGCCGGACGAACGCCGTGTTGATCGAGTACGCGAGCATGTTGCTGATCGGCTGCCAACCCCACGACTCGTTCTGGTTGTTCTGCACGTACTTGCCGGCACCGATCGGCAGATAGTTGTTGCCGTTGTACTGGGTGTCGACCGACTTGCCGTGCTGCAGCGCAGCGATCGCGGTGTACAGCTTCATCGATGACGCCGTCTGCAGCATCGCCTGATCTGCGTCCGAGTAGGGCGACTTCACCGGGTCGTAGTCGGCGCCGCCATACATCGCGACGACGCCGCCGTCGTTCGCACGTTCGGCGACGAGGCCGGTGTGCAGCTTGCCGAGCAACGTGTCAGGCGTGTGCTTCTCCACCGCCGCGACGGCCGCGTCCTGCGCGCGCTTGTCGATCGTCGTCGTGATGCGCAGACCACCGCGGTCGATGTCCTCCTGGCTGAGCTTCAACTTGCGCGACAGTTCGCCGCGGACGGAGGCGATGACGTAGCCCTGCGGCCCGTCCGCGTACTTGATCGGCTGACGCGGATAGAACTTCGGCATGACGGCCTTGTTGCGTTCCTCGGCCGTCAGCCACCCCATCTTGACCATGCCGTTGAGCGTGTACGCCATGCGCTCGTTGGCACGCTGCTCGGAGTTGGGCCCGACGCTCGGATCCATGTTCTCCGGGTTGTTGACGACGGAGGCGAGGAACGCGCCCTCCACAGTCGTCAGCTGGGAGACGTCCTTGTGGAAGTACGACTGCGACGCAGCCTGGATGCCGTACGTCCCGCGCCCGAAGTAGACGTTGTTGAGGTAGGCCTGGAGGATCTCGTCCTTGCTCATCTCCTGGTCGACCTTGAGGCTGATGACGACCTCCTTCACCTTGCGGGTGACCGTCTTGTCCTGCGTCAGGAAGTAGTTCTTCACCCACTGCTGCGTCAGCGTCGAGCCGCCCTGGCTGCCACCGTCACCGGTGAAGTCGTTGATGAAGGCGCGCGCGATGCCCGTCGGGGAGATGCCGCGGTTCGAGTAGAAGCTGCGGTCCTCGGCGGCGATGAACGCGTGTTGAACGTCGATCGGCACCTTGTTCAGCTCGACGGGGTCACGGTTCGTCGTCGTGAAGCGGCCCATCTCCGTCTTGCCGTCGGCGTAGTAGACGACGGAGACCGCCTGCGTCGCCTGGGCGTTGGCCTTGGGGATGTCGATGAACAGGTAGAGGCCGATGAACGTGAGCACGGCCAGCAGCACGAGGCTCGCGAGGGCGAGCAGGGCGGCGCGCACGATGCGGAACGGCAACGAGTGCGCGCTCTTCTTCCTGCTCCCCCGTCGACGCCGCGCCGCGGGACTCGCGCCCTGGGCGCCCCGCGCACCGGCGCGGGAGGTGGGTGCCTTGGGACTACCGCTGTTCGACGGACGCGACCCGCCCCTCGACGGGGGTCGCTTCGAACCGGAATCGTTGACCACGGACGTGCCTCACTTTCGCGCGACGCACGACGTGCGGCGTCATTCTCATCGATCAGCGTACCGAGCGGGCTCCCGCCGCGTCCTCGTGGTGGCTGTCAATGCCTGTGCGTGAGCCGTGCCCGGAGCGCCAGCGTCGGGGCAACAGGGTGGTGGAAGTGGCGACGTGGGCAGGCCGTCGGGCGCAGTGCGACGTCCTGTTGGCCGCGGGGCGCTGCCGGCAGGTGACGTGCGCGGGCTGCATCTGTTTGGATGCTCTTCATGAGCCGACGGTCTCTGGAACGCGCGATGGCGACGTACACCTCCCGCTATCCCCGCACGCGGCGGCGTACGGACGACATGGTGCGCAAGGTGCGTTCGATCATCGACGACGCCGGCATCAACTATCTGTCGATCACGGGGCGCGCGAAGTCGCCGGCATCGTTCTCGGACAAGGTCGCTCGTCGTGCCAGCGAGTTGGGGCACACCGATTTCGACCCGGCGCTCGACATCACCGATCAGGTCGGCGTCCGCATCATCACGTACGTGCACAGCGACATCGAGCCCGTCGCACAGTTGCTCGCGGAGAACTTCACGGTGCTCGAGGATCGCGACATGGGTCGTGAGACGGCGAGCGAGGGACGGTTCGGCTACGCGAGTCGTCACATGCTGATCTCGAACGATCCGTCGGCGACCGCGTACGACGCGGCGCAGTGCGTGTCGGTGCAGTTGCGCACGGTGCTGCAGCACGCGTGGGCGGAGTTCGAGCACGACGCGCGGTACAAGGGTGACGTGCCGGCGGAGTTCGCGCATGAGCTGGATCGTCGTTTCACGTTGGCGGCGGGGCTCATCGAGCTCGCCGACCGTGAGTTCTCCGTCATTCGCGACACGTTGTCGAGTGGCCTCTCGCAGCAGGGTGAGGGCCGGTTCGAGGACGGGTTGCGCGTCGACGCCCGCGAGCTCGCGTCGTTCCTCGCGGGCCGGTACGAAACATCGGGCTTCGCCCGGCCGGAGGCGTACGTCGAGGCCGCGAACTGGTTGACGGAGCTCGAGGTGACGTCGATCCCGATGCTGGCTGACGAGCTGAAATCCGTCGACTCGGAACGCATCTCACGTTCGATGGGCTACCGTCACCAGCCCGGTGCCGTGCGCCGGCTCGAGGACGACCTCCTCGCGCGTTACCGCGAGCGTTTCGTCGAGCTACCGGCGAACGAAGAACGTCGCGATTCTCTTCGCGGCCGCTTGCAACGGTTGGGCCGCGTCGGAGATTGAGCAGGCGTGTGAGCCGAGTGATGCGCACCGAGGCGCTCACCCAGTGAGGGACAAGGGGTGACGCAGCGCCGACGTCCAACCCCGCCACGCTCCATCTCCAGGCTCAGAGACCCGCAGCCCCGACCACCCGCGACGCGGACTCGGGATGACGAGAGCCGCCCCGGCCGAACACCGAGCCTGCGAGGTGTGCGGTCGAGGCGGCTCTCGTCATCCCGCCCGAAGGCCTGTCGCACCGAGGCGGCGCGGCGATCCTGGGCGAGCTTGCGAGCTCAGGATCCGCGCCACCCGGAAGACGGGCCGAGGGATCAGGCGAACGTCTTGGCGTCGATGACGAAGCGGTAGCGGACGTCGGAGTTCACGACGCGGTCGTAGGCTTCGTTGATCTGGTCGGCGTTGATGAGTTCGATCTCGGCAGTGACGCCGTGTTCGGCGCAGAAGTCGAGCATTTCCTGCGTCTCGCGGATGCCGCCGATGTTGGAGCCGGTGAGGGACTTGCGGCCGCCGATGAGGTTGCCGGCGTTGACTTCGAGGGCTTCGGTCGGCAGGCCGAGCAGCACCATCGCGCCGTGGGGGCGCAGTGTCGCCATGTAGGCGCGCACGTCGATGTGGGCGGAGACGGTGTTGATGATGACGTCGAACTGGCCCTTGTGCTCCTTGAGCGCGTCGGGGTTCTCCTTCGTCGCGATCCATTCGGTGGCGCCGTACTTGCGGCCGTCCTCTTCCTTGGAGCGCGTCTGGCTGATGACGGTCACCTCGGCGCCCATTGCCTTGGCCAGCTTGACGGCCACGTGGCCGAGACCGCCCATGCCGACGACGGCGACCTTGGAGCCTTCGGTGACGCCCCAGGTGCGCAGCGGCGAGTAGGTGGTGATGCCGGCGCACAGCAGTGGCGTGACGGCGGCGGCGTCGAGGTTCTCGGGGATGTGGAGGGCGAACGCCTCGGAGACGACGATGGCCTGCGAGTAACCACCGGCGGTCGGGCGCCCGTCGTGACGGTCGATGCCGTTGTAGGTACCGACGGCGTTCGGGCAGTTGTTCTCCTCGCCCTTCTTGCACCATTCGCACTCACGGCACGAGTCGACGAGGCAACCGACACCGGCACGGTCGCCGACCTTGAACTCGGTGACGTCGGAACCGATCTCGGCGACGCGGCCGACGATCTCGTGGCCGGTCACCATGGGGTAATTCACCGGGCCCCACTCGCCGCGGACGGTGTGGATGTCGGAGTGGCAGATTCCGGCGTACTCGATCTCGATGCGGATGTCGTCGGGGCGCAGGTCGCGGCGCTCGACGGTGCCGGGCTCGAGGGGCTTGTCGGCGGCAATGGCCTGGTAGCAGGCAACAGTCGTAGTCATGATGCTGACGCTACGCCGACGCGGAGTGAGAAGCATTGTCACGTCGGCGAGCGCCGTCTCACATGGGTTCCGTGAGGTCACGAAGGCGTTCGGCGATCACGCCGACGTCGTCGAGACTCCCGGCAGCGACGTCGACCATGAATTCATATCGTTCGTCATCGCTGCCGACGAGATGAGTCCCGTTGAGGGCGAGGAACAGCCAGAGCGCACCGAGCGCCGTCCGCTTGTTGCCGTCGACCAACGCGCGATTCTTGGCCAGGGAATGGACGAGTGCGGCTGCCTTCATCAGGATCCCCGGGTAGACGACCTCCCCGAAGACCACCGCTTGCGGCCGAGCCAGGGCCGATTCCAGCAGACCCCAGTCCTGCTGGCGCGCCGCGCCGACCGCCGGTCAGGGCGCCTCGAGCCGTGAGTTGAGGGCCGAAACTCTGCCATGCAGGAATTCGGGCCTCAACTCGACGACAACGACGAGGTCGACGACGGACGCTCTCCGTCCAGTAGGTGCAGTGAAACCTCCCAGCAACCGGAATACCCCCTAGGGGTATTAGCGTTGCGCCTGACATGAGCGAACACGAACACCATCACGGCTCAGGTCATGACATGTCGTCGATGGCTGCGTCGGCCACGCTGCACTGCCTCACCGGATGCGCCATCGGCGAGATCGTCGGGCTCATCGCCGCAACGGCCCTGGGATGGGGCAACGGCCTCAGCACGGCCGTCGCGATAGCCCTCGCGTTCGTCTTCGGGTACACGCTGTCAGCGACACCGCTGCTGCGCTCAGGCATCCCCGCCAAGCAGGCGCTCCTGCTCGTCCTCGCAGCGGACACCGTCTCGATCGCCACGATGGAGCTCGTCGACAACCTCGTCATGTGGCTCGTACCGGGTGCGATGGACGCACGGTTGATGGACCTGCTGTTCTGGGTCTCGATGGCGGTGGCTCTCGTCGCGGCCTACGTCGCCGCCTACCCGGTGAACAAGCACTTGCTGCGCCAGGGCAGAGGTCACGCGATCACTCACCACGCCAGCGGTGCAGCGATGGACAACAAGCCCCTGGCGTACGCCATCACCGCGTTCCTCCTCGGCGGCGCCGTGGCATCGCTCGGCACACTGCTGTGAACCCACGCCGCTCTGACAGAACTCAGAGGGACGTCCGCTATGTTCGTCGAACACGCCCCCGAAGCGAAAGGCCGCACCTCATGAACCGTCGAAATCTGGCCGCCACTGCGGCCGCCGTGGCATTGGGCGCCGGCACCGCATGTTCCTCCGGCAGCGACCATTCCTCGCACTCAGGCATGCCGACGTCGGCCGCGGCCACGTCGACGTCGGCCTCCTCCGGCCATGGTCACATGCACGAGATGGACGGCGGCCCGGCCCCGGCGGACATGACCCAGGCGAAGAACCCGAGATTCCCGGTGGGCAGCAGGGTCACGCTGACGACCGATCACATGGACGGCATGAAAAATGCCCCCGCGACCGTCGTCGGGGCCTACCGCACCGCCACATATGCGGTGAACTACCAGCCCACCACCGGCGGTGCGATGGTCAAGAACCACAAGTGGGTCGTGCAGCAAGAGCTGAAGAGCGCCGGCACAAAACACCTCGCCGACGGGGAAGCCGTCACCATCACAGCTGACCACATGGACGGCATGCAGGGCGCCGAGGGCACCATCGCGTCGTCCACCACTCAGACGGTATACATGGTCGACTACACGGCCGACGGAATGACGATGAAGAACCACAAGTGGGTGGTGGAGGACGAGATGAAGTCTCGTTGAGGTCGCACCGATCGTTGCGCCGGCCCGGCTGCGCCCTCGCGTGAACGCACAACTCGTCGCGTGCAGGGTCGCGACGCCCAGCGACGTTCCGACGAGCGTGACGAGCAACGCGCCGGGCCCTTTCGACCGGCCGACGCGGGGTGTCGCGCGGCCGGGTGCGTGCGCAGACTACCCACCCGTGGGGTCTGAAACTCCGCAATGCAGAGTTTTAGACCCCAAGCCATGAGTTGAGGGCCGAAACCCTGCAGTGCAGAGTTTCGGCCCTCAACTCGTCAACCCGTTCAGGTCGCCGGACGGCGCGACATCGATGCCGACTCAGCGCTCTTCCTCTTCTG
Organism: Dermacoccus sp. GAS27A; assembly: GCF_044909235.1. Classification (NCBI taxonomy): domain Bacteria; kingdom Bacillati; phylum Actinomycetota; class Actinomycetes; order Micrococcales; family Dermacoccaceae; genus Dermacoccus; species Dermacoccus sp. GAS27A. Next base: position 166,940 of record NZ_JBIYDW010000002.1, on the reverse strand, counting down.
AGCGCTTCCTCAACGCTCACTTCGGCAGGATCCTCGCTTCGCTGCGGTCCTACCTCCGCTCGCTTGATCGTCAGCGCTCTTCCTCTTTTGAACGCTTCCTCAACGCTCACTTCGGCAGGATCCTCGCTTCGCTGCGGTCCTACCTCCGCTCGCTTGATCGTCAGCGCTCTTCATCACCGCGGATGAAGGCCTCCAACATCTCGCGGCCGACGGTGTCCTCGCGCTGCTCGGGCGGGCTCTTCATGAGGTAGCTCGACGCCGACAGCAGCGGGCCGCCGACACCACGGTCCTTGGCGATCTTCGCGGCGCGGATGGCGTCGATGATGATGCCGGCCGAGTTCGGCGAGTCCCACACCTCGAGCTTGTACTCCAGGTTGAGCGGCACGTCACCGAACGCCCGGCCCTCGAGGCGCACATACGCCCACTTGCGGTCGTCGAGCCACGCGACATAGTCGGACGGGCCGATGTGCACGTTCTTGTCGTCGATCTTGCCGGCGAGCGAACCGGAGAGGTTCGACGTCACGGCCTGCGTCTTCGACACCTTCTTCGACTCGAGGCGCTCACGCTCGAGCATGTTCTTGAAGTCCATGTTGCCGCCGACGTTGAGCTGGTACGTGCGATCCAGCGCGACACCGCGGTCCTCGAACAGCTTCGCCATGACGCGGTGCGTGATCGTCGCACCGACCTGGCTCTTGATGTCGTCACCGATGATCGGCACGCCCGCGTCCTCGAACTTCTTCGCCCACTCCGGGTCGGACGCGATGAAGACGGGCAGCGCGTTGACGAACGCGACACCCGCGTCGATCGCGCACTGAGCGTAGAACTTGTCGGCGCTCTCCGAACCGACGGGCAGGTAGCTGACGAGGACGTCGACCCGCGCGTCCTTGAGCGCCTGCACGACGTCGACGGGCTCCGCGTCCGACTCGTCGATTGTCATGGCGTAGTACTTGCCGACACCATCGAGGGTGTGCCCGCGCTGCACGATGACGCCCGTCGGCGGCACGTCCGCGATCTTGATCGTGTTGTTCTCGGAGTTGTTGATCGCCTCCGACAGGTCGAACCCGACCTTCTTCGCGTCGACGTCGAACGCCGCGACGAACTCGACGTCACCGACGTGGTAGTCGCCGAACGTGACGTGCATGAGACCCGGCACGTGTGCGTCAGCGGACGCGTTCTTGTAGTACTCGACACCCTGCACGAGCGAACTCGCGCAGTTGCCGACGCCGACGATGGCGACGCGAATATTTCCCATGGAACTCACTCCGTTGTGGACGAGCCTTCGATCCTGACGAACGACGCGAGCGCCGCCCGAATCGTCAGGTCTCGGAGGCGAGGGGGCGCGGATCGGCAACAGCCTTCCGCTCGATCTCGATGAGTTCGTTCACCCAACGCACCTCACGCTCCGTCGACTCGATGTCATGACGGAACAGCTCCGCAATGTACGAATCGCGTGTGCTGCGGCTGTCCATCGCCTGTTCGCGGGAGCGCTCGAGACGCTCCTGCAACCGCAGACGTCGCCCCTCGAGGATGCGCAGGCGCACCTCTGCGCTCGCGCGCGAGAAGAAGGCGAAGTGCACGTCGAAGTTCTCGTCGTCCCACGATGCCGGGCCGGAGCGCGACAACTGATCCGCGAAATGATCCCGACCCTCGTCGGTGATCTCGTACGTGATGCGCGGGCGCCGACCGCCGGGAGCGAACGACGCGCTCTCGGAGATGAGGCCCTTGCGGGACAGCTTCGCGAGACACGGATACAGCGACCCGTAGCTCACGACACGAAACGCACCGAGCACACCGGTGAGCCGCTTGCGCAACTCGTACCCGTGCAAGGGCGCCTCATGCAGCAGACCGAGGACGGCGAACTCGAGCACCGTGCCACGACGTGACATGCCACTCTCCTTCGCCTCGAAACAGTCTGCGTCGCACCGCGCGACACGAATGCTCAGTTTTTCAAACGGACGCGCCACACGGAAATGACGAGCGGGTGAACGCTCAGAGACATTCCTAACAGATGTATCGAGTCGAGATATCGAAACGCGGCAAACTTCTTCCGAACGGGTGGGGATGGCGAGAGGCCAGCGCCACCCGTCGGCACAGCGCCACGCCGGAGGATCTGCGCGCCACGCCGGCTGACCGGAGTAGGTCCCCGGGCCGCAAGGACGCCCTGGCGTGAGCCTTCCGCGCGACCCTTTGCCGCCCGTGAGGGCGCGCGTCAGGCCAGCGCGAGGGCGACGAGGGCGCCGGCGATCATGAACGGGCCGAACGGCATGCGCGCCTGCCGTCCCCTACCGCGCGCGAGCAGCACGACGCCCCATGCACCGCCGAGCAGGAACGCCGCGAACGCGCCGGTGAGCCACACGTCCCACCCTGCCCAGGCGAGCAGCGCGCCGAGCGTCGGGGCAAGTTTCACGTCGCCGAGCCCCATGCCGGAGCCGCCGCCGAGCAACGCGAGAGCGAGGTAGCACACGCCCAGCGCGACGGCACCAGCGATGGCGCGGTGGGCGGCGTCAGCGTCGAAGACCGTCGTGCCGGAGCGGTGTGCGTCGACAAGACCCGCCAGCACGAGACCACCCGCGACGACGCCCGCCGCGCGCAGCGTCAGCGCGTTGGGCAGGCGATGGACGTCGAGATCGATGACGGCGAGCCTGACGAGGGTGGGCGCGACAAGTGCGAGCGTCAGCACGAGGCCGGGCCGCGTACCCCACCACACCTGCATCGCCGCACCCATGAGCACGACGGCGAGCGTCGATGCTGCCAGCCACACGATGTCGAGGCGTGCGAGCGCCGGCGCGCGGTAGGTGACGCCCTGACGATGGCCTGCGGCGACGACCTCGCGCGCACCGAGCGTCAACGCACCGAGGAGGAAGAGCATGACACCGGTCACGGGCAGCAGCATGCGTCGATCATGTCAGCGCAACAGGCATCGGACGCCGTTGCCGATCGAGCAGTTTCCGCGCCAGGCACGAGACCGGCGACGAGACTGGCCGGGTCGGCCCTGCGAAACGAGCGCGCGTCACCGCACCGCCGCGAGCAGCCGCGCACACACCTCGCGGCCACCGAGGACGCCGGACGCCGTCGTCACCTGCAGGCCCGGGCACGTCCAGTCGAGATCGTCGAGCTCCCCGTGGCGTGGACGGACGGGGGCGTCGACGGACGTCAACAGGTCCGTGTCGAGCAGCGAATCGCCCGCCGCGGCCGTGAACGTCGAACCCGTGCGACGCCGCACCTCCGCCAGGCCTCGCGACTTGCGCAGCGGCCGCGGCACGACGTACAGCTTGCGGCCCTGCAGCGACACCTCCCAGCCGCGCTCACCCGCCCACCCCGTCAGGTCGCGCACCACCGACGCCGGCAACTCGGCGCGCTCCACGACGAGGTAGGCGAACATGCCCTCGGCGTCGCGCAGCTTGCGCAGCCACCCCGGATCGGCGATCGCCTCGAGGTGCTCGCGGATCTCGGCGAGAGGCGCGCACGAGCCGTCGAGCTCGTCGAGGACGGCACGGTGGTAGTCCTCGTCGCTGACGCCGTCGACGAGCAGGAACCCACCGTTCGTCGTGACGGCGTACTGCGGGTCGATCGGCAGCCGGATGCGCTCGTACTGCGCACGCGTCCGCGTCGTCGACGGCACGAACGTCGCCACGCGATGCATCTCCTGCACGAGCGCGACGGCGTCGACCGTCAGATACGACAACGGCAGCTTGTCGTACACCTCCGCCACGAGCAGGACGGGTGCGTCGGCGTCAGCGCCGGCGAGTGCGAGCGCCTTCGCGGAGTAGACGAGCGTCCGGTCGAGGTCGCACGCGACGATGGCGTCCCCGCCTGAGGGCCGGGGCGGCGCGGCGTCCGCGTAGGCCGCGACGAGGGCGCGCAGCTCGTCCGTCATCGGCATCGAAACGGGATGCGTCGTCATGCTCGCTCCTTCGGGTCGCGTGTGGCCGAGGTGCCGTCATCGCCGGTCGCCCCGCGGGTGAAGCGCGGGTGGATGAGGCCGACGCAGCTGTAGTCGAGGCCGGGATACTCCTCGACCGGCACGCCACGCGCCGCGGCGAGCGCCTCGATGTGGCGCAGATCCCCGCCAACGCCGGGCGCGACCAGGATCTTCCAGGGCACCCGGCGCAGCAACACGCGGGTCGTCTCGCCGACGCCCGGTTTGACGAGGTTGACGCTGCCGATGCCGAACTCCTCGGCGAGCTTCTCGACGGTGGCCCACCCCGTCCACCGAGGTGGCTCCGCCGCGCATCGCGCCTGCGCCTCGGCGCGGATGTCGTCGGCGTCCGCGGCCGGCGGGAATGCTCCCGTGACGGCGTCGACGAAGAGTCCCGACACGTCGTGCGGCGCGAGTTCGGCGTAGAACTTGGCCCCATGGAACTGGCCGGGCCCGATCAGAGCGTCGTTGAGCACGGTGCGTGACACGAGACCGGAGACGGTCGAGTTGAGGCAGGCGGAGGGGATGAGGAAGTCATCACGCGTGCCCCACATCGTCGTGCACGACCCGGTGTCGGCGAGCACGGCGAGCGTCGGATCCAACTGCACCCCCGTGGCTTGCTCGTACTCTTCGAGCGCCGCGACGAGTTCGCGGCTGATCGCGCCCTTGCCCGTCCAGCCGTCGACGAACAGCACCGAAGACGCGTCGTGCCGCGCCACGATGTGATCGAGCGCCACCGTGTCGATGCCGCGCCCGCGCACGATCGAGACGGCATAGTGCGGCACGTCGAGCCCGCGCGCCTGACGAGCCCAACGCTTCATGAGCACCCCCACGGGAGTGCCGGCCCGGGCGAGGGAGACGAGGACGAGGTCATCGCCGCGCTCTGCGAGCGCGAGCTCGGCGACGGCGGCGACCGCAGCAGCCACCCGGGCCTTCGACATCTCCAGCGCATCACGGAACAGCTTTCCGTAGGCCGCGTCCGGTTGGTACTCGACGGGCAGGCTCTCGGCATAATGCGCGCCGCCGGACTGGATGGCTTCCTCGCGCTCCTCGGTCGGCGCCTCGAGCGTGACGCCGGACAGATCTTCGAGCAGCCACGTCACCTCCTCGGGCGCGTACGAACCAAACGTCGGGCCGACGAGTTCGCGCGCCGGGGCCGTCGCCGGCTCGGGCAGCCGCGCGACGACGACGCAGTCCGTACTGGCCGCGAGCGCCTCGATGACGCCATCCGGGGCGTGCAGCTGCGGCGTCAGGCTCGGCGGGTCGACGCACAGGACGATCGTCCGCCACGGTGTTTCACGTGAAACGTTGTACGTGAAACGCGGGCCGTCACCGTCGGCCGGGTCATCGAAGGCCGGGAACGTCAGCGCGTTGCGGATGGCATAACCGGGGTCGTCCACGGCGAGTACGGGCGAGCGGGTGGTCGTCGAGAACCGCGTGGCGACACCGCGTTCGCGCAGCGCGCATGCCAGACGCAGCGGCGCGTCCATCAGCTCTTCGGTGCCGAGGACGAGCACCTCACCGTCGCCGTAGGGCAGAGCCTGTGCGACGACGGTCGCCGCCTCCGGAAGCGTCGCGGTCAGGGGGGCGAGCTGCGCAGGCGTCACCCCATGACGCCCCGTCAACGGGGTGCGGGGCGGCCACGGCACGTCGACCTCGGTGATGGTTCCCCGGGCAGCATTCGGTGCGGCCGTCGAGACATTGGCGCGCCCCGATGCCCACGCAGCCTTCGATTCGGGCCCCTGCTCCGGGCCGGCATCTCTCAGGACGCTCGCGCGCGACTCCACCTGCTCGACGAGCCGCTGCCCGCGCTCGAGCACGTCGCTCGGCAGGTCGAGGTGACCGGCCGCGAGCGAGACGACGTCGATCTGCACGCCGAGCTCAGCGGCGCGGGTGGCCATCGCCGCGCGATCCTTCGCGTTGCGCATGTCGACGAGCGTCGCGATGACGTAGCGCTCGCGCGGCAGGCTCTCGTGCAGCGCGGCGATGGTGTTGAGCACCGTGCGGCCCGTCGACAGTTCGTCGTCGACGAGGACGAGCGGCACGACGCGCCCAGCAGAACGCCGCGCGAAGAAGCCGTCGTCCGAAGGCAGGACGAGGTGGCTGGTGGCGTGCGAGTGCTCCTCCTCGAAGGCGCCGACGGGCGTGAACCCGGCGACGGGGCGTCGCGTCGAGTGGATCGCCGGCGCCCGCAGCACATCCGCGACGCACTGGCCGAGCGCCGTCGCCGTCTCGGCGAACCCCATGACGACGCATGCAGGTGAGTGCTGCAGATCGACGAACGAGTCGACGGCGCAAGTGAATTCATCGACCACCCGCGCGTCGTCAGGAGCCCGGAGAGCCTCGTGCAGCGCCTGTCCTACGCGTGCGAGAGCACCATCGACGACGTCATGGCCCTGCGCACCCGAGTCGTCGCTTCCCGCGTCACTGCTACCAACCGCCGCTCCTGCGTCGAGAACCCGACGCACCAGCTCGCCGAGCGCCCGGCCACTGCCGCGCACGATCTGCGGGTCGACGGGCACGTGCTTGCCGAGGACGTTCGAGACGAGCAAGTGTGCGCGACGAGGGTTGCGTCGCACCGCGAGCCCGACGAGGTCGTGCAGATCGAGCCCCGGCAGCGCCTGCGTCGTGCGCAGGTCGGCACCGAGGCGTTCGGCGACCCACTCGCCCGGCCACGTCGTCGTCATGGTTTGCTCCTTCGTCATGCCTGCTCACCGGCTGGGTTGCCCGCGCCACGACCCGAGAGGGCCTCGACGTGCGCGAGGAGGAAGTCGACCATGCCCAGACCGGGCCGCGCGACACCGAACAGTTCGGCGCGCGTCATCGTGCGCTCCGCCCACCCCCGATGCGGGCCGGCTTCGTTCATCTTGTTGCCGGCGCTGGAGGCCTGCACCCCACCACCGCTCGCATGCTTGGCGAGGATGTCGACGGCGTCGGCGTGCTCCTCGCTGGAGACGACGCTCAGCGCGTGCACGATGCCGACGTGCTGGGGGTGGATGATCGTCTTGCCCGTGAGCCCGTTCGCCCGATCCAGTGCGAGTTCGCGTACGAGGCCGTCGAGGTTCTCCTCGAGCAACTCCTCACGGATGTCGTCGTGCTCGAGCGCACGGAACGGGGTCTCGCGCAGCTGCGGTTTGAACAGGCGGCGCGAGTTGGCGAAGTACTCCCAGACGGGCCCGGAGATCGGAAAGCCGGTGCCGTCGGTGCGGCCGAACACGTTGACGATGTCGTACACCACGTCCGCGACGGGCCCGATGTTGTAGATCGTCAGCTCGCGCGGGCGACGCAGCCCGAGCGCGGCGCCCAGGTCGGTACCACCGATGCGCACGCAGGCGACGACGTCGCGATGGGGTGCGAGCAGCGTCGAGACAGCCGACAGCAGGCCGCCGCGCGTCTCCCGATGAAGCAGGCCGGGCGTCTCGACGACGGGCATCGCGAGCAGGCGATACCCCGCGAGCGCGCTCGCCTCCGCGAGAGCGTCGAAGTAGGCCGGCGCGTTCGCGCCTGTGAACTTCGGCATGACGAAACCCGCCAACACCGCTGAACTCCAGGTTGATTCGCCGCCTGGCCCCTCGTTCACGAGGGTGGCGAGGTCGCGCAACTGCTGCGGCGTGCGCACCCGGACGAAGATCAGCGGCAGCGCCGCGGCGACGTCGTCAGGCGTCGGAAACCGCGCCGCGAGCGCCGCGAGGTGCGTGACGATGTTGGCCTGCGCTGCCGGCACCTCGCTCTCGGAGATCGAATCCTCGAGGCACCACACGGTGCTGACGAGACCACGCGCGTAATGCGTGACGACGTCATCGGCGAGCTGCGGGCGCGTACCGGGCATGTAGAGGCTCGCCCCGAGACCCGAACCGACGTGCTGCGCGTCATCACGCGCCGAGAAAGAACGAGGCGGGCTCGCGAAGATGGCCTCGCGGGTCGATTCGTCGAGATGGGAATAGTGCTGCACCGCATGCCCTCCCTGATGTCGGTGTGCCTGCGCCCAAGTCTGCCCCGTCGACGCCCGTCATCCGCCAACGGGACGCCACGGCATGTGAGGATCGAGACATGACCCAGCTCACCAAGGGCGCCAACGTCGCCGTCCCCAGCGATGCCGTCAACATCGTCGTCACCTGGACGGCGGCACCCCAGGCGCCGACCGTCGACCTGTCCACCCTGCTCGTCACCGCCACCGGCAAGGTCCGTGACGACTCGGACTTCGTGTTCTACAACGCCCCGCAGCACGCGTCGGGCGCCGTGCGTCTCGGCCCCTCCTCGCCCGGATCCGCGTCTGTCGAAGCCCATCTCACGGGCGTCGAGGACGTCGTCGAACGCATCGTCGTCGTCCTCAGCGCTGACGGCGGCCCGTTCTCGCAGGTGCCCGGCCTCACCGTGCGCGTCGACGATGCGACGAGCGGCCAGGTCGTCGCCCAGTTCGGCGACATGGGCGCGACGAGCGAGACCGCCCTCGTCGCCGGCGAACTGTACCGACGCGCCGGCGCCTGGAAGTTCCGCGCCGTCGGCCAGGGCTGGGATTCCGGCCTCGCCGGCCTCGCCACCGACTTCGGCATCAGCGTCGACGACGCCCCCGAACAGCCCTCGTCGTCAACGGCGCCGGCTGCCGCCCCTGCGTCGGCTCCTGCCCCGGCACCGGCGGCACTCCGGCCTGCCGAGCCCTCGCCGGGCGAGCAGCCAGGCAGCGACACGAGCCGGCCGTACGCGGCGCCGGTGTCCCCGACGCCCGCGCCGCTACAGCCTCCACAGCAGCCGTCGGCACCGCAGCAGGCCCCCCTGCAGCCGCCCCACCAGCCCCAAGCTCCGCTTCGGGCCCCGCTTCCACAGCAGGCGCCGCTGCAGCCACCCCACCAGCCGCAGGCCCCGCAGTACGAACCCCTGCAGCCTCCACACCACCAGCAGGCTCCCCAGCAGCTGCCCTCGCCGCAGATGGCACCGCCTCCCCAGATGGCGCCTCCCCAGATGGCGCCGCCTCAGATGCCCCTGGCCGCGCCGGCCACTCAGGCCGCGCCGTCGGTCGTCAACCTCGACAAGGGCCATGTGAGCCTGCGCAAGGGTGATCGCGTCAGCCTGACGAAGACGGGCGCGCCGCCGATGAGTCGCGTGTTCATGGGTCTCGGGTGGGATCCGGCGAAGCGCGGACGCAACATCGACCTCGATGCGTCCGTCATCGCCTTCGACGCGAACGGGCGTGAGCTGGAGATCGTCTGGTTCATGCACAAGAAGGAGTTCGGCGGCGCGATCGTGCATCTCGGTGACAACCTCACCGGCAAGGGTGACGGTGACGACGAGGTCATCACGCTCGACCTGACGGCGATTCCGCCCACCGTCATGCACCTGGCGTTCACGATCAACAGCTACTCGGGGCAGAAGTTCACAGATGTGCGCAACGCCTACGCCCGCCTCGTCGATGCGCAGTCGGGTGCCGAACTCGTGCGGTTCTCGCTCAGCGAGTCGGATCGCGCGACGGGTGTCGTCATCGCAGCGCTGAGCCGCACTCCGCAGGGCACGTGGGACATGCGCGCCATCGGCCAGTTCGCCAACGGCCGCACCGTCAAGAAGCTCGTCAAGCCGGCCGTGCAGATGCTCGGGCTGTGACCACACACGTGTGAGGGGTGAGGGCCCGAAGGCCCTCACCCCTCACACGTCGCAGGAACTGCTCAGCCGACGTTGACGCCGAAGTCGCGCGCGATGCCCGCGAGACCGTCGGCGTAGCCCTGGCCGACGGCGCGGAACTTCCACTCGCCGTTGTTGCGGTAGACCTCGCCGAAGATCATCGCCGTCTCGGTCGAGGCATCTTCCGTCAGGTCATAGCGCGCGAGCTCGGCGCCGTCAGCACGGTTGACGACGCGGATGAACGCGTTCGCCACCTGCCCGAAGCTCTGCCCGCGCTGCGGCGCCTCGTAGATCGACACCGCGACGACGACGCGCTCGACGTTCTGCGAGAGCGTCGACAGGTCGACGTTGATCGACTCGTCGTCGCCCTCACCCTCACCGGTGAGGTTGTCACCGGTGTGCTCGACGGCGCCGTCAGGGCTGCGGAGGTTGTTGAAGAAGACGAAGTGCTGGTCGTCGATGACGCGGCCGTCAGCACCGAGCAGCAGCGCCGAGGCGTCGAGGTCGAAGTCGGCGCCGGTCGTGGTGCGCACGTCCCAGCCGAGGCCGACCGTGATGGCCTGCAGGGACGGGGCCATCTTCGTCAGGGAGACATTGCCACCCTTGGAGAGCGAAACACCCATGAGATTTCTCCTCGTTCGATGTGAGTCGTACGGATCGTGCGTCGAGATCGAGCCGGACGCGACGCGTCAGCCGACGTTGACGCCGAAGTCGCGCGCGATGCCCCCAAGGCCGTTCGAGTAGCCCTGGCCGACGGCGCGGAACTTCCACTCGTCGTTGTTGCGGTAGACCTCGCCGAAGATCATCGCCGTCTCGGTCGAGGCGTCCTCCGTCAGGTCGTAGCGCGCGAGCTCCGAGCCGCCAGCCGCGTTCATCACACGCATGAACGCGTTGCGCACCTGCCCGAAGGTCTGCTGGCGCGTCTCCGCATCGTAGATCGACACCGCGACGACGACCCGGTCAGCCTGCGGCGGCAGGCCCGACAGGCCGATCTTGATCTGCTCGTCGTCACCCTCGCCCTCACCGGTGAGGTTGTCACCGGTGTGCTGGACGGTGCCGTCCGGGCTCGCGAGGTTGCCGTAGAAGACGAAGAAACCGTCGTCGATGACCTTGCCCGACGCGTCGACGACGATCGCCGAACCGTCGAGGTCGAATTCCGTGCCCGTCGTCGTCCGCGCGTCCCATCCGAGACCCACGACGACGTCGGTGAGACCGGCGGGCCCGGCCTCCTTGGTGAGTGAGACGTTTCCGCCCTTGGCGAGGCTGACAGCCATGACTGCTCCTTGATCACCTGATGCTCCGGTGGCCGTGACCAGCGTGACGCAGGTCTCGGCCCTTGCTCGTGACACTACCAACGCACGAGACGCTGCGAAGGTTGCAGCAGTACGCTCTGTGCGAACACTCGAACGCACCGACGAAGCCAGGGAGGCAGTGACGATGGGCTTGTTCGATCGGCTGGGCGAGCGCGCAGCGTCTTCAGCAGCCCCAGCGGCCCCATCCGCCCCCGAGCCCGGCTCGGTGGAGGCGATCGCCGCCGGCAACGTCACGCTGCTGCAGTTCCTGCGCCGCGAATCCGGCCGGATCCCCAACCGCGCCTACGTCCTCGCGCGCACCATCGCCCAGCACCTCGACGACGTCGTCGCGGACCCGTCGGCTCACCTGCTCGACGTCGGCTCCCGCATCACCCTCGAACGCATGGCGACGACCCACCTGCCCGACACGATCAACGCCTACCTCGCAGCCCGCACCATGCCCGACGCCGACGAACTCCTCGTCGAACAGCTCGCGACGCTCGAGGTCGCCGCGTCCAAGGCCGCCGCGCGCTCCATCGAAGCGGCGCGCGACGCGTTCCTCATCCAGGGCAGCTTCCTCGAGGACAAGTACGGTTCGTTCCATGTCTGATCTCGTCCCCGGCGCCAACGTCTCACTGCGCGAGGTCCCCGGCCTGCGCCTGCTGCGCATCAGCCTCGAATGGGACGCCGGACGCGAGAACGTCCTCGACGAACGTCTCGGCGTCGCCGCGCTCCCCCTCGTCGACGAGAAACTGCCCGGACGCAGCCACGTCGTGTTCGGCAACCAACCCACCTCACCCGAACAGTCGACCCGCCTCGGCGCCTCGAACGGCGTCGTCGAGATCGACCTCGACGCCGTCCCCGCCGACGTCGGGCGCGTCGCCGTCATCGTCTTCATCCACCCGCGCCCCGGCGCCGCGCGCCGCTCCCTGTCGCAGCTGCGCTCGCTGCGCGCCGTCGTCACCGACGCGGAGAAGGGCACGCCCATCACCCGCTCCGTCGACCTCGCCAAGAGCGCCGGCAACGTCACCGCGCTCATCGCCGTCGAGGTGTACCGCCGCGGCAGTGAGTGGAAGGTCAAGGTCAACGGCCAGGGCTTCGACGGAGGACTCGACGCGGGCCTCGCGCAGTTCGGCCTGCCGGCATGAGTGACGGCTTCCTGCGTCCGCCCTCGGCGGGCGGCCCGGGCAGGCCGGACAGCCCGACGCTCGCGCCGCCCGGGATCTCCGCGCCACCATCGACCCCGGGCCCATCGACCCCGGGCCCGGCGTCCGCGGCGGGGCAGGCGCAGCCCGCCGCCTCGCCGAGCGCGTCCTCGCCGACGACGAGTGGCCCGCGTCCTTGGCTGTGGGTCCACACCGCGCGACCCAACCCTCTCGAGGCGCCGTCCGCGACGCCGGTGAGCACGCCGTCAACACCGGCCACGACGGGCGCCCCTGCCGTCAGCCCGCCGGCGGCGGGCCACCGTTCCACGTCGGCCGGCACCCCGCCCGGGCCTGCCAGCGCCTCCCGCACGCCGGCGTCGTTCCCGCCCGCGCGCGTGTGCCACGACGCACCTCGCGGCCTCGAGATGACAGGCGGGACGACGACGCAGCTCGACGGCGCGATCACCCTCGACCGTCTCGCCTCCGGTTACGGTGCCCTGACGATCTCGTGGTCGCACACCGGCGAGGGCCGCGATCTTCTCGCACTCGTCGACGGCTCCACCGTCGACCCGCGCGGCGACGAGTTCGTCATCGACCTGCTCCCCGGCCTCGACCGCATCCTCATCTGCACGGGCACCGCGCGCGGCGTCGAGCTGCCCGCGTCGAGCATCATCGTGGCGAACGGTTCGACGCGCGTCGAGTGCCGACTGCCCGCAGGCACGAGTTACGGCGTCTGGCCCCGCCTCAGCCTCGTCGGGGTCGACGAGTTCGTCGTCCTGCTCGACGAGCACGACCCCAGCTCCGGCGACCTCGGGCCCGTGGCCGCTGCGTACGGCCACGATGCGGCGACGTTCGTGCGTGCGGGACGCTGACGGCCACCCGTCCCCATCAGGACGAGTGGCCGCGCGCTGTTCGTGAGGGCTCAGCCGCCCAGGTGCTCGACCTGACCGCCGGCCGCCTCGATGCGCTTGTTGCGCACCAGAGAGCTGAGGTAAGCAGTGCCGATGAAGCCGACACCGATGAGCCCGGTGACGACCTCCGGCACCTCGTGCTTGATGCTGATGAGCAGGATCGCGGCCAGCGCTCCGATGGCCCACATCGCGCCGTGCTCGAGGTAGGCGTAATCGTCGAGCGTGCCCTGACGCACGAGGTACACCGTCAGCGACCGGATCCACATCGCCCCGACGCCGAGGCCGAGCGCGATGATGAAGATGTCCTGGCTGATGGCGAACGCGCCGATGACACCGTCGAACGAGAACGACGCGTCGAGCACCTCGAGGTACATGAACAGGAAGAACGCCGCCTTGCCCGCCGTGGTGCCGACACCCTTCGACGCGGGTGCCTGCGCCGCAGTGTCGCCGGCCTTAGTGGCGACGCTGCGCTCAGCGTCGTCATCGCCTGCCGCAGCGTCGTCGTCATCCTCGCCCTGGCTCTCGAACAGGTCACCGAGACCGCCGACGAGCAGGTACGTCATGAGGCCGAGGATGCCGGAGAACAGGACGGTGCCGGGCTCCTTCGCGAGCGTCTGCGACACGACGGCGAGCACGAGCAGCGCGACGACGACGGAGAGCTGATCGAGCTTGCCGATCTTGGCGAGGGGACGCTCGATGGGGCGCAGCCACTGCAGGTCGCGCTTCTCGAAGACGAAGTCGAGGAACAGCATCAGCAGGAACATGCCGCCGAACGCGGCGATGCTCGGGTGCGCATCGTGGAGCATGTGCGCGTATGTGCCGGGGGTCTCCTGGTCGCCGCCCTTGATGGCCAGGTCGATGGCCTCCATCGGCCCGACGTGACCCGTCAGGCACACGATGAGCAGGGGGAAGACCAGGCGCATGCCGAAGACGGCGATGAGGATGCCGACCGTCAGGAAGATTTTCTGCCAGAAGGCGTTCATCCGTTTGAGGATGGTCGCGTTGACGACGGCATTGTCGAAGCTCAGGGAGACCTCGAGCACGATGAGGATGGCGACGATGGCGAGGCCGGAGGGCCCACCGATCAGGAAGCCGCCGACCAGGCCGGCGATCGTGATGGCGGCGGACCATCCGAACGTCTTGAGGAGCATGAGGATCCGTTTCCGAAGGGGACGCGCCCGGCGACATCGGCACGGGCTGCGGGGTCATCGCTCAGCCTAGCCGCGCAGCGACGGGGAACGTCCGCGGCACGACGGAGCACCACCGTGTTTCACGTGAAACTTGGCGCCGCAGAGCCGGACGGGGAACGTTCCCCGGGCCTCAGCGCGTTGTCACCGGCGTGGACTAGGCTCGACGCAACCGAGATGTCTTGGCCGCGTGACCAAGGAGGAGCACGATGACGAACCCTGAACCCCAGCCCATGCTCGCCCCGCCGAAACCGGTCGACGTGGTCGAGCCCGAGAAGGCTGCGGCGATGGTGCCGATCGACGAGCAGCACAAGCAGCTCGCCGTCACGGAGGCGACGCAGACCGTCGCGAGGTTCGAGGAGATCGACCCCAACGACCCGGCGTTCCGCGCGCGGCTCAAGGAGATCACCAACATGGGCCGCGAGGAGTCCATGAAGGCTGCGCAGGTGAGCAACTCGATCCTGCAGCGCCCCTCCCTCGCCGGCAAGGACAGCGCCCAGAACAAGGTCGGCAACACCCTCGCCGAGCTGCGTCAGACGGTCACCGACCTCGACCCGCACCGCGCCGACCTCAAGGGTGCGAAGAAGCTGCTCAAGTGGATGCCGGGCGGCGACAAGGTCGACCGCTACTTCATGAAGTACCAGTCGAGCCAGACCCACCTCAACGCCATCATCGCCGCGCTCGAATCGGGCCAGGACGACCTGCGCAAGGACAACGCCGGCATCCAGCTCGAGCAGACGCGCCTGTGGGAGTCGCTCATCCGCCTGCGCGACCTCGACGAGAAGATGACGCAGCTCGACGCCGCCATCGAGCAGCGCGTCGCCGAGCTCGGCGCCCGCGGTGAGACGGAGAAGGCCGACGCGATGAAGTCGCAGGTGCTCTTCACCGTCCGCCAGCGCCGTCAGGACCTCGCGACGGAGATCGCCGTCGCCACGCAGGGCTACATGTCGCTCGGGCTCGTCCTGCAGAACAACGACCAGCTCATCACGGCCGTCGACCGTGCCAAGTCGACGACGGTCGCCGCGCTCTACACGGCCGTCATCGTCTCCGAGGCGCTGGCGCGTCAGAAGCTCGTGCTCGACCAGATCAACGCCCTGCGCTCGACCACGTCGAACATGATCGAGTCGACGTCGCAGCAGCTGCGTCAGCAGGGCGCCGAGATCAACGCGAAGTCGACCGAGTCGCTCGTCGAGGTGCAGAAGCTCGAGAACGCGTTCACCAACGTCTTCGCGACGATGGACGCGATCGACTCCTACCGCAGCGCCGCGACGGACTCGATGGCCGCGACCATCACGTCCCTGCAGACGCAGATCAAGCGTGCAGAGCCGTACATGGAGCGCGCCCGCAAGCAGCAGCTCGAGAGCAACGAGAACATGCGCGGCCAGCTGCCCGGCGGGCCCGCCTGAGCCTCGTGACGCACCGCTTCGCAGGAAGGATCTGACGTGGGGTGGTTCTCGCGCGACGACGCGCGCCAGCAGCAGCCCAGCGGGCCGACTCCGGGCACCGTCGAAGCCGTCGAGGCGGCGCTGCACCCGTACGTGCGGTGGCTGCGTTCCCTCGGCGCGCAGGTGCCCGGGCGAGCGATGGTGCTGTGCCGTCTCATCGGAGACCACCTCGAGGACGTCGTCGCCGACCCGTCGGCGCGCCTGCTCGACGTGCAGACCCTCGTGACGCTGGAGCGCACCGCGAGCGCCCACGTGCCCGACACGATCAACGCCTACCTCGCGGCGCGCGGCGTCGCCGGGGCGCAGGACATGCTGATCCAGCAGCTCACGACGATCGAGCACGTCGCCTCGTCCGCGGCGCGCCGTTCGATCGACAACGCCCGCGACGCCCTGGAGATCCAGGGCGCGTTCTTGGAGGAGAAGTTCGGCCATGGCTGACGAATCCCGCGCGCCCGGCACCGGCGCCTCACTCGACGGCGTCCGCATCGTCTCGCTCGACGTGCGCTGGAACACCGGCGCGCAGACCGCGCTGGGCGACCGCCTCGGCATCGCCGCGATGCCGCTCGTGCGCGACCGCGTCGAGAGCCGCGAGCACGTCGTGCACTCCAACCAGCCGGCCACCCCCGACGAGACGACGCGCCTCGGTATCTCCGACGGCGTCGTCGAGGTCGACCTCGCGGCAGCCCCCGCGGACGTCGAGCGCATCGTCGTCCTCGCGTTCGTTCAGCCGCGCGCCAACGCCCCGAAGCGCACCCTCGACGAGGTGAGCAGCCTCGACGTCAGCGTGCGTGACGACGCCACGGGTCGCGAGATCACGCGCTCGGGCAACCTCGCGTCAGCGGCGGGGCCTGTGTCGGCGCTCGTCGTCGCGGAGGTCGTGCGAGGGGATGCCGGGTGGCGTGTCGAGTTCACCGGCCGCGGCTACGACGCCGGCCTCGACGCCGCGATGCAGCAGGCCGGGAGCCGGCTGTGACGCTGCAGCCATCGCCCGGTTACGGCTCCGGGCAGGGGGATTCGTCGCCCACTCCATCGTCGGGGGACGCCTTCTCACTTCCCGTAGGCACCGATGGCTACGCGCAGGATCAGCCAGACCGGGTGCAGCCCCCGACGCCGGCGCCGCTGCCTGCGGACGCACCGGAGGATGCGCCGTCCGAGCGCGGTGTGCCGGATTCGCAGCTCGGCAACCCCGATGGTGCCTGGCTGCGCGTTCTCGCGCGGCAGACGAGCCCGTCGGTGACGGACATGGCCCCGTCCACGGGCGAGCAGGGCGTCGCGGTGGGGCAAGGCGGCGAAGCGCCCGCTCCGAGCGGGCGGGTCGAGGTCGTGCCGGCACGTCGACGCCCGTCTCCGCCGCCGCTGGGCGTCAGCGTCGTCGGTGGGCGCACGGTGAAGCTGCACCGCGTCGCCGCGCTCGACCGGCTTGCCTCGGGCGTCGGCTACCTGACGGTCGAATGGCTCGTGCGTCGGCGTGGTCTCGACCTGCTCGCGCTGCAGGACGGCTCGAGCGTCACCCCACGCGGCAACACGCTGACGATCGACATGACGCAGCCGATGAACCGCGTGCTCATCGCCACGGGGACCCAGGGCACCATGCCGCTGCCGCCGTCGGAGATGCGGGTGAGCAATGGTTCGACGCAGGTCATCGTCCCGATCGATGGGGGCACGAGCCTCGGCGTCTGGCCGCGCCTGACACTGACGCGCGTCGACGAGTTCGTCGTCATCCGCCACGAGCACGACCCGCTGTCCGGTGTGCTCGGGGCCGTCGCGTCGGCGTATGGCTACGACGAGCGCTCGTTCGCCATCACGCACACGCACCTGTTGGGCTGACGTCCGCCGCGCTCGCCTAGAGGCCGCGTCGCCGGCCCACGCGCACCTTCCACGGCTGAGGGCCGAAACCCTGCAATGCAGAGTTTCGGCCCTCAACTCGTCTCGTGAGAGCTGCGATCCCGCAGCGCGCGGTCTCGGCTCCGAAGGAATCAGTCGACGTCGATCGGTGACGCGGCCACCTTCGGCGCGTCGTCGTGGCGCAGTTCGTGCTCGAGCGCCTCGAGTTCGCTCACGCCGGCCATCTGCGCCGTCAGCTCGTCGAGGCCGATCTCGCGCTTCGACGCATCGAGCGTCACGCGGCCGAGCTTCAGGACGACGAAGTGGTCGCCGACCAGGTAGGCGTGGTGCGGGTTGTGCGTGATGAGCACGACGCCGAGGCCGGCGTCACGCGCCGCCATGATGTATTTCAGAACGACGCCGGATTGCTTGACGCCGAGCGCGGCCGTCGGCTCGTCGAGGATGATGACCTTGGCGCCGAAGTAGATGGCTCGGGCGATGGCGAGACACTGCTTCTGCCCGCCCGAGAGGCCACCGACGGGACGGTCGAGGTCGGGCACCGCGATGCCCATCTTCGTCAGTTCCTCGTCGCAGACGGCCTTCATGCGCTTGATGTCGAGCGCTCCGAACGGGCCCTTCGTCAACTCGTTGCCGAGGAAGAAGTTGCGCCACACCGACTGCAGCGGCGCGAGCGCGAGATCCTGGTACACCGTCGCGATACCGGACGAGAGCGACTGGCGCGGTGACGAGAAGTGGCGCACCTCGCCGTCGACGACCATCTCGCCGCTCGTGTAGTCGTGCAGGCCCGACATGATCTTGATGAGCGTCGACTTGCCGGCACCGTTGTCACCGAGCACGCACGTCACCTCGCCGGGTCGGACGGTGAGGTCGACGCCACGCAGGGCGTCGACGTTGCCGTAGGCCTTGCCGACGTCGACGAGCTGGACGATGGCGGTGTCATCGTGGGAGTTCACGCCGGTGGCGCCCCTCGTCTCGCCCGCGCTGTCCGTGCCCGAGGAGGCCGTTTCACGTGAAACATCAACCGCGGGGGACGCGGTGCGCTCAGCCGACGCTGTTCGGGTCTCTTCGGCCGCCTCGCGTCGGGGGGCAGCGTCATCCGGCATCACCGACTGCGTCGCGCCAGCAGTGTCACCCGTGCCCGGCCTTCCCGTTGCGCCCGGGCGGCGGCGGCCGTCGTCACCGGTCTTGATGCGGATCATCGGGCGTCCGCCTTTCGCTTGACGTAGGTGTTGAGGAGCACGGCGGCGAGCAGCATGACGCCGAGGAACGTCTTGAACCAGTCGGGGTTCCAGCCGGCGTAGTTGATGCCGAGCTGCGTCATGCCGAACATGAGCGCACCGAAGCTCGCACCGACCGCGGAGCCGTAGCCGCCCGTCAGCAGACAGCCACCGACGACAGCCGCGATGATGTAGATGAACTCGTTGCCGATGCCCTCACCGGACTGCACCTGGTTGAACGCGAACAGCAGGTGCATGCCCGACAGCCAGGCGCAGAACCCGACGAACATGTAGAGCCCGACGCGCACCTTCCACACGGGCACACCGACGGCGCGGGCCGCTTTCTCGTCGTCGCCGATGGCGAAGATCCAGTTGCCGACCTTGGTGCGCAGCAGCACGAAGGCGGCGATGATCGTCAGGACGATCCAGAACAGCACCGGGATCTTGAGGTTGACCGGCCCGATCTTCATCGAGGCCGCGAAGAATGCGTGCGCGGAGTCGAAACCGGCCATGTCGGAGATGTCGTTGCTCGCGACGCCACCCGTGACGGAGCGCGTCACGCCGAGGTTGACGCCCTGCAGGACGAAGAACGTCGCGAGCGTGATGAGGAAGCTCGGCAAACCGCTGCGGTTGAGCATGAACCCGTTGAGCGCACCGATGGCGAGCGCGATGAGCAGGCTCAAGCCCACTGCGGCCCACACGTGGAAGTTGAAGTACCAGGCGAGAAGCGACGCCGACAGCCCCGCCGTCGTCACCGCGACACCGGCCGACAGGTCGAACTCGCCCGCCACCATGAGCAGCGCGACGGGCACGGCCATGATGCCGATCGTCGCGGACTGGTACAGGATCGTGCCGGTGTTCGCCATGTGACGGAACGGCTCGGCGACGAGGAGGAAGAACACGGCGATCGCGAGAACCCCGAACAGGGCACCGATCTCGGGGCGTGACAGGTAGCGCGCGAGGACGTTGCGGTTGCGGACGCGGTCGTCCGCTGAGCTGGCGGGCGCGGGCGTCGCCGGTGACGAACTCGGCTCGCTCGACGTGGCAGGAGTCGACACGCGAGGCTCCCTTTCGAGTGTGCGGGCAGGCGAAGGGGTACCTTCACCGTCCTTCATGGTAGAGGACAGGTGTATCGAACCGATACATTTCCCGACCGCGCCGCGCGGCGCTCGCTCACTGAAGGACGACGAGGACGTCGCCCTCCTGCACGACGTCACCGGGCTGGACCCGGATCTCGACGACGGTGCCCGGCTCCTCGGGGACGACGGGGATCTCCATCTTCATCGACTCGAGCAGGACGAGTTCATCACCGGCCTCGACGCGCTGGCCGACGCTCACCGCGATGGAGTGGACGTTCGCGACGAGGTCGGATGCGATGTGTTGTGTGCCCATGCCAGCATCGTGGCAGAGGCGCGCTGTTACCCGCGCGTTCGCGGCGTCAAGCCGACGAGGCCGTTCGTCGAACCCGTGACGGGATGGGTGAGCGCACGGTGACGGCCCGTCAGTGGACTTGCCGACGGTTGCATCTGCGACGAGGGCGCTGACGGCGAACTGGACGGCGACGGCGACGCCGACTGCTGTGACGTCGAACCCGCCGAGGCTGCGAACATGGGGAACGTCTTGCCCATCCACGTGAAGACGTCGGGGAACGTGCTCTGCCACACGCCGACGCGGTGGCCTGCGTGAGGCAGATCGACCTGGGTGACGTCGTACGCCGTCGCCGCCTTGATGAACGACTCGCTGGAGGCGCCGGACAGCTTGTCCGCGCCCGAGACGAGCACCCACAGCGACTGCGGGTGCGGGTTCTTCTTGACCTGCGCGATGAGGTCGTAGCGCTCGGGAACCTTGCCCTTGAACGGGTTCCACGTGTCGAACTGCGGCGAGTAGTACCCACCGAGGCTCGCGCCTCCCGCGTACCGGTCGGGATGCAGGATCGTCGCCATCGACGAGCACCAGCCTCCGGCCGAGACGCCGATCGTCGTCCACGCCTCACGGCTGGCCTGGGCGCGGAAGTTCTTCGTGATGTAGTCGGGCACCATCGACGTCAACCACGTCTCCATGTTGAGGCCGCCGCCGTCGACGCACTCGGTGTCGATGCCACCCGGCATCTCCTGCGGCACGATGATGATGGCGTCGCGCATCGCGCCGCGGCTCACCGCGTCACGCAGCGAGGCGTCGAGGTGGAACACGCGCTGGTAGTCGAGGGTGCCGCCCGGGATGCCGTGGAAGGCCTCGATGACGGGGTACGTCCGCTTCGTGTCGCTCGTATACGACGGCGGCAACCACACCATGACACGGCCGATGTCGTTGCCCTGCATACGAATACCGGGCACGTTGATGTTGATCCACTGCCCCGTCGCGGACGGCTTGAGGTGAAGGCCGGCCTCGTAGCGAGCGCGCTGGGCGGCGTACTTCGAGTCGGCGGCGGCGTCGCTCTCCTGCGCCTGCTGCGCCGCCTCGCTCTTCTGCTCCTGCGTGCGGGCCTGGCCGTGCGTATGCTGCTCGATCGTGGGCGGCGTCCCGGTGACGGCGGCCTGCACGTCCTGCCAGGACGAGTACCACCCGTACTTCGCGTTGAGCGTCACGACGGCGGCGAGCACGAGGACGAACGTGCTCGTCAGCATGCCACCAAGCCGCATCGCAATGTGCTTGAGCGACTTCGTGCCGAACGCATGGCCCCGCAGCGCCACGAACAGCGTGATGAGCAAGCCCAGAATCCAGATCATGACCGCGAACGTCATGCTGTCCGGCTCGATCATCTCCCCGCCCTTCCCGTAGGGCACCTCGCGGTTCGAGGCACCATCGACGGACCCTCCCCAGGCCCAACGCTCAGCGCATCACACTCAGGTGAGTGCCAGCTGTGCCACCGCCGAACCAGAGGTGCACGCGCGATGTGCTGGGAACGAAGAGCCGGGGCCGGGCAGGGCTCAGCGGCGGCCGGACTTGGCGTACTTCTCGACGTCGGCGACGTTCGACTTGTCGATGAACGCGGGCCCGGTGAGCACGGGTTCGCCACCGCCGACGATGTTGCCGTTGTTCTTGCGCAGCCACAGCGAGTCGACCGCGAGGTATCCCTGCAGGTACGGCTGCTGGTCGACCGCCCACTGGATCGTGCCCGCCTTGATCGCGCCGAGCACCTCGTTGCTCGTGTCGAACGTGTAGACCTTGGCGTCCGAGCTCGCGTCCTTGACCGACTTCGTCGCCGCCATCGCGTACGGGCCGCCGAGGCCGAGGACGGCATCGATCGTCTTGTCCTGCTGCAGCTTGCTCGTGATCGCACTCTGCACGCTCGGCATGTCCGTGCCGTTGACGTAGATGTTCTCCGTCGCGTCGAACTTGCTCTTGACGCCCGCACAGCGATCCATGTGGCCGACGTTGCCCTGCTCGTGGATGACGCACAGCACCTTCTTGGCGCCGCCGCTCTTGAGCTTGTCGCCTGCCGCCTCGCCGGCGATCTTCTCGTCCTGGCCGAAGTAGCTCTCGACGCCCATCTTCTTCCAGTCGTCCAGGCCGCCGTTGAGCGCGACGACGGGGATGCCCGCCTTCTTCGCCGCCTCCACGGAGCCCTTCATGGCATCCGGCTTCGCGAGCGTCAGGGCGATGCCGTCGACCTTCTTGTCGACGGCCTGCTGCACGAGGTTCGACTGCTTCGAACCGTCCGGGTCGGAGGTGTACTCGAGCTTGACGTTGTCCTTCGCCGCCGCATCCTCGGCGCCCTTGCGCACGATGTCCCAGAACGTGTCACCCGGGCCCGAGTGCGTGACGAGAGCGACCGTCATCGTCGGAGTGTTCGCGTGACCGGCGTTGTTCGACGCCTCCTCGACCGCCTTGCGCCCACCCGTGGAACTGCACGCGGCGAGCGAGGTGGCGAGCACGGCGACACTCGCCATCGTCAGGGACTTGCGCATGTGGATGATCCTTCTCCGGGGCGCCGACGGCGCGGACGTGACTATCAGCGTCCATTGTGCCCCACCTGATGTCTCGGTTCGATACATCGCGGGTCGGCGGGGTGCCTGTGTCGGCGGTGGGGCGTGGGTGCCCGGTGGGCCAGGGCGCTGTCAGGATGGCGGGTAACTCACGCGTCGGCAGGCAACTGCGCGCCTACCTGTGAGTTACTCGCCACCTCGTGGGGCGAAAGGTGCGGCGTCACGCTCTCGCCGGCACCCACGGGCGTCGAGGAGCGCCCACACGATCCACAGCGCTCCGGCAACGACGTACGTGTTGCCCAAGACCTTCTGGACGAGGCTCCACGACAACTCGGCGTCCTCGTAGTGAGGTGGCCACCACGTCGAGCGCGAGACGAAGACGAACAGCCACACCATGAGGAGCGCACCCGTGGCGACGGCCCAGCCGGGCGCCCGCTCGGCGGCACCGATGCCCCGCGCGTCGCCATGGTCTACGTCATCGGCCGCATGCTCGCCATTTCCCCCGCGCGCACCCCGGAGCTGACGGGCGAGCGCCGCCACGAGCACCAGAGCGGCCGGCCACGCCCAGACCCAGTGATGGCTCCACGAGATCGGCGACATCGCGAGCATCCCGAACGACGCGGCGATCACCGACTCGAGTTCACGACCGCGACGGTGGAGGTAGGAAGCCGCGACGAGCGCCGCCAGACCCGCCAGCGCCTGCGCCACGAGGACGACGGCGTGCGGCAGAGGCTCACCGGCCCACCGCGGCAGCACCCCGGTGAGGGCCTGATTACCGGCGAAGAAGGCCGAACCCACGCGCGACGGATCGCGCACCGCATCCGTCCAGAAGACCGCCGCGCCATGCGGATTGAACAAGAACCCCACCGCGACGGTGGCGGCGAACGTCGCGCACACCGTCGCCGCAGCCCGGAACTGCCGCGTGAACACCAGATAGGCGACGAAGAACAGCGGCGTCAGCTTCAACCCCGCAGCCAGACCGACCATGACACCGCGCGCACGATGACGGCCCGTCAGATCGAGCAGACACAACGCCAGCACGATGAGGTTGACCTGCCCGAACGAGAACGTCGCCCACACCGGCTCGAATGCGATCGCCAGCACGCCGACCGGGATGAACCACCACCGCATCCCTCGGCCACGACGCCCGAGGCGGGACGCGGCGGACAGCGCGCGCCGCGTGACGAGCATGAGCGCGGCGCACGACGTCGCCGTCACGAGCGTGGCTGCCACGGGGAACGGCAGGTGCCCGAGCGGCGCCATCACCATCGCGCCGAAGGGCGGGTACGTGAACGGCAACGACGCGACGGGGTACTGCTGGTCGTAGAGGTCGGGCGAGAACGCGTGCCGAGCCCCCAGGAGATAGACGCGCAGATCGATGAGCCACGTGTCCGGATCTTGCGCGGCCAGCTTGTGCAGGATGAACGCGGTGACGGCTGCGATGGCGAGCAGCGCCCCGGCCACAAGCGCGGCCCCGGAGCGCATCCGGGTGCGACGGTCGCTGGAGCTGGCCTCGGCCGGCGGCTCAGAATGCACCGGATCGCGAGCCGGGGGTTCGACCATGGTTCTCGTCATGGGACGTCGACGCGCGCGGCGAGATCGGGGTAGGTGAGCACGAGACCATGATCGTCGACGGTGAGGTCGACGCTGACGTCGCGCGTCGCCGAGCGGTAGTGCACGACCGAGAACACACGCGGGTCGAGCACCGTCATCGCCTCCGTCAGCGCCTGCGGACCCGACGAGTACACCTGCGGCGACGGCATGACGGCGAGATCCGGAAGGCGCACCCACGCCGTCGTGATCGACCGTTCTCCGACGCCGGCAGCGTCGACCCCGAGACGACGGATCGGCATCGTGTTCGTCACCGGGCAGCCGCCGAGGTCAACGTCGACGGCGTCGCTGAGGAGCAGTTCCATGCCGTCCTCCATGCCGAGCGGGGCCAGCCAACCGGGCGCGTCGCCCGACCCGTCACCCTCCCAGCGCCACAGCGAGCGAGCTCCGTCGTCACGGCGCCAGAGGTTGAGGTGGCGTTGCCACACCGGCTCCCGCCAGCCGCCCTCGTCTGCTGTTTCACGTGAAACGTCGTCTGTTTCCGGTGAAACAGGCGCGTAGCCCTCGGCGTCGAGCGTCACGAACTTCGTGCGCCAGAGTGAATCCACGACGAGATCCCACTGCACGCGCCACGTCTCCGTCGACTGCCGGCCGGTCGCGACGAACCCGCCTTCCTCGGCGAAGTCGATCGACGCCACGTCAAGACGCGTCTCGTCGTCGAGGCCCTGCCACGCCACGTCCACTGCCGTCATGGCACCAGCTTGTCAGGCACGCCAGCCGTGACGGCGGCAACACGCCCGCCGCAGTCCACGGCACCCGCCATCGGCCCGCGACGCGCACCCGCGAGAACACGAATGACGCAATGACAACACGAACAGCGCAATGCCCCCGTCAGCCCTGCGACTCGGGCTGCTGCGCCCACCATTCACGCAGCCGCTCGCTCGCGGCGTCCTTGCCGATGACGCCCTCATCGAGGCGCACCGCGAGCAGGTGCTTGTAGGCACGCCCGAGTACCGGCCCGGGCTTGATGCCGAGGACGGCCTGGATCTCGTTGCCGTCGAGCTCGGGCCGCACGGCGGCCAGCTCCTCTTCGGCCTGGAGGCGCTCGATGCGCGCCTCGAGGTCGTCGTAGGTCGCTTGCAGCCGGGCTGCTTTGCGCTTGTTGCGCGTCGTCGAATCCGCTCGCGTCAGCAGGTGCAGGCGCGGCAGCAACGGCCCTGCGTCCGTGACGTAGCGGCGCACGGCCGAGTCGGTCCACTCACCGTTGCCGTAGCCGTGGAAACGCAGGTGCAGCTCGACGAGACGGGAGACGTGCTTGATCGTCTCCTTGTCGAAACGCAGCGCGCGCAACCGCTTGCGCGTCATCTTCGCGCCGACGAGTTCGTGATGGTGGAAGCTCACGCCGCCACCCGGCTCGAAACGTCGCGTGTCGGGCTTGCCGATGTCGTGCAGCAGAGCCGCGAGGCGCAGCACGAGATCCGGCCCCTCGACCTCGGTCGGCGCCTCGACCCCCGGCACCTCGCGCGGTCCCTCGAGCGCCATCGCCTGCTCGAGCACGATGAGTGAGTGCTCGTACACGTCCTTGTGACGGTGGTGCTCGTCGATCTCGAGCGCGAGCGCCGGAAGTTCGGGCAGCACGTGTTCGGCGATGCCCGACTCGACGAGCAGTTCGAGCCCTCGGCGCGGCGTCGGTGACATGAGGAGCTTGACCAGTTCGTCCCGCACGCGCTCGGCCGAGATCATCTCGATCGACGCGGCCATTTCGCGCATCGCCCTGAACGCTTCGGGCGCGACGTCGAACCCGAGCTGCGACGAGAAACGTGCCGCGCGCATCATGCGCAGTGGGTCGTCGCCGAACGAGACCTCCGGGTCGGTCGGGGTGCGCAGCACACCTGCAGCCAGGTCGGCGAGACCGCCGTACGGGTCGACGAACGTCAGGTCGGGCAGGCGCAGCGCCATCGCGTTGACGGTGAAGTCGCGGCGGACGAGATCGTCGTCGAGCGAGTCACCGAACTCGACCACCGGCTTGCGCGTCTCACGGTCGTAGGCGTCAGCGCGGTAGGTCGTGATCTCGACCTGGACGCCACCCTTGCGCACCCCGATCGTGCCGAACGCGCGGCCCAGATCCCACGTCGCGTCGGCCCATCCGGCGACGATGCGCTCGGTGTCATCGGGGCGGGCGGACGTCGTGAAGTCCAGATCCGGCGAGGTGCGGGAGAGGAAGGCGTCGCGCACCGGCCCACCGACGAGAGCGATCTCGTGCCCGGCCCCGGCGAACAGCTCACCGAGCTGCCGCAGCAGCGGCATGACCGGTTCGAGATGCGCGATCGCTGTCCCGAGCATCCTCGCCCCCGACGCCGGAGGCGCCGCGGTCGTGCCCGTCCGGGCGTCCTGCTGGGTGGAGGTGGAGGTGTGCGTCACTGGTCAAGGGTATCGAGTCGCCCACCTCCGGCCGCACCCCCGTTGCGCTGCCGCGTGATGGCTGCCGCCACGCCTGAGTGGTAGCCGTCGCCTCGCGGCCAGCGCCTCTTCGCAACGGGCTTCCTCAAATGGAGTCGCTGCGATGAACAACGCGGGCGATCGTCGCCCCCCGTCGCCATGTTCCACGTGAAACATCGCCTCGTCCTCGCACGACGTCGGTCGCATCCACGCCAGCATCGAATCGACGGTCCCCCCATGAGCACCTCAGCAGACGTGCCGCCGTTCCTACCCGCTCGGCGCATCCGCGCGGTCGCTGCCGCCTACGGTGCGGTCTCGGGGCGGTGGCCGGCCTCGCGCTGACCCTGATGAACGGTGCGCAGCACCTCATCTGGCACGGGCCCAGAGCCCCGTACGATCTGCCGCCACCATCTGGCTCAGCGGTGTCATCATCGTGCCGCTGCGGCGCAAGGATGACCACCTCGACACCCTCGACTCCCTCATCACCGACTCCGAGGATCCCGTCGCCGTGCGCTGGCGGCGCACGCTTCACCTGTGCGCCCTCGGTGTCGCGGCCGTCGCCGGCTTCCTCGGCTGCGTCGTCATCCATCAGGCCACCAGCGGTGAGCACGTCGCCCTCGGTCTGCCGACCGTCGGCGGCGGTCAGGAACAGATGCTGTGGGCCTTCGTTCCCGCAGCCGCGGGCGCTGCGATCGCCGCGCTCTTCAACGCCGGACAGCCGCTGCTGGGCAGATGGCTCGATGCGG
Source organism: Dermacoccus sp. GAS27A (assembly GCF_044909235.1). Taxonomy (NCBI): domain Bacteria; kingdom Bacillati; phylum Actinomycetota; class Actinomycetes; order Micrococcales; family Dermacoccaceae; genus Dermacoccus; species Dermacoccus sp. GAS27A. The sequence goes on along the minus strand of NZ_JBIYDW010000002.1, from coordinate 139,704 downwards.
TGCCGGCACCGTCATGGGTGCAGGCCATGCTCGCCACGATGGCCGTCGCCCTCCTCGCGGCCTTCCTCCCGCAGGCCCGATTCTCCGGACACGAGCAGATGCCGGAGATCGCCGCCTTCATCCACGACGGCGCATGGGTGACGCTCGCGGCGCTGGCCTGCGCAAGCCCCTCGCCGCGCTGCTGTTGTGCGCCCTCGGCGCCGGCACCGGCGCCCTGATCCCGCTCATGGTCGCGACGCTCGTCGGCGCCGTCATCGCTCGTCTGTTGCCGGAGCGCGAGCAACACTGACGGGGCACCCCCAGGCCGCCCACGAACGGCCGCGACGGACGTCAAGACCGGGCGCCGGCGAGTTTTCCGCATCATGCCGGGGCCTGCGGGCGAGCGCGGGCGCAAACGCCGAACCCTCTCGTTAAGGTATGAGAATGACCGTCTCCTCGCACCGCGTGCACCGGGCTGCGCGCCTTGCGACGCTCGAGGAGATCTCTGCGGGCGGCGTCGTCGTCGACGTTCGCGACCACCAGGCCTACCTCGCTCTCATCGCGCGCCACAATCGCGCCGGACGCGTCGAGTGGTGCCTGCCGAAGGGCCACATCGAAGCCGGTGAGACGCTCGTCCAGACCGCGGAACGCGAGGTGGAGGAGGAGACCGGCATCAAGGGCCGCGCCCTCGTGACGCTCGGCGTCATCGACTACTGGTTCTCCGTGCCCGGCTACCGCATCCACAAGATGGTGCACCACTACCTGCTCGAAGCCGTCGGAGGCGAGATCAGCATCGAGAAGGACCCGGACCACGAAGCCATCGACGCGCAGTGGTTCCGCCTCGACCGCGCCCACGAACACCTGACGTTCCCCAACGAACGCCGCATCGCCGCGACGGCGTGGGCCCGCCTGACCGGTCATTGAGTCGATGACGAGACGAGCCCACCTCGCTGCGTTCTCGGGCCTGCTCGCCACCTGCCTGGCAAGCGGCCCGCCATGCTTGACGAGCACTGCCGCAGCGTCGACGGTGGCGAACGCATCGTCCGTGGCCGGCATGTCGGCCCATGCCGCGAGCACCTCGCGCGCCGCGACGAAGAGTTCGGCGCAGAGCGGTCCGATCGCTGTGTCGCTGACGGGCTCGACACCCCCCACCCTGAAGAGCGGTGACTCGCTCTCGCTCAGCGTGCAGGTGCGCAACACGGGCTCGACGCCGCTGACGAACGCAACCACCCGCATCAGCGTCGCCAAGCGTGCGCTCGACACGTTGGAGGTGCAGTCACGCTGGAGCGCCGGCGAGGTCGCGATGACCAACCCCGTCACGGCGACGACGAACGTCGAGACGCTTGCACCGGGCGCGAGCACCAACGTCACCGTGACGATCCCGGCGAACCAGCTCGACGTCAGCTTCTCGATGGCGACGATGCCGCTGCAGGTCGATGTCACCGGAGGCGGCTCCACCGCGACGATCCGCAGCTTCGTGACGACGCAGGCCGATTCGATGAAGTTCACGCCGATGTCGACGTCCGTCGTCATTCCCATCACGCTTCCGGCCGACCCGAAGCTGTTCACCGCGAGCGGTCGCGAGCGCTTCGACGCGTGGAACAAGGCCATCGGGCCGGGCTCGGACATCCAGCGTCTCCTCGCCTCGAACCCGGGTGCCCCCGTCACGTGGATGATCGACCCGGCGGTGCTCGATCCCGCTGCGGCACAGGACGGTTCGCTCCCGACGGAGGCTGCCGCGGACCGGGCGACGACGTCGACGCCCAGTTCGTCGAGCTCCGCGTCGGCCTCGCCCGGTGACACGGGTTCCGCCGGCAGCACGCCGTCCTCGTCCTCCGCGTCGTCGACGGCGAGCGCCGGTAGTGCCTCGCCCAGCAACACCGCACCGAGCGGGGCATCGACCTCGTCGACCTCGTCGAGGGACGCGTCCTCGTCGTCAAGCAGTTCCTCTTCGAGCAGCTCGTCCTCGCAGGATCCTGCTCCGGCGACGACCGTCGAGGCACTCGCGGCCGGCCTCGTCGCGACGTTGAAGGACCGTCCGAGCGATCAGCAGGTCGTGTTCACGCCGTACGGCGACCCCGATCTGTCGTCTTTGACGGCGGACGATCGGCCCCCGGGCAGCGACGCCGTGCTGCGGCGCGCACTCGCCCGTCCACTGTCGCCGGCGTTGAAGGAACTGTCGACGACGGTGGTCGCCGCGCCGGCTGCGCCGCTCAGCGTGTCGGCGACGAACCGGTTGTCGCAGGTGTGGTCGTCGGTGCTCGGCGGCAAGCCCCTCATCATCACGCCCAACGTCACGCTCGACGGCTCCGACTTCATCTCGGCCTCATCGGCGGCGCGGCGCAGCACGTCTGGCATCCCGATGATCGGGTACACGAGCGCCCTCAGCGCGCCGCTGAGCTCGGACGGCGCCGACAGCGACGTCGAGGCCGGGTTGCGCGAACAGGCCGCGGGTCTCGCTCTCTACCAGCAGTTTCCGTCGGCCGACCGCAGCCTCATGGTCATGGGCGATCGCCTCGGCACGACGTCGCCGTCGCGTCTGGCGCAGGTGCTGTCGGCCATCGACACGGCGCCGTGGATGACGACGAGCGCCCTCGACGTCTCGAGCAGACGCTCGGCGGGCACCGTGGCCAAGCTGTCGACCGAGGCACCTGCCTCGGACGGCGTCTGGCCCCGGCCCAGCACGCAGGCCTTCGATGCACGCGACCTGCAACGCGCATCGCGCACCCTCGCGTCGCTGACGCAGGTGGCGGGCGCGGTCGTCGACGGTGACGACATCGTGCCGGCGTGGAGCCGCAATCTCGATCAGCTGACGAGCACCCGCTGGCGCGGCACCTCGCCGGACGTCGACGAGCTCGTCCAGCATGCCTCCGCCGCCGTGTCGACGATCCCCGAGCACGTCAGCGTCGTCCCGGCGCGCATCAACTTCTTCTCCGACTCGGGCACGATCAGCGTGACGGTGAAGAACGACCTGGCACGCGACGTCAAGGACGTCAGTCTGACGCTCACGCCACGCACGTACGCGGTGCAGTTCCGCTCGCAACCGGAGCCCGTGACGATCAAGGCGAAGGGCCAGACGACGGTGCGCGTCCCCCTCGCCGCGCAGGCTGCGAGCCTCGTCGACGTCGATGCGAGCCTGACGGCCGCGAACGGCGTCGCGCTCGGCCCGGACACGTCTGACACGTCCCCGTTGCGCATCAACGCGCGCCCGACGGGTACGTGGATCTTCTGGGTGCTCGGTATCGTGGCGTTGCTCGTCTTCTGCTACGGCCTCGTGCGCGGCAGGAAGGCGGGAACCCGCCGACGCGATGAGCTCGCGCGGGACATCCAGCTGGAGGAGTAGCCGATGTCGAACGCCGAACCTGATCCGTCGCGCCCGAACGGCGCGGCGTCCGGATCGCTCGGCGCGATGTACGAGACGGCGGTACGGCACACCATCGCGATGCCGAACGTCGCGGGTACGAGCATCGGTTCGGCCTACGAGTCGTGGTTCGAGGCCGACCAGGAGGCGCAGTGGTTGCGCAACCTCGAGTCCACGCGCAGCCACGCGAGCAGCGACCACACGCAGGTCATCGACCTCGGCGAGGTCGACGCCTACCGCGAGCGCCGCGAGGCCGAGGACGCCTGGAACCTCGAGGCTGACGACGCCTTGGCCGTCTCCGGCAGACCCGGCGCCCAGCGAGGCTCGGGCGCCTCTCGTGTTTCACGTGAAACACGAGGCGCGCGGACGGCCGCCATCCCGACGACGGGGGCCGCAGGCCCGGCGACCGACGCCGTCGAGACGCCCGCCGACGGCCCCCAGACCGCAGCAGCGAAGTCCTCGGGAACAGGCGGGGTTCTGCGCAACAGCGCCATCATGGCGGCCGGCACGCTCGTCTCACGCATGCTGGGCCTGCTCCGTTCCGTGCTGACGGTCTGGGCCCTCGGCTCGACGACGGGCATCGCCAACACGTGGGCGACGGCCAACAGCCTGCCCAACATCATCTACCTGCTCCTGGCCGGCGGTGTCATCAACGCCGTTCTCGTCCCGCAGATCACGCGCGCGCTCGAGCACTCCGACGGCGGCAAGGCCTACACGGACCGCATCGTCACGCTCACGCTGACGATCCTGCTCGGCGTCACCGTCATCGGCATGGCCCTCGCCCCGTGGGTCTACCAGATCTACGACCACAAGAACGTCACGGGCGACAAGCTCCACGTCGCCACGGCGTTCACGCTCATCTGCCTTCCGCAGATCTTCTTCTACGGCGTCTACACGATCCTCGGTCAGGTGCTCAACGCGCGCGGACGCTTCGGGGCGTTCATGTGGAGCCCCGCGCTGGCGAACGTCGTCATCATCCTGGGGCTCGTCTGGTTCATCGCGGCGTACCCGCACGGTCAGAACGGGGTTCCGCCGTACTCGGGGTGGACCACGGAGATGATCCTCGTCCTCGCGTTGCCCGCGACGCTCGCGATCGTCGCTCAGGCCCTGGTGCTCGTCCCCGTGCTCAAGCGTGCAGGGTACTCGTTCACCCCGAACTTCAAGTTCCGGGGCGTGGGTCTGCGCAGCGCTTCGACGATGGCCGGCTGGGCGTTCGCGGCCGTCATCGTCCAGCAGCTGGGCCTCATCGTCACGTCCCGGCTGCTCAACTCCCAGCCTGACGGTGAACCCGGAAAGGGAGCGCAGGATCAGGCGTTCCTGCTGTTCACCCTCCCGCACTCCCTCATCACCGTCAGCCTGGTCACCGCGCTGTTCACGCGGATGTCCATCGCCGCCGGCCGCAACGAGACGGACAAGGTGAAGGACGACATGACGACAGGTATCCGTCTGTCGGGCCTTGCGTCGGTCATGCTGACGTTCGGCTGTTTCGCGCTCGTCTTCCCGCTCGTGTCGGCCATGTTCGGCGCGGATCCGGACACCCGGTGGGCCATCGGCTCGATGGCCATCGCCATGCTCGTCGGCCTCGTGCCCTACTCGCTGTGCCTCGTCATCCAGCGCGTCTTCTACGCCTACAACGACGCGAAGACCCCGTTCTGGATGCAGATCATCTGCACGGGGATCGCCGTCGGACTGACCGTGCCCTGGTTCTTCCTGCAGGACACGACCATCCTCGGTCACCCCGGCGCCCACTGGGTCGGCGTCGGCGTCGGTCTCGCGCAGACGATCTCCAACGTCGTCCAGGCCGCGGTGGGTTTCGTCCTGCTGAGGCGCCGCTTCGGCGCCGTCGACCTGTCGGAGACGGTGCGCACCTACGTCCGTCTGGCGATCGCCGCGATCATCGCCACCGGCGTCACGTTGCTCGTCAGTTTCCTCATCCACCAGGTCGCGCCCGTCACGCGTGTCGAGAGCCTCGTCGAACTGCTCATCATCGGCCCGCTGTTCCTCGCCGTGTACTTCCTCGTCGCGAGCCGCCTGCGCGTGCAGGAGATCAACAGCCTGCTCGGCCCGATCACCCGTCGTCTGCGTCGAGGCTGACGTCCCCTCGCGGTCGTGACGCGTCATCGTCACGGCCGTTCGCGGCGATGCCCCCAGACCTCGCCGCGCCGAAGGTGCGCCGTAGCGCGTGGTTGCCCGGCGGGCTGCTTAGGATGAACCGAGCCCGGCGTCTCAGCGACGCGCGGGCCGTGGTTCACCGACGCGACGAGGAGTGCGAGTGCAGGGCATCACGAAGGGCACGGTGCTGGGCAACCGGTACGAGCTGACGTCCGAGATCTCGGACGCCCCCGGTCTCGCACGCTGGATCGCGCGTGACGAGAAACTCGGGCGTGACGTCGCCATCACCGTCGTCGGGTCGCGTTCGGCGCACGCCGACGCGGCGCTCGACAGTGCCCGCCGCGCCGCGGGCGTCGAGGACCCGCGCCTCGTGCGCGTGCTCGACGCGGGGCGCGACGACGAGTTCGCGTACATCGTCGAGGAGCCGCACACGGGCGCCTACAGCCTCGCCGACCTCGCACGCTTCGAACCGATGCATCCCGAGGAGGCGCGTCGCATCGTCGGTGAGACGGCGAGCGCCCTCGAGGCCGCGCGTCAGCGCGGCCTGCACCACCTCATCCTGACGCCGCGTCACGTCCTACGCCTCGCCGACGGTTCCATCGCCGTCACCCAGGTCGCCGTCGGTGGCTCTCTCGCCGGGCGTGACGACGTCTCCAGCTCCGAGGCGACCGCCATCGACACGCGTGCGCTCGTGGATCTGCTCTACACGGCCTTGACGGGCACGTGGCCGGGCGACCCGCAGGACATCGAGGGCCTCAAGGGCATCGAACTCGCGCAGCGTCGCGCCGACGGGCAGATCGCGACACCCGCCGAGATCGTCGACGGCGTGCCGAGTGATCTCGACGCGATGTGCCGCCAGGTCCTCAACACCGGTGACGGCCCGCGCACGCCGGGCGAGGTCGCGCGTCAGCTCGCGCCGTGGTCGGCGCAGATCATCACGGCTCCGGGTCGTGGGCGACGCAGCGTCGAAACCGATGACGACACCGCTGACGAGCCCGAGTCGACGTTCGTCGTCCGCCGGGCCGACGAGCGCGCGGGTTCCGGCGACGGTGCAGGCAAGCGCTCGGCCGTCGGAGCCGTCGGTGCTGCGGCCCTCGCAGCGGCAGGTTCGAGCAAGGGTGGCTCGGACAAGAGCGCCTCCGGCAAGGCCGGTGCGACGAGCAGCGGCGTGAGCACCGTCAAGAAGAGCGGCACCAAGAACGGTTCGTCCTCCACCGACGACGTGCGCGGCGACGACGCCACCGACCCCGGCGCGAAGCCCGCGGTGGCTCTTCCGCGCAAGCCCGCCCCGCGTCGTGTCAACGAACCCGACCCCGCTGACGCGACGATGGTGGGCCGCCCCGTCGCATTCGACGCGGACGAGACCACGCAGTTCAACCTCGACGACGAGGACGCCGCGTACGCCCGCACCTCCTACGACCCGTCGTTCGAGGAGCTCGAGCCCCCGGTACCGGGGTTCAACGGCGGCACCGACGACCCTGACCCGGCGAGCAGCAAGCTCGCCCTCGTCCTCGTCGGCCTCATCGTGCTCGGTGCGCTCGTGCTCGCCATCTTCGGGCTCCAGGGCATCGCCGGCAGCTCTGACAAGCCGGACGCCGCCGCGAAGCCCAGCACGACCGCCTCGTCGCCGAAGGGTTCGAGTGCGCCGTCCTCTGCCTCGAGCGCTGCCCCGGCAGGCACCCCCGTCCAAGCCGCCGCAGCCACGCTCGTGAACGCGCAAGGAGCGCGCCAATCCGGCTCGCTGGCCGCGGCCAACGCCATCGACGGCAACCCCGACACGGTGTGGATGAGCCTGCGCTACCGTCGCGCCTCCTGGGGCGGTGACCCCGACATGGGTGGCGTCAGCATCGACCTGGGTTCGCAGACAGCCGTCAAGACCATCAAGGTGACGCCCGGCAAGCGCACGCCGCTGACCGCCGACGTCTACGTCAGCGACACCCCCGGCAAGACGGGCACGAAGGTCGGCTCGATTTCGAGCGCGACGAGTGAGCAGACGATCTCGACGAACGCGTCGGGCCGCTATGTCACTGTCTTCATCCCGACTCAGACGAAGCCCGCCGGCCAGTCGTACTACGAGTCGTCGATCGCCGAGGTCACGGTCTCGAAGTGAACGGATCAGTGCTTCGGGACAGCACCGACGAAGAACTCGTCCAGGCTCATCGTGAGGGCGACCCGGACGCGTTCGGCGTGCTGTTCGAGCGCTACAAGGACAGGATGTGGGCGGTCGCCCTGCGCACGACCCGCGACCCGGAGCTCGCCGCGGACGCCGTGCAGGAGGGTTTCCTCGCCGCGTTCAGACGCCTCGAGTCGTTCCGCGGTGATGCGAAGTTCTCGACATGGCTGCACCGCGTCGTCGTCAACTCCGCACTCGACCGGCTGCGCCGACTGAAGCCGACGCAGGAGTGGCCCGAGTACGACATCGCCGACACGCGGGACGCGCATGCGCAGACCGACGTCCGCCTCGACGTCCGTCAGGCCCTTGCGCAGCTGCCCGAGGGGCAGCGCCTGTGCCTCGTCCTCGTCGACATGGAGGGTCTCAGCGTCACCGAGGCCGCGACGCACCTCGGCATCGCCGAGGGCACCGTGAAGTCGCGGTGTGCGCGGGGGCGCACTGCCCTCGCGGGCATGCTCGCGGATCGATGACGCCGAGGCGTCATCCCGAAGACGTGGCTCACGTCACGGAACCACCGTGCCCGCCTGCGCGTCAGACACAATGAAGCGCCCGTCCACGCTCATGAGAGGAGGCCTGACATGACCCGCAACTTCCGCGACGAGTGGGAGGCGTCCGCGCACGCCGACGACCAACCGGTCGCGTCGGCCGAGGTGCAGCAACAGATCGCTGCCCTGCTGCGGACGGAGGCCTCCCGCGACGCTCCCCGCATGCCCGACGACGTCGCCACGCGCGTGCGCGACGCGCTGACGAGCGCGTCCCGTGAGGCGGGGGTGCCCTCGGACGAGAGGCTGTCGGACGTGCGACGTCCGCCCGAAGATCTCCAGCGCGATGAGCACCCCAGGATGCCCCCGGCGGTGCCGCTGCCGCAGCGTCCTGGAACGCAGCAGCGCCCTGCGGCCCCGGCTTCCGAAGGACAGATGAATCCTCCGGCGGCGTCGCAGAGACCGTCAGGGGCCACCGTCACCTCCCTGGACGGCCATCGTCGCCGACGCACCCTCGGGCGCGCGGCGCTGGCGCTCGGCGCCGCGGCGGCCGTCGCCATCGGTGCGGTGACCCTCGTGACGAACCGTGACGAGTCCCATCCGAGTGCCCAGCCCACGGCAGGGGCGTCGATGGAACCTGCCGAGGAGAACTACGCCTCACGCGTGCGTGTCACGCAGACGCAGACGAAGTACACGTCGACGGATCTCGCAACGCAGGCTGCGGCGCTGCGGACGTCGAAGTCGCCTGCGATCGAACCCGCGCAGGCCAACGCGCAATCCCTGGGCCCCCTGGCCACCGGCGAGGGCGTGCAGGCCTGCCTGCAGGCCGTCGCGAAGGGCGTCATCGAGAAGCCCGACGCCGTCTACGCCGACTTCGCCACCTACGACGGCACCCCCGCCGTCATCGTCGTCGCCGTGAAGGGCCGCACGTCGACGGCCTGGGTCGTCTCGCGCACCTGCAGCACGGCCACCGACCTCGAGGCGGGGCCGACGTCCGTCACGACGTGAGGGCCGGGGTCGACGGTTTCGCATCGACTTGCTCGCCAGCCCGGTGGCTCGACGCCGCGGTACGCCTCGGCATGCGCTCGGAATGTCCCACGACTAGAGTGCGTTGTGCAGGGTGACAGCGGGCGCGCGACAGCGCCGAGACCTTCCCCGGGCAGCCCGTGACAAGACAACGAAGGAAGCTTTCGTGAGCGACCAGGCCGTGCGCAACCTCATCATCATCGGCTCCGGCCCCGCCGGGTACACCGCCGCCGTCTACGCGGCGCGAGCCAATCTCGAACCGCTCGTGTTCGAGGGCTCCGTCACCGCTGGTGGCGCCCTGATGAACACCACCGAGGTGGAGAACTTCCCCGGTTTCTCGGACGGCATCATGGGCCCCGACCTCATGGAGAACATGCGTGCGCAGGCCGAGCGCTTCGGCGCCGAGCTCGTGCGTGACGACGTCACATCCGTCGATCTCACCGGTGCCGTCAAGACGGTCGTCGACGGCGAGGGCGTCACCCACCGCGCGAAGGCCGTCATACTCGCGATGGGCTCGGCATACCGCGAACTGGGCCTTCCCGACGAGAAGCGCCTCTCCGGCCACGGCGTCTCGTGGTGCGCGACGTGCGACGGCGCGTTCTTCCGCAACCAGGAGATCATCGTCGTCGGCGGCGGCGACTCGGCCGTCGAGGAGGCCACGTTCCTCACGCGCTTCGCCGCGAAGGTGACGATGGTGCACCGGCGCGACGAGCTTCGCGCCTCCAAGATCATGGCCGAGCGCGCCGAGAACGACCCCAAGATCGAATTCGCCTGGAACAGCGAGGTCGTCGCCATCCACGGCGAGGACAAGCTGACCGGCGTGACGCTGCGCGACACCGTCACCGGTGACGAGCGCGAGCTCGCCGCGACCGGCCTGTTCATCGCGATCGGCCACCTGCCGCGCAACGAGCTCGTCACCGGGCAGATCGAGCTCGACGACGAGGGTTACGTCGTCGCGCAGGAGCGTTCGACGCACACGAACGTCGACGGCGTCTTCGCGTGCGGCGACCTCGTCGACCACACCTACCGTCAGGCCATCACGGCCGCCGGTTCGGGCTGCTCCGCAGCCCTCGACGCCGAGCGCTTCCTCGCCCACCTCGACGCGGCCGGCGAGCCCGCTCCCGACGCGTCCCTCACCGCGGAGCCGCAGGGCGCCGACGCGGCGCGCTGATCATCTTCGACCGACCAAGAACCATCGACCACGGCTGCCGCTTCGCCGGTGCCGGCACAGAGGAGAACATCATGGGAGCCACCAAGCCCACCACGGACGCCACGTTCGACGCCGACGTCCTGAAGAACAGCAAGCCCGTCCTCGTCGACTTCTGGGCCGAGTGGTGCGGCCCCTGCCGCGCCGTCGCGCCGATCCTCGAGGAGATCGCAGCGGCGAACGCCGACAAGATCGACGTCTACAAGCTCAACACGGACGAGAACCCGGCGATCTCCGCGAAGTACGGCATCACCGGCATCCCGACGATGAACGTCTACCAGAACGGTGAGGTCGTCAAGACGATCGTCGGCGCCATGCCGAAGCCGAAGCTGCTGCGCGAGCTCGAGCCGTTCCTCGGCTGAACCGAGCCGCATCACGATACTGTCGGGCGCGCAGCGTCCGACGACGAAGCCCCGGCCCACCAGACATGGTGGGCCGGGGCTTTTCGTCTCTACCCCCGTGCTGCCCTCCCCTTGCGCCCAGATGCACCCGGGTGCACTTGGACGCAAGGGGGGCGGCCGTCAGTGGTTCAGCGGTTCTTGTCGAACTCTCGCTTGATGGCCGCCCCGCAGATGCCGAGGACGACGAGGCCCAGCACCGCCATGCCCCAGTCGCCGTGCATGACGTCGCCGATGACGAAGTAGACGAAGATCAGCGCGAAGAGGCAGAAGATGACGAGCTGCGGCGTCGCTGTGCGGCCCCGACGGCGGTCGATGGCGTTGTCGCTCAGCGGATCCGTGCCGTCGATCAGCGGAGCGTCGGTGATGTCGGAACGCGTCAGATGCCCGTCCTGCGTCTGCGCCGTGGCCGAGCTGCCGTCAGAATGATCGACCTCAGGAGCCTCATCCGGGTCGAGACGCTCAGCCACGTTCGATCCCGAGAGCGTCCATGATGCGGTTGAGGTCATCGACGGAGGCGAACTCGACGGTGAGCTTTCCCTTGTTCTTGCCCATCGTGATGCCGACGCGGGTGTCGAGCTTGTCGGCGAGGTTGCTGGCCCAGTGGTCGAGGTCCGGGTTGGTTTCACGTGGAACAGCGCTCTTGCGCGGCTTCGTGTCGTCACCGAGCGCGATGATCTCCTCCGTGGCACGCACGGACAGCCCCTCGGCGACGATGCGCTGCGCGAGCCGCTCCATCGCGGCGGGGTCACTCATGCCGAGCAGGGCACGGGCGTGGCCGGCGCTCAGGACGCCTGCGGCGACGCGACGCTGCACCACCGGCGGCAGCTTGAGCAGGCGGATCGTGTTGGAGATCTGCGGGCGGCTGCGGCCGATCTTCGTGGCGAGCTCGTCGTGCGTGCAGCCGAAGTCCTCGAGCAACTGCGCGTAGGCTGCCGCCTCTTCGAGGGGGTTGAGCTGGCTGCGGTGCAGGTTCTCGAGCAGGGCATCACGCAGCAGATCCTCGTCCGTGGTCGAGCGGACAATGGCCGGCACGGTCGCGAGACCGGCCTCCTGGGAGGCGCGCCACCGCCGCTCGCCCATGATGAGTTCGTACGGCGTCTGCGCGTGCTCCGGGTCGCTCTCGGGCACGGGCCGCACGACGATGGGCTGCAGCACGCCGATCTCGCCGATCGAATGGACGAGTTCGGCCATGTGTTCCTCGTCGAACACCGAGCGCGGCTGCTTGGGGTTCGGGCGGATGAGCGACTGCGGGATCTCCGCGAACGAGGCGCCGGGCACGGGCGCGAGGTTCGACGCGGCACCACTCTCGCCGGCCGCCCCATCACGCTGCGCCGGCTGCGCTTCGAGCTTGGCCACCTCTGTTTCACGTGAAACGCTCGGCGCCTGCCCCGCGGGCTGCGTGACGGCGGCCGCGGCGGCGGCGAGGTCGTCGTGACGTCGATGGGTCGTGGCGCGCGACTCGGTTCGGGGTTCGGTGCCGCGCGGCGCCTGGTGCGACGGGCGCGGCGTCAGGGCCTCGCTGAAGCGGCTCGCACGGGCCTCAGGGGCGCCGGATTCGTCGCCGTCCTGCGCACGCGAGGCCTTGGAGTCGGTGAAGAAGACGTCCGTCGGGCGCGTCACCCGCGTCGGTTCGGTCGTGTTGGGAATGAGCGCACCCAGGCCACGGCCGAGTCCACGTCGCTTGTCGTTCATCGAGGTCCACTTCCTACACGGTGGGTCAGGCGGGATGAGTATGAGAAGGCTGCGGACGACGTCGCAGCATGACGGCGATGGCCGTCGGTCGTCGCGGCGTCGGTCATCGTCCGATGCGCCCCGACGGCTCGGGCACGCTCGCACCGCGCAGGGCGATCTCCCGTGCCGCGTCGCGATAACTCGTCGCGCCGGTGCTCGTCGGGTCGTACGTCATGACGGTCTCGCCATGGCTCGGCGCCTCCGAGATGCGCACCGATCGCGGCACGAGCGCGCCGAGCACCTGCTCGGGGAAGTGCGCGCGCACCTCGTCCGCAACCTGCGCGGAGAGGTTGGTGCGCCCGTCGTACATGGTGAGCAGGATGGTCGAGACGTGCAGCCCGGGGTTGAGGTGCATCTTGATCATCTCGATGTTCTTGAGCAGCTGGCTCAGCCCCTCGAGCGCGTAGTACTCGCACTGGATCGGGATGAACACCTCGTCGGCGGCGACGAACGCGTTGACGGTGAGCAGCCCCAGGCTCGGAGGGCAGTCGATGAAGACGTAGTCGAAGCGCTCGTCCGGGGTCGAATCCGCCAGTTGCGCGTTGATCGCGCGGTGCAGACGGGATTCGCGAGCCACCAGCGAGACGAGCTCGATCTCCGCTCCGGCGAGGTCGATCGTCGCGGGCGCACACCACAGGCCGGGGATGTCGGGGCACTGCGCCATGACCTCGTCGATCGGCGTTCCCTCGACGATGACGTCGTAGACGCTCGGCACGTCGGAGTGATGTTCGATGCCGAGCGCGGTCGAGGCGTTGCCCTGCGGGTCGATGTCGATGACGAGCACCTTGAGCCCCGCTTGCGCGAGCGCCGCCGCGACGTTGACGGTCGTCGTCGTCTTGCCCACGCCACCCTTCTGGTTCGCGACGGTGAGCACCCGCGGATGGGTCGGGCGAGGCAACTGCTCGACGCTCGTGAAGCTCACGCGAGCCGGCCTGGGCTCGGCTGACGGTGCCTCGGGTTCGGCGTGGAGCACATCGCGTCGTCCTTCGTCGTCCATGGGGTTAGCAGCCGCGCCGTGATCGTGCGGGCCGTTTTCGGTGTTTTGCGGGTCGCCGTGATCTGTCACGCCCTGCCAGTCGGTGTCCGTCGCACGCTCGAAACTCGGCACGCGCGGACGGGCATGGCGGCGAGCCCGCCGTGACGGGAGGGGCGAGCGGGCAGCCATCGCCGGGTCAGCCTCCACGCTCTGCGGCTGCGGAGCGTCTGCGGGCTCGGACTCGGCGTGGTGACGCGGGACGTACCCCTGGTCCTGAGACGCATCGTCGTACGACCCTCCGTCCAGAGACTCGACGCCCTCGGACACCTCAGCCGTACCCTCGCCTGCGGATACCGCCTCTGCCGGTGCCTCGTCTGCCGGCGCCTCATCGCCCGCGGGCTCGGCCAACGTCACCGTCGTGGCGGCATCCCCCACACCCTCGCCGTCAGAGACGGCGACCTCAGCCCGTGTGTCAGCTGCGCCATCGGCACGACGGTCGTCATCGCCCCGGGCGTCGGTGGGACCAGCGGCCTCGACGCCATCGGCCGACTCAGTTCCATCCGCGTCGCGCGGCGCGGACTCCGTCGCGGTCGATGTTTCACGGGGAACAATCGCCCCGCCGAGCAGGATGTCGTAACCGAGCGCAGCTCGCACGTCAGGGACGGCATCGCCGGCTGGGGCGGCATCCTCGCCATCCTGCATCTCGCGAGGTGAGGGTTCCGATTCCCTCATGGGTGCGGCGTCCTGGTCAGCGGCCGACGGCTCAGCGACCTCGTCAGCGGCATCCGTCGTGCGCTGGCCGGTGACCTCCGAGACCTGCGGATCCATCATCGGCTGAGGTGTTTCACGTGAAACGTCAGCACCGACCGGGCCCTCAGCCTGCTTGGTGACGACCGGATTCACCACCGTGACGACCGCATCACCGCCGAGGCTCTCTGCCGCTGCGGTGGAGATACCCTGCCATCCGACGGGCTCTGGGCTCGGGCCCGTGTGCGCGACGCCAGGCCTGTGGGTGGGCCAGCCGACTGGGGCAGTGGATGTCACCGGTTCTCCTCGGATTCGCGTTGACGGCAAGACCCCATTGTGTCACCTGTCGCGCAGGGGGCGAACGCGGCTGTCCCCAGGCCTGACGTTGCCGTCACACCTGGGGACAGGGAATCACGTGGGGTGGCGCACCGGCACCGGAGAGAAGCTCAGGCGCGCCGATCCGGACGGCGGGACGGCTTCTGCTTGGTCTTGTCGATCGTGCCGGCCTGCTTGCGCGTGAGTTGCGGCGCGACGCCGTCGACGGTGAGCCGGACGGTCACCGTCGGTGGCTCGACGGTGCCCTCGCCCCACGTCTCCACCTCAGCCGTGCGAACACGCAACCGGCGCAGTACGGCCTCGTCCTCGTCACGCTCTTCGGCGGCACTCGAGCCCTTGAGGACGAACATCTCGCCGCCCCGGCTCACGAGCGGCAACGACCAGCGCGCCAGTTCCCCGATGCGCGCGACGGCACGTGACGTCACGACGTCGAACGTGCGCTGCCCCCACAACTCGTCCGCGCGGGCGCGCACCACCTCGACGTTCGGCAGGTCGAGTTCTTCGACGACGTCGGCCAGCCACGTCGTCCGTCGAAGCAGAGGTTCGACGAGCGTCATCGTGAGGTCGGGGCGGGCAATGGCGAGGACGAGGCCGGGCAGCCCGGCGCCGGCACCGATGTCGGCGACGTGAGACCCCCGGGCGATTCCAGGGTGGACGACGGCGCAGTTGAGGACGTGCCGTTCCCACATGCGCGGCACCTCACGCGGGCCCATGAGCCCGTGGCTGACGCCGGTGTCGCACAGGACGTCGACGTAGCGCCTCATGAGCGGCAGCTGGTCAGCCAGGAAGGCC
Organism: Dermacoccus sp. GAS27A; assembly: GCF_044909235.1. NCBI lineage: Bacteria > Bacillati > Actinomycetota > Actinomycetes > Micrococcales > Dermacoccaceae > Dermacoccus > Dermacoccus sp. GAS27A. Next base: position 124,381 of record NZ_JBIYDW010000002.1, on the reverse strand, counting down.
GCTGCCGTGTCGGGTGCCGGAGGCGGCGAAGACGCCTGCGGGGCCGCAGGCGTCTTCGCGTCGTGCTCGTGAGCGGGCTGCGTCATGCTGCCGTCTCACGCTCGAGTTTTACGTGAAACACGATCATTCGGGCAGCACCACGACGTAGCGGTTCGGCTCGGCGCCCTCGGATTCCGACGTCAGCCCTGCGGCGAGCACCACATCGTGCACGACCTTCCGTTCGAACGCGGTCATCGGCTCCATCTCGACCTTGGCGCCAGTCTTCTTCACTTCCGCGACGGCGTCAGCAGCCTTCGACTCGAGAGCGCTTCGTCCCTCGGCACGATGGCCGGCGATGTCGAGCATCGCGCGGCTGCGCTCGCCCGTCTCAGCCTGGACGGCGAGACGCATGAGTTCCTGCAGGGCATCGAGCGTCTTGCCGCCGGAGCCGACGAGGGAGCGCGGCACCTGGCCTTCCTCGGAGTCGACGATGGAGACGGCCGCGCGGCCTCCCTCGACCTCGACGTCGATGTCACCGTCGAGGTCGGCGATGTCGAGTAGCTTCTCGAGGAAGTCCGCCGCGATCTCACCTTCGCGCTCGAGGTTGGTGACGCCAGAGCGTCCCGGTGCCTGTTCGGTCATGATGACGTCCCTCTCACTTCTTGCGCTTCGAGCGCGGCGTGTTCTTCTTCGGCTGGTTGCGCGGCCCGGTCTGCGGCGCCTTGGTGGCCCGGCCGTTCTCGCGCACCGGGTTCGTCGCCGCGGGTGTCTCGACGACGCTCGACTCGACGACGTCGTCACTCGAAGCCGCCTTCTTCTTCGACATGGAGACCTTCGATGCCCCGGCGGGGCGTGCACCCGTCTTGACGCCCTGCTGTTCGCGGGCCTGTTCCTGCGCCTTCTCCATGGCCTGGGCGAAGCGGCCCTTCGGCTTGCCCTCGTTGGCCTTGCGCAGATCGTCCATCGTGACGGTCTTGTGCTCGCGCCCCTTGGCGCGGTTGCGCTCCTCGAGCTTCTTCTCGGCGGCCGATCCGGGCGTCGGCATGCGGTGGATGACGAACCACTGCTGGCCCATCGTCCACACGTTCGTGACGAACCAGTAGATGAGGACACCGATCGGGAAGTTCACACCGGAGATCGCGAAGAAGATCGGCATCAGGTAGATGATGATCTGCTGCTGCTTCGCCATCGGCCCCTCGAGTGCGGCCTTCGGCATGTTGCGTCGCATCAGCTGGTGCTGGGTGATGAACGACGTCGCCGACATGAGGACGATGAGCAGGATGGCGACCCACTTGGCCGATCCCCAGCCGTCCGTGCCCATGAAGGTGTCGGACAGCTTCGCACCGAACAGCTTCGAGCTCTCTGCCTGGCCGGCGAGCGACTTCGTGAGGAAGCCGATCTCATCGTGACGCCCATCGGCGATCTTGCTCAGGTTGTTGAGCACCCGGAACAGCGCGAAGAAGAACGGCGCCTGGAGCAGGATCGGCAGGCACGAGCCGAGCGGGTTGGTACCGGTGGTCCGGTACAGCTCCATCATCTCTTCCTGCTGCTTGGCGCGGGACTCAGGATCCTTCTTGCCCTTGTACTTGGCCTGGATCTTCTGCATCTCTGGCTGCACGAGCTGCATGCGACGCGACGCGTGGATCTGCTTGACGAACAGTGGGATCAGCAGGATGCGCAGCACGATGACGAGGCCGGCGATGGACAGCGCCCACGTCCAGCCGGACGCCTCGGGCAGGCCGACGAGCGAGAAGAGCTTGTGCCAGCCGACCATGATGGCGGCGACGAACCACTCGAGTGGATAGAGCAGGGTGTCCATCAATCATCCTTCGCAATGATGTGGGCGTGAGTCGACGCCGCTCGCAGACGAGCAGGCGTCAGGAGGTCTTCTTCTGAGGAACGTGGTCGACCCCGCCGGGGTTCCACGGATGGCAACGGCCGAGCCGCTTGAGCGTGAGCCAGGTGCCCTTGATCGGGCCGAATCGCTGCAGGGCCGTGAGGCCGTACGTCGAGCACGACGGGTAGAACCGGCACGTGGCAGGCAACGCCGGGGAGATCCACCGACGGTAGAAACGGACAACCACGAGCAGCGGCCATACGACGACGCGGCGCCAGCCGTGCTGTTCGTCCGGCACCGGTGTGGCTGACGCGGCGTGGTCGACGGGCACATCATCGCCGGCCGGCGCTCGAGGCACCCCGGCACTCATCGTCGAACCCTGGACGCGTCCTGATGCGCCCGGTCCGATGGTTCGCGTGAATCCGTTTCACGTGAAACATCCTGTGGTTGCTGACGTCGCGTCGCCTTGGCGAGCATCCGATCGAACTCCCTCGCGACGTCGTGGCTCGAGGCACCGGCGATCGCCGGGTTCGCGCGCACGACGATGTCGAGCCCGGGGTCGATCTCGCTCAACGCGTCCCGGGCGACGTGCCGCAGCACGCGTTTGGCCCGCGAACGCACGACGGCGTTGCCCACGGCCTTTGAAACGACGAAACCGACGCGCGGCCCCACCCGATCCTCGGGTGAAAGGCCGAACGCGTCGGCGTCGATCACATGAACGGCGAGCAGCGAGCCACCCGCGCGCCCTGCACGTCGATCCCGCAGGACGGCGCGGTACTGCCCTGCGTCACGAATGCGATGCTGAGCAGGGAGCACGGCCGGTCGTGGGCCGAACTCAGGCGGAAAGCTGCTTGCGACCCTTGGCGCGGCGGTTCGCCAGGATGGCGCGGCCGGCGCGGGTGCGCATGCGCAGACGGAAGCCGTGCGTCTTGGCGCGGCGACGGTTGTTGGGCTGGAAGGTGCGCTTGCTCACGTCGAACTCCATTGGGGAAGGGCGAACGCTCGCGCGCCGCCGTCGTGCTGATGGTCAGGGTTGTCGCGCCACCCGCACGTGACGGGCTCCAGGCTCTTCGAACCTTCGGCATCCCACTCCTGCAGCACCGGCAATGGCGGCCCACAGGGCCTGCCCATCGGCGAAAATACCTTGGAACGGCACGCATCGAGGCGGTGGATCACCGTCATCGGGGCGCAGACAATCGTCATCCAGCTTACGCATGCGGGGCCAACAGGGTCAAAACGTCCGAACCTCCACTCCATACCTAACAGCGCGCGCACGCGAATAACACATCTGTGATTCACACGTCGCTGCACAAATCCAGTCGACACGCCGTTAGCCTGGCGAGAAAACGACATTCCCCTCATCTGGCGCCACATCGCCCGACGAGCCCCACGACACACCGTGCACAGGCTGTGGATAACTCTGTGGATATGGGGCCTACTATGGGGAGACGCCAAGCCCGCCTCGTCGCCATCACGGCCTCGAGCACCAACGACCGACCGGCTGCGACCCCCGCAGCGCCAGGAGGAGCCACGTGACCACCGACGAACCCGTCGACTACGAGCGCACCTGGCACGCCGCGTTGGAGGACATGGACAAGCACGGCATCGGCTCGCGTGATCGCGCCTACCTCAACCTGACGCGCTTCGTCGGGCTGCTCGGTGACAACGTGCTGCTGTCCGTGCCCTTCGACCAGACGAAGCGGATGCTCGAGGGGCCGCTGCGCGAACCCGTGGCGAAGGCACTGTCGGATCAGCTCGGCCAACAGGTGCGCGTCGCCATCAGCGTGGACGAGAGTCTCCAGGCAGCGGTGCGCGACCTCGACGACGAGGGTGACGCGTCCGACGAGAACACCTCTGCAGCAACCGAATCCGGTGATGGAACGCTCGGGTTCACCGTACCCGGCCAGGGCGCACCCCGGCCGACGAAGGCCGACCCGGGCGTCGTCCTGCCGCCTCGTTCGACGGGCTATCAGCGCGATGCCGCTGCCGCTCCGAGCGACACCGAGGCCCCGCGCCTCAACCCCAAGTACACGTTCGACACGTTCGTCATCGGTGAGAGCAACCGGTTCGCGCACGCCGCCGCCATCGCCATCGCCGAGGAGCCGGGCCAGGCCTACAACCCCCTGTTCATCCACGGCGACTCGGGGCTCGGCAAGACCCACCTGCTGCACGCGATCGGTCACTACGTGCACGACTACCACCCGAAGCTGCGGGTGCGATACGTCAGCTCCGAGGAGTTCACGAACGACTTCGTCAACTCGATCCGTGACGACCGCGCCGCGACGTTCCAGCGCCGCTACCGCGACGACGTCGACGTCCTGCTCATCGACGACATCCAGTTCCTGCAGGGCAAGGAGCAGACGCAGGAGGAGTTCTTCCACACCTTCAACGCGCTGCACTCCACCGGCAAGCAGATCGTGCTGACCTCGGATCAGCCGCCGGAGAAGCTGACGACGTTCGCCGACCGCATGCGCAGCCGCTTCAAGTCGGGGCTGACGACGGACGTCCACCCGCCCGAGCTGGAGACGCGCATCGCGATCCTGCGCAAGAAGGCCAACGCCGAGCGCATGGACATCGGCGATGACGTGCTCGAGCTCATCGCCTCGAAGATCTCGACGAACATCCGTGAGCTCGAGGGCGCGCTCATCCGTGTCGCCGCTTATGCGTCGCTGCAGAAGGAACCGGTCGACCGGGCGAAGGCCGCGTTCGTCCTCAAGGACGTCGTGCCGAGCGAGACGGGGCAGATCACCGTCGGCCACATCATCGCCGAGACGGCCGTCTACTTCGGGGTGACGGTCGACGACATCAAGGGGCCGTCGCGCTCACGCAACCTGACGATGGCGCGTCAGATCGCCATGTACCTGTCGCGTGAGCTGACGGAGCACTCATTCCCACAGCTCGGACAGCACTTCGGTGGGCGCGACCACACGACCGTCATGCACGCGGAGAAGAAGATCCGCCAGCTCATCGGTGAGCGTCGCCCCGTGTACGACCAGATCACGGAGCTGACGACGCAGATCCGCCGTCGCAGTCACTGACTCCACGGCACATCGGCGTGATCGGCGTCACTGTAGGAGCCTGACGCTGAGACAATGCGCGGATGGGTGGTCAGCGTCGACCTGTTGTCGTTCGCCGTCATGAGCCTGTTCCACGGGCCGGTGTCGGACGCCGTGGGCCGCAAACCCGTCATGACGGTGGGGATCGGTGTCTATGTCCTCGCCTCCGTCGGCTGCGCCCTGGCGCCGTCTCTACCACTGCTGCTCGTCTTCCGCGCGTTCCAGGGGTTCGCGGCCGGGGCGGGTCAGATCATCGCGCGTGCGGTGATCCGCGACCTCTTCTCCGGCCCCGAGGCTCAACGCCTGATGAGCCAGGTGTCGATGATCTTCGGACTCGCGCCGGCCTTCGCGCCGATCCTGGGCGGTGCCTTGCTGGCGGTGGGCGACTGGCGCTCGATCTTCTGGTTCCTCACCGCGTTCGGTGTGGTCATGACCATCTGCGTGAACAGGTTCCTGCCCGAGACACTTCCCGTGGAACAACGCTCGTCCCTCGCACTCGGGCCCATCGTGAGCGCTCTCCTGGCGGCACTGCGCAGCGGTCGGTTCCTACGCATCGCGCTGGCCGCGTCGCTCGCGTTCGCAGGACAGTTCTTGTTCATCTCGAACGCGCCTCTCTTCCTCGGCGGGCTGCTCGGGCTCGGCGAGAACGAGTACTGGATGTTCTTCGTGCCGATGGTGGTGTGCATGATCGCGGGCTCCTGGCTGAGCGCGCGGGCAGCCGGGCACCTCAGCGCCGCCCGTCAGGCGTCGTACGGCCTGCTGTTCGCCCTCGCCTCAGCCACGGTCGGCGTCGTCATCGCACTGCAGCCGTGGGGCAGCGACGTCCCGTGGGCGCTCGTCGCGCCTGCCCTGACGGCGTTCGGGGTTGCGGTCGCTCTGCCGGTGCTCCAGCTCGCGCAGCTCGACGAGTTTCCCCAGGCGCGTGGCACGGCGGCTTCCGCCGGCACCTTCGTCAATCTCGTCTTCGCCGCTGCTCTCGCCGGGGTGATCGGACCGTTGGTGGCCACAGACCTCGTGACGATGGCGCTCGCCGCCTTCTGCTGCGTCGCATCGGGCGCGTTGCTCTGGGCCGCCCACGTGGCGGCGCGTCGATGAGTGCGTGAGTGAACGGCGGGCCAACGCCCGACAGCTGCCAAACTGCCGTTCGGCGGCTCGCAGGTGCCACCCACATGGTTGTCCACAGAATCTGGGGAAAACCATGTGGGCAAGGTGTGGGTCGCGGACGGCCCGCGAACATCCGAAGGTCCCCGAACCCCGGAATGGCGCTCATCCACACCTGTGGACAACGCTGTGGAAATGTGGATGACATGGATGTAGTTCAGGTCTGGTCCACGGCGGACGCTCAGCCGGCATCGAGTGACTCACCCCTCATCCACGGGGTTATCCACAGTTTCTGGGGATGAAGCAGTGGAAAACCCGTCCGATCAGGGGAAAACCCACCCCGCAACGACAGCCGGTTGTGGATGAAGATTTTCTCTCCACAACCGGCTGCCACCGTCCACAGCACCGATCCCCACGTCACCCACACCCGAGATCCCAGTGCTGACGAGGGCGAACAGGGGTTTTCCCCACCATCCACACCCCCTATGACGACGACCAACATCTTCACCATGGCGAGAAAGCGCCCCACGTATCCACACCGCATCCCACTGCCGACGAGCCGGCAACGTCCCCCGTCAGCACCCCTCGTCGTCTCTTGGGCCAGGCCGACGACCTGAGCTAGGCTCACGAGCGCACAGCTGTGCCTGTGGCATCGACGCGGAGTTCGTTCGCAGCAGAAAGCCACCCCGCACGTGACGAGACATCGCACGAGGGTCACAGCTCGCCTGCGACGACGAACGATGAGGGACGGTGGACGTGAAGCTCCGGGTTGAACGCGATGTGTTGGCCGAAGCGGTGGCCTGGGCAGTGCGCGGTCTGTCGCAGCGCCCGCCCGTCCCCGTGCTCGCGGGTGTCCTGCTCGAGGCGAGCCCCGAGGGTCTGACGCTGTCCGCGTTCGACTACGAGGTCTCCGCGAAGGTGACGGTCGACGCCGACGTTGAAGAGGCGGGCACCGTCCTCGTCCTGGGCCGCCTGCTCGCCGACATCACGAAGAGCCTGCCGCACAAGCCGATCGAACTGGTCAGCGAGGGCTCGAAGGTGCAGGTCACGTGCGGCAGCGCGAAGTTCAGCCTCCAGAGCATGCCGACGGGCGAGTACCCGACGCTGCCCGCCAACCCCGATCCGACGGGCGTCATCGCCGGGGACGTCTTCACGCAGGCCGTCGCGCAGGTCAGCGTCGCGGCCGACCGCGGTGACACCCTGCCGATCCTCACCGGCGTGCGCGTCGAGGTCTCCGGCAACAAGCTGACGCTGCTCGCGACGGACCGCTACCGCCTCGCGATGCGCGAGGTCATGTGGAACGCCGGAGACGAGGGCGCCGAGTACGCGGCGCTCGTGCCCGCGCGCACCCTCGACTCGCTTGCCAAGTCCCTCGGTGCCGCCGGCAACGTCTCGCTCTCCCTGAGCGGCGCGTCGACGGGTTCCGGTCTCGCCGGTTTCGAGGCCGGCCAGCGTCGCATGACGACGCGTCTGCTCGACGGCGACTACCCCAAGGTGACGAGCCTGTTCCCGACGAGCGTCGACACGACGGCGATCGTCGAGACGGCGCAGCTCGCCGAGGCGTGCAAGCGTGTCTCCCTCGTCGCTGAGCGCAACATGCCCGTCCGTCTGCGGTTCGCCGAGGATTCGGTGCGCATCGAGGCCGGCACGGGCGAGGACGCGCAGGCGTCGGAGACGTTCGAGGCGAAGATCGACGGCCCCGAGCTCGAGATCGCGTTCAGCCCCCAGTTCCTGCTCGACGGGCTCGGCGTCGTCGGCACGAAGTACGTCCGCCTCGGCTTCACCCAGCCGACGCGTCCGGCTGTCCTGTCCGGTCAGGACGAGATCGACGGTGACGCCGACGACAGCTACCGCTACCTCATCATGCCGGTGCGTTTCGCGAACTGACGGCCGTTCGGACAGCGTTCGCGCCCCTGCCCGGACGGGCGTAGCGTGAACCCTGAGTTTTCGTGATGCGCGCGTTCCAGACGTGCGTGTCGGACATGCAACGTCACGAAGGAGCAGACCCATGCAGCTTGGTTTGATCGGTCTCGGCAAGATGGGCGGCAACATGCGCGATCGCATGAAGGCTGCGGGCATCGAGGTCATCGGCTACGACACGAATCGCGAGATCAGCGACGTCGCGGACCTCGCCGAGCTCGTCGAGAAGCTCGACGCACCGCGCAACATCTGGGTCATGGTGCCGGCCGGCAAGATCACCGACTCCGTCATGTCCGAGCTGCAGGGCCTGCTCGCCGAGGGCGACCTCGTCATCGACGGTGGCAACAGCAAGTGGTCCGACGACCAGGGCCACGCCGAGCAGTTCGCCAAGACGGGCGTGCACTTCATGGACTGCGGTGTCTCCGGCGGCATCTGGGGCAAGGAGAACGGCTACGGCCTCATGTGCGGCGGTGACGACGCCGACGTCGAGCGCATGATGCCGGTCTTCGACGCGCTGCGCCCGGAGGGCCCCCGCGAGGAGGGCTTCGTCCACGCCGGTGAGGTCGGCGCCGGTCACTACGCCAAGATGGTCCACAACGGCATCGAGTACGGCCTCATGCACGCCTACGCCGAGGGCTGGGAGCTGCTCGAGGCGAAGGACATCGTCACTGACGTCCACGGCTGCTTCAAGGCCTGGACGCGCGGCACCGTCGTGCGTTCCTGGCTGCTCGACCTCATGGTGAAGGCGCTCGAGGAGACGCCGCACCTCGAGGGCGTCTCCGAGTACTCGACCGACTCCGGTGAGGGTCGCTGGACGCTCGAGGAGGCCATCGCGAACGCCGTCCCGATGCCGGTGCTCGCCGCCGCGCTGTTCGGCCGTTTCGCCTCGCGCCAGGAGAACAGCCCGCAGATGCAGGCGGTCGCCGCACTGCGCGGTCAGTTCGGCGGGCACGAGGTCATGCAGTTCGGTCGCGAGCCGTGGCGCGCCGCGAAGGAGGGCCAGGCCGAGGTCTCCGGCGCCGCCGAGCCGAAGAAGGACGCGGGCGCCGCGCGCCCGGGCGCTGCCCCCAACGAGCACTGATCGGCGTTCGCTGATCTGACGATTCGACCCCAGGGCATCCGAGCCACCGACCGAAAGCGCTGTGAGACTCCGCCATCTGTCGCTGCGTGACTTCCGCTCCTACACGGAGGCGGAAGTCGAGCTCGCTGACGGAGTGACCACATTCGTGGGCCTCAACGGCCAGGGCAAGACCAACCTGATCGAAGCCGCCGGTTACCTTGCGACCCTGGGGTCGCATCGTGTCTCGACGGACGCTCCCCTCGTCCGCTTCGGAGCCGAGCGGGCCTTCGTGCGCGCGGCCGTCGTCCGTGATTCACGTGAAACAGTGCTCGAGCTCGAGATCATTCCGGGCAGGGCCAACCGGGCACGCATCGGGCGCGCGGCTGCGGGGCGTCCCCGTGACATCCTCGGGGCGCTGCGAACCGTGCTCTTCGCGCCGGAGGATCTCGCGCTCGTCAAGGGGGACCCCGGGGAACGTCGCCGATTTCTCGACGACCTCCTCGTCGCGCGGCAACCGCGCTGGGCCGGTGCTCGTTCGGACTACGACAAGATTCTCAAGCAGCGCAACGCCCTGTTGCGCTCCGCCCAACCGGCGCTCAAGAAGGGCGCGCGAGGCCTTCGCCTCTCGGCGGATGAAGAGGTTTCACGTGAAACAGCGCTCGACACGCTGGTCGAGTGGAACACGCACCTCGCGTCAGTCGGTTCTGCCCTCGTCTACGCCCGTCTACGGTTGTTGAAAGATCTGGCCCCCTACGTGGCCCAGGCGTACGACGAGGTGAGTGCCGGGCGTTCTGATGCGCGCCTCGCGTATGTGTCGTCACTGCCGGAGTCGACCTCGGCGCGCATCGCCTCGGGTGAGGTTCCGGAGCGCGTCGAGCTCGAGAAGGCCTTTCATGAGGCGTTCGAGCTCCAGCGGACCCGCGAGATCGAACGTGGTGTCACCCTCGTCGGGCCGCACCGGGACGACGTCACCCTGACGCTCGGAGACCTGCCCGCCAAGGGCTATGCGAGTCACGGTGAGTCGTGGTCGTTTGCGCTCGCCCTGCGCCTCGCGGCCTTCCACCTGCTGCGTCATGACCTCGGCACCGACCCCGTCCTCGTGCTCGACGACGTCTTCGCCGAACTCGACGCGGGGCGCCGCGAACGGCTGGCCGACATGGTGAGCGACGCCGAGCAGGTGCTCATCACCGCCGCCGTCGAGGAGGACGTTCCCGCGCGGCTTGCCGGCCAGGTCTTCCACGTGACGAAGGGCCACGTAGGGCCTCGAGGCGATGGTTCCCTCGAGGAGGCGCCTGGCGGCGTCCAGCCCGAGGCTCACCCCAGTGTGCCCGAGGCCGAGGACGCCCCGGATGGGCCCGCCCGTGATGCGGACGACCGTGATGACGGTGACGCGGCTGATGAGTGAGACCAGCGGCATCGATGCGGGGGCAGCGGACGATCAGGCCCCGGGCACTGGCACCGATAGTGCCGAGGCGCCGGTCGGGTCGAGCGCTGAGGACGAGCGCGCCGTCGCCGCGCGGTTGGCGCTCGCTCGGGCTCAGCGCAATGCCGCCGAGCGGGGTTTTCGTCCGGGCTCGCGTCCTGCGCCCCGGCGTTCCCGCTCGACGCAGAGCTTCACGCCGTCGTCGAATCGCGATGGACGCGACCCCCAACTCATCGACTCGACGATGAAACGCCTCCTGCTCGAGCGGGGGTGGAACGTCGACGTGGCAGCTGGCGCCGTCATGTCGCGGTGGGCCGATCTCGTGGGTGCGGGCGTGGCCGAGCACGCTCGGCCCCTCACGTTCGAGGACGGCGTGCTCACCGTGCGCGCGGAATCGACGGCCTGGGCCACGCAGCTGCAGCTGCTCACCTCATCCCTGCTGGCCTCCCTCGCTGACGGCGTCGGTGAGGGCGTCGTCAACGAACTGCGGGTCGTCGGCCCGAGCGCCCCGAGCTGGGTGCGCGGCCCGCGTCGTGTCGCGGGGCGCGGACCACGCGACACCTACGGCTGACGGCTGCGCCTGTTTCACGTGAAACCTTCCCGGTTTCCTGTGCAGAGCGCCTCCAGCGAAACCCCGCAGCATGTCCGCGTCACCCCGTCGACGCTGAGAGAGGAGCCCGAGGGAGGCCGGCTGAGCCAGAGGCCGATGAGTGCCCTCGAGGCCCCGGTCGACGATCCCCGGCACGTCGAGGCCTCGTTCCCGCGTGCACGAGGCCCTCTGGAGCGTTTCGTGGCTATGTTCTGAGCCGTGCTACCGGTAAGATGGACATGATTTGCACGTTGTACCGCGTCAGAGCCCGCACGCACGTCGTTGCGGGAGTCACGCCTCGGGTTTCCCGCTCCGAGAGCCGGCGCTCTGCAACGGTGCCACGCACGGTGAAGGAGCACAGTGGCCGACAAGCCCAGCGACGACTCGATCGACCCGACGACGCAGGATCCCTCGCTCGCAGACGCAGCCGACGGCGCGTCAGAGCAGGTCGAGCAGCACGTCCGGTCCCAGATCGACACGGAGTACGACGCCGACGCCATCCAGGTCCTCGAGGGCCTCGAGGCCGTCCGCAAGCGGCCCGGCATGTACATCGGCTCCACGGGTGAGCGCGGCCTGCATCACCTCGTGTGGGAGATCGTCGACAACTCGGTCGACGAGGCCCTCGCCGGTCACGCGACGCGCGTCGACGTGACGATCCTGCCCGACAACGGCATCCGCGTCTCCGACAACGGCCGTGGCATCCCGACGGGCCGTAACGAGGCGTACGACATGTCGACCGTCGAGCTCGTCCTCACCCAGCTGCACGCCGGAGGCAAGTTCGGTGGCGGCGGCTACAAGGTCTCCGGTGGTCTGCACGGCGTCGGCAGCTCGGTCGTCAACGCCCTGTCGACGCGCCTCGAGGCCGAGGTGCGGCAGAAGGGCCACGTCTACCGAATGGAGTTCGCGGGCGGCGTGCCGCTCGGCGAGCTGCGTGAGGAAGAGGAGAGCGACGAGACCGGCACGACGATCACGTTCTGGGCGAGCCCGGAGATCTTCGAGACGACCGTCTACGACTTCGAGACGATCCGTGCGCGCTTCCAGCAGATGGCCTTCCTCAACAAGGGCCTGACGATCTCCCTCACCGACGAGCGTCCCGACGCCGTCGACGAGGGTGCTGCAGAGGAAGCTGCGGCCGACGCTGCAGCCGAGGGTGCCGACGCCGCACAAGCTGACGAGGCCGCCGCGCAGGCGAAGAAGGGCAAGAGCGTCACGTACTGCTACGCGGACGGTCTGCTCGACTACGTCAAGCACCTCAACTCCTCCAAGCGCGCCGAGGTCGTCAACGAGGACATCATCGCTTTCGAGCACGAGGACGCCGAGCGCTACCTCTCGGTCGAGGTCGCGATGCAGTGGACGACGGCGTACAGCGAGTCCGTCCACACGTACGCCAACACGATCAACACGCACGAGGGCGGCACGCACGAAGAGGGTTTCCGCGCGGCGATGACGAAGCTCGTCAACGACTTCGCGCGCCGCGAGAAGCTGCTCAAGGAGAAGGACGACAACCTCACCGGTGACGACATCCGCGAGGGGCTGACGGCCGTCATCAGCGTCAAGCTTGCCGAACCACAGTTCGAGGGCCAGACGAAGACGAAGCTCGGCAACTCCGAGGTCAAGGGCTTCGTCCAGACGGCGGTGCGCGACGAGTTCGACCACTGGCTGCAGATGCACCCGCGAGAGGGCAAAGCGATCGTCAGCAAGGCCATCGCCGCCGCGTCGGCGCGGATGGCGGCCCGCAAGGCGCGCGAGACCGCGCGACGCAAGGGCCTGCTCGAATCGGGTGGGCTGCCGGGCAAGCTGCGCGACTGCCAGAGCAAGGATCCGTCGATCTCCGAGGTGTTCATCGTCGAGGGTGATTCGGCCGGCGGCTCGGCGGTCCAGGGGCGCAACCCGTTCAACCAGGCGATCCTGCCGATCCGCGGCAAGATCCTCAACGTCGAGAAGGCACGCCTCGACAAGGTGCTCGCGAACAATGAGGTGCAGGGCCTGATCTCGGGCTTCGGCACGGGCATTGGCGAGGACTTCACGATCGAGAAGGCGCGCTACCACAAGATCGTCCTCATGGCCGACGCCGACGTCGACGGCATGCACATCCGCACGCTGCTGCTCACTCTGCTGTTCCGCTTCATGCGCCCGCTCATCGAGGCCGGATACGTCTACCTCGCCCAGCCGCCGCTTTACCGCATCAAGTGGAGCAACCACGAGCACGAGTTCGCCTTCACCGACCGCGAGCGCGACGCGATGATCGACGCAGGCCAGTCGAAGGGCTGGCGCCTGCCGAAGGAGAACGGCGTCCAGCGCTACAAGGGTCTCGGCGAGATGAACTACCAGGAACTGTGGGAGACCACGATGGACCCGGAGTCGCGCACGTTGCTCCAGGTCACGCTCGAGGATGCCGCGGCCGCCGACGAGATCTTCGCCGTGCTCATGGGTGAGGACGTCGAATCGCGACGCAGCTTCATCCAACGCAACGCGAAGGACGTCAGGTTCCTCGACATCTGATGTGCGTTTCACGTGAAACGTGAGCGACGAGCCGCTCCGTTTCACGTGAAACATCGCGACAACTCGACAACCCTTCATCGAAGGAATGACACATGTCTGACGACACGAACCTGCCGGGCGACGACGCGTCCGACCTGCCGGACGACCTCCCCGAGGTCCCCCAGGGCGACGCCGAGGCTCCCGCCAGCGACGCCGCAGCAGCCGCGGCCGGCATCGACCCCACGCGCCCCGAGCCGCCGACGATGAAGGTGCCGAACACGCCGGAGGCGCAGGCCGCCGTCGCCGCTCCGGTTGCGCACCGCGTCGACCCGATCGACCTCAACGCCGAGATGCAGCGCAGCTACATCGAGTACGCGATGAGCGTCATCGTCTCGCGCGCTCTGCCGGACGTGCGTGACGGCCTCAAGCCCGTGCACCGTCGCATCGTCTACGCCATGTACGACGGCGGTTACCGCCCCGACCGCGGGTACAACAAGTGCAGCCGTGTGGTCGGTGACGTCATGGGTCAGTACCACCCGCACGGTGACTCGGCGATCTACGACGCCCTCGTGCGTCTCGTGCAGCCGTGGTCGATGCGCTACCCGCTCGTCGACGGCCAGGGCAACTTCGGTTCGCCCGGCAACGACGGCGCAGCCGCCCCGCGATACACCGAGTGCCGCATGGCGCCCCTCGCGATGGAGCTCGTGCGCGACATCCACGAGAACACCGTCGACTTCGAGCCCAACTACGACGGCAAGACGCTGCAGCCCAGCGTCCTGCCGAGCCGTTTCCCGAACCTGCTCGTCAACGGCAGCGCCGGCATCGCTGTCGGCATGGCGACGCAGATCCCGCCGCACAACCTGCGCGAGGTCGCCGACGCCGCGCAGTGGCTGCTCGCGAACCCCGAGGCCTCGCGTGAGGCACTGCTCGAAGAGTGCCTGCGTCGCATCCCCGGCCCGGACTTCCCGACCGGCGCGCTCATTATGGGCAAGCGCGGCGTCGAGGACGCCTACCGCACCGGCCGCGGCAGCATCACGATGCGCGCCGTCGTCAACGTCGAGGAGATCCAGGGCCGTCAGTGCCTCGTCGTCACGGAGCTGCCGTACCAGGTCAACCCGGACGCGCTCGCCGAGAAGATCGCGATGCTCGTCAAGGACGGCAAGATGGCCGGCATCGCCGACATCCGCGACGAGACGTCGGGGCGCACCGGTCAGCGCCTCGTCATCGTGCTCAAGCGTGACGCGATCGCCAAGGTCGTGCTCAACAACCTCTACAAGCACACGCAGCTGCAGCAGAACTTCGGCGCGAACATGCTCGCCCTCGTCGACGGTGTGCCGCGCACACTGCCGATCAGTGCGTTCATCCGGTACTGGGTCGAGCACCAGATCGACGTCATCGTGCGTCGCACGCAGTTCCGTCTCGACGAGGCCGAGAAGCGCATCCACATCCTGCGCGGTCTGTTGAAGGCCCTCGACATGCTCGACGAGGTCATCGCCCTCATCCGTCGCAGCCCGACGGTCGACGATGCCCGCACGGGCCTCATCGAGCTGCTCGACATCGACGAGATCCAGGCCAACGCCATCCTCGAGATGCAGCTGCGTCGCCTCGCGGCGCTCGAGCGTCAGCGCATCATCGAGCAGCACGACGAGCTGCAGGCGAAGATCGACGACTACAAGGACATCCTGGCCAAGCCGGAGCGTCAGCGTCAGATCGTCAGCGACGAGCTCGCCGAGATCGTCGAGAAGTACGGCGACGACCGTCGCAGCCAGATCGTGCCGTTCGACGGTGACATGAACATGGAAGACCTCATCCCCGAAGAGGACGTGGTCGTCACCATCACGCGCGGCGGCTACGTCAAGCGCACGAAGGTGAGCGAGTACCGCAGCCAGCGTCGCGGTGGCAAGGGTGTGCGCGGCGCGACGCTGCGCGGTGACGACGTCGTCGGGCACTTCTTCACGACCTCGACGCACGACTGGCTGTTGTTCTTCACGAACGCCGGCCGCGTCTACCGGACGAAGGGCTACGAGCTGCCGGAGGGCTCGCGCGACAGCAAGGGCCAGCACGTCGCGAACCTGCTCGCGTTCCAGCCGGGCGAGCAGATCGCTCAGGTCATGGCGCTGCGCACCTATGCCGACTCGGAGTACCTTCTGCTCGCGACCCGCAACGGCCTCGTCAAGAAGACGCGCCTGTCGGAGTATGACTCGCCGCGTTCGGGCGGCCTCATCGCCGTCAATTTGCGTGACGGCGACGAGCTCGTCGGTGCCGGCCTCGCGACGCACGACGACGACGTCCTGCTCGTCAGCCGCAAGGGCCAGGCCGTGCGTTTCGCTGCGACGGACGACTCACTGCGTCCGATGGGCCGATCGACGTCGGGTGTCACCGGCATGAAGTTCCGCGAAGGCGACGAACTGCTGTCGATGAACGTCGTGCCGAAGGGCGCGAACGAGGTCGAGCGCGGGGCCGACGAGAAGCTGTGCGTTTTCGTCGTCTTCGAGAACGGGCTCGCCAAGCGCACGCCCGTGGAGGAGTACCCGACGAAGGGGCGCGCGACGCTCGGCGTCAAGGTCGCGACGATCTCAGAGCGAGGCGGTGACCTCGTCGGCGCGCTCGTCGTCGAGAACCGTGACGAAGTGATGGTCGTCATGGAGAAGGGCAAGATCGTCCGCTCGGCCGTCGCCGAGGTGCGTGAGACGGGCCGCAACACGCAGGGCGTGCAGTTCGCGACGCCCGGCAAGGGCGACTCGATCGTCGCCGTTGCGCGCAACGCCGAGAAGGATTCTGAGGAAATCGACGATGACGCGGTAGTTTCGGAGACGAACGAGGCCGCGGAGTCAACTCAGGACGCAACGCACGCTCCGGACGACGAGTCGGCCTCCACGGAGAACAACGAGTCGGGAGACAGTGAGTGAGTGACTCGCGAGACGCGCGCGCGAAGCTGCCGAAATCTGCCGGGGGCGCCCCCCGAGCGGTCAAGGGCAGTAGTGCAGCGGCGCCAGCCACACGACCCCAGCAGCAGCGCGTGAGCACGCAGGCCGGCCGCGCGCCGGCGTCGTCGGGCCGCGGCGGCGCCCCACGTCGCTCCACGCCGCGCCGAGTGCGCCTGACGCTGTCGCGCGTCGACACGTGGTCGGTGCTCAAGATCGCCTTCCTGTTGTCGGTGGCCGTCGCCATCGCGTCCGTCGTCCTCGTGGCGACGTTGTGGACGGTGCTCGCGGGCATGGGCACCTTCAGCGCGATCAACGACCTGCTGCGGACGCTGGATCGTCAGGGCTCGAAGTTCGACATCCTCGACTACCTCGGGTTCGGCCGCTCGATCTCGTTCAGCATCGTCATCGGCGTGCTCAACATCATCCTCATGACGGCGATCGCGACCCTGAGCGCGTTCCTCTACAACATCTGCGCCTCCCTCGTCGGCGGCGTGCAGCTGACGTTGAGCGACGAGTGATCGCAGCCTGAGCAAGCGCGCGACGGGCCTGCCCTCCACGACGGTGGGGCGGGCCCGTCGTCGTCTGTCCAGGCTGGTGGGTGCGGGTCGCAGCTGGCCCGTGGCGATGCGGTGGGATAAGGCGCCGCCCGCGATTTGCGGGCCACGCCTGTGGTGGGTAATCTTACTTCTCGTGCTGATCACGCAGGTGAACGGCACGCACGCGGTGCAGGGGCCTATAGCTCAGTCGGTTAGAGCGCTGTCCTGATAAGACAGAGGTCACTGGTTCAAGTCCAGTTAGGCCCACCACCACTGCCCCTTGATTTCGCCAGGGAGTCGCATGTTCAAGGCACTTCTCGCATCTGCTGCGGCCGCTGCCGCTCTGTATGCGAACAGCGAATACCAGAAGCAGAAGCTGGGCAAGGAGCTGTGGGCGAAGGCCACGCAGGAGCCCGCCACGCAGGCGGCCGCCGAACAACCTGGCTGAAAAACCCTCGGGGGTATGGCGCAATTGGTAGCGCACCTGCTTTGCAAGCAGGGGGTTAGGGGTTCGAGTCCCCTTACCTCCACCGAGAACGAAGAGCCCCTCACGGATTCGTGAGGGGCTCTTCGCCGTCCGGTGCCCGCGACGGCGCGGACAGTACTCAGAGGAAGGCCAGCGGGTCGAACTCGTCGATCGGGATGACGCGCAGGCGCGGCAGCGTCGCGTTGAACGCCTTGACGTCGTGCTCGAGGTCGAAGAACTCGAGGCCCTGTGCCTCCAGGGGCGAGAAGCCGGCGTTGCGGAACTCCTTGAAGCCGATCAGCCCGACCTTGCGGGAGCCGCCGAGCAGCGGTTCGAGCTGCGGAAGGAAGTCGCCGTCGTGGCTGACGAGCATGACGTCGGCCTGCAGCGTCACGAGCGCGTCCAGCGTCTTCTGGATGGCCATGTCGACCACCTTCTCGCCCTCCGCGCCGGAGAGAGGGATTGGCTGGTAGCCGAGCGCCGTCAGGGCCTGGATGAACGCCATCGGCAGCTCGGGGCCGTTGGCCGCGAGGAAGAACAGCCCCTTGGCGTCCTGGTGCCACTGGCGCTGGGCGAACTTGAGTAGCCTGTCCCAGCGCGGGCGCTCGTCAGGGTGGGGGCGGCGGCCGAGGATCGAGGTGCCGAGCGTGGCATCGATGTTCTCGCCGTCGATGAGGAGGTAGGTGGTGCGCTGAGCCATGGCTCCAACCTAGTCCATGCTGGGCTGACGACGATGGGCCGGTGTTTCACGTGAAACACCGGCCCATCGTCGTCAGCGGTGGGTCAGAGCGACGCGACCGCCTCGTCGACGGGCGTCGCGCCGTTGACGACGACGAACGTCTCTCGGATGGCATGTCCGCTCGTCAGCACCTGCGCGAGCGTGTGGGCGACGTCGCCGCGCGTGATGGGCTGACGCTGCTGGTCGGGGTTGATCGTCACCTGGCCCGTGGGCGCGTCATCGGTGAGCATTCCGGGGCGGACGATGGTCCAGTCGAGGTCGCGAGTACGCAGGTCGGCATCCGCGCCGCCCTTGGCGTAGAGGTAGACCTGGAAGACTCCGGCGTCGACGTTCTCCGGCGCGTCGGAGCCGATCGACGACACCATGACGTAGCGTCGCACGCCCGCCTGCTCCGCGGCGTCGGCGAGCAGCACCGCTCCCATGAGGTCGACGCTCCACTTGCGCGCCCGACCCGATTCCGGGCCGCCACCCGCGGCGAAGACGACGGCGTCGCAGCCGTTGATAACCTCGGCGACGTCGTCGACCGAGGCGTCCTCGAGTGAGATGACGGTGGGCTCCATTCCCGCGGCGCGCAGGTCGTCCGCCTGCTCCGGTGTACGGATGAGGCCGACGACGTCGTGCCCCTCGCCGCTCAACCGCTGCCCGAGCAATCGGGCGATCTGGCCATGTCCTCCTGCAATCGCAATACGCATGCCTCGACACTACTCCTGTGGGCATCAAGCGTCGATCCGTCTCGATGGTTTCATCTACGCGTATCTAATAGATCGAGTACAGCGAGGTAGCAAGCGCTGACATGGTGCTCGTGACGTCGTCACCAATAGCGACGCGTACGGCCCGGACCAGCACGAGAGGCGCGGACGGGAGCCTTGTCGGTTTGGGGAACGATCGACACGCGCGACAGCCATGCAGACGACGAGGCGGCCATCCACACGGGATGGCCGCCTCGTCGTGCCCGATCGCGAGGCCCTCAGCGGGGCCTGGCGTCGGGGTGGAGCGTCGAACTCAGTGGTCGTCGCGAGCCGCGCGACGCGAGCTGCGCGTCTCGCCCGCGCTCGGGTCCTCGAGACCTTCCGTCGTCATGTGGCCCGAAGCCTCGGCGTCGGTCCACGACGCAGCCGTGCCGGGGGCGCCGGCGGGCTCGGCAGTCGGCGTGTCGACACCGGCCGGGCGCACCATCGTCGTGTCGTCGGCCTTCGCGAAGTTCGTCACGGGGTTGTTGATCGTCATCTCGTCACCGCGAGCCGTCTTGGAGTCGGCGATGGCGGCCTCCGAGAGGCGAGCGTCCGCCGCACGCTTCTTCTGCTGGTCGGCGTACACGAGGTAGCCGGCGCCCGCGAGAGCGGCGACACCGAGCGTGATGAGGAAGCCGCCCTTCTTCTTCTTGGGCGCGAGGGCCGGCGCGTACTGCGCGACCTGCTTCTGTGCGCCCTCGGGCAGCTGGCCGACGACGTTGTGCGACGCGGCGGTGCCGGCGGCAGCAGCGGTCGCGAAGATCTCCTTGAGGTGCGGCAGCAGCTCGTCCTTGTAGAAGTCGCGCGCGTTGTCGGCTGAGATGCCCTTGTCCTCGGCGACGGCCTCGGCGCGGCCCCGCAGTGCGGCGGCCTTGTACGCGACGTCCTCGCGGGCGCCCGGGCCGAAGGCACTGACGGCCTTCTTCTCGCCCTTGGCGGCCTTCGCGGCCAGGAGCGCAGCAAGGGCCCCGGCCTTCTTGTTGGCCTTCTTCGACGCCTTGGACATCTTCTTGTCAGCCTTCTTCATGAAGCGCGAGGAGTTCTTGTCTGCCTTCTTGGCAGCCTTCTTCCCCTTCTGCTGTGCGTCGTCACGAGCGTCCTTGGCGGATTCGGCGACGGCGGCGAGCGAGGCGACGGTGGCGGCCTTCGCAGCGCCAGCCTTCTCGGCGACGGCTTCGCGCTGGTCGGCGGTCTTGTCGGCGACCTTCTCCGTCGCTGCCTCGACGTGCGGCGCAGCAGCGTCGCGGGCCTCTTCGAGCTTCTCGACGATCACGTCGCGGGCTTCCTCGGCCTTCTCGACGAGGGTCGGCACGACGTCCTTCTCCGTCTTGACCTTGGCCTCGACGGCCTTCTCGGCAGCGAGACCGGCGACGGCGAGGGCGGCGCCCTTGGCCTTCTCGGACTTGGTGGGTTCGGACTTGCACAGCATGGCTGGTCTTCCTCTCCAGTCGGCAGCAGTTCTTCACTTCATCCTGCCTTGTTCGGGCGGGGCTTACCAACCGGTTGTGAGGTATTGGACGCTGTGGGAGGTCGTTTCGCTGAGCGCGAACGCCCGAGACCTCATCATGACCTGTCGTGTTCCACGTGAAACACTGGAGACATGATCGCGACTCTGCACACCAACCACGGTGACATCAACATCAACCTGTTCCCCAACCAGGCGCCGAAGACGGTCGACAACTTCGTCGGCCTGGCGAAGGGCACCAAGGAGTACAAGGACGACGCGGGCCGCACCAACCCACAGCCGTACTACGACGGTCTGACGTTCCACCGCATCATCCCCGGCTTCATGATCCAGGGTGGCTGCCCGCTCGGCGTTGGCATGGGCGGCCCGGGGTACAACTTCGACGATGAGATCTCGCCGGAGCTCAACTTCAACTCGCCGTACATGCTGGCCATGGCCAACGCGGGTACCCGCATGGGCAAGGGCACGAACGGCTCGCAGTTCTTCATCACCGTCGCCGACACGTCCTGGCTGCAGGGCAAGCACACGATCTTCGGTGAGGTTGCCGACGACGCGTCGAAGAAGGTCGTCGACGAGATCGCCGCCGTCTCCACCGGCGCCCAGGACAAGCCGCTCGAGCCCGTCGTCATCGAGAGCGTGACGATCTCCGAGTGACACCTCGCCTCCCGCCGCAAGTCGGGAGGTACCGCTGACGACTCCTCGTCAGCCAGCGCAGCCGAGATGGCCCCGTCGAGCATGACGGGGCCATCCTTGGTCTCACGCCTTCTTCCCGCACGCCTCCGACGAAACGAGACGACATGACGCAGCCGCCCGCCGGATCCGGCTCGGGTGCCTTCGGCGCCTCCGAGGCGCCGGACGCGGTACCCGTCTGCCCGCGCCACCCCAACACCGCTGCCTACACGCGCTGTCAACGCTGCGGTCGCCCGGCGTGCCCGCGCTGCCAGATCCCCGCGTCGGTGGGGTTCCAGTGCGTCGACTGCGTCGCGGCCGAACGGAAGACGAACCCGACGTTGCCGACCCGCTCGTCCCTGGGCATGACGAAGGGCGCCGCGGCGCAGGGTCGACCCGTCGTCACGATCGGGATCATCGCGATCTGCTGTCTCGTGTGGCTGGGGCAGCTGGCGAGTGACGCGCTGTACCGCGACGTGTCGTTCGTCGCGGTGTTCGCTAGGGACGAGCCGTGGCGCTACCTGACGAGCGGGTTCGCCCACGACACCGGCACCCCGATGCACCTGCTGTTCAACATGATGGCGCTGTACTTCATGGGGCAGTACCTCGAACCACTCATCGGTCGTGTGCGCTTCGGGGCGCTGTACCTGCTCTCCGTGCTCGGTGGCTCCGTCGTCTACCAGATCATGACGGCGCCGTCGTCACAGCTCGATCTGCTGACGTCAGGGTGGGTGACGCCGCTGGTCGGCGCCTCCGGCGGTGTGTTCGGGCTCTTCCTCGCTGTCGTCGTGTTCAACCGCCGACTCGGCCGGGAGATCGGGCCGATGATGACGATGATCGCGATCAACGTCGTCATCGGTTTCACGGCGTCCAACGTGGCGTGGCAGGCGCACCTCGGCGGTGCGGTGGCCGGCGCCGTCGGCGCGCTCGTCCTGTATGCGCTGCGGCGCCGCCCGGTCGCGATGCAGGCCTCGGCACTGGGCGCGTTGGCGGTGGCGCTCATCGCCGCTGCGTACGTCGACTTCTCGGTCGTGGGTGTCAGCTGGCCGCACATCGTCGGATGATCGTCGCCGTGGGCTGAGCGAGGCCCTTGTCGTTCGTGGGGTGCTGCCGTCGGGTGGCACCCCACGATGCGTGTGGATGAGTTGTCTGTGGATGGTGTGCCGTTAGCTGTGGATGACGCGGTGCACCACCTGGGGACGGTGAGGACGAGCCGTCACCCACATGGTTGTCCACAGTTTCCACAGGCTGGGGTGGGGAAAAACCCGCGGAACGGCGCTGATCTATGCCAAGGGGTGGGGGCGATGGGCAGCGTCATCCCCAGCCGTGGGGTGGTTCGTCCACCGTCAGCGGCATGTTTTCCACCGTAGACAGCGGCTCGTCCACCGGCCGTCCACTGTTTTCCACAGGTTTGTCCCCAGGTGTGGAAAACCACACGCGTGTAACTACACACAGGCTGTGGACAAGTCTGGGGACAACGTCGTGGGTTGCAGGCCGCAGGGCGACGCCCGCACCGTCAGGCCTTGCGGCGCGGCGCCCGGTGACCTCGTGGGGCCACGATGCAGCGAACCCGAGTGAGCAGAGACAGACGAACGCCCGTTCCCACGAGGGAACGGGCGTTCGGTTCGGCGGCGCGTCAGCAGCAGACAGAAGGTGGCGTCACTTCCAGCGCGTCAACATGACGAAGCCGACCATGATGGCCGCGAAGCCGATGACGATGTTGCCGGCGTCGATGCCGGGGATCGGGTAGCTCGTCGTGCCGCTGGCGATGTAGTAGACCATCACCCAGGCGAGCCCGGCGAGCATGAGGCCGAGGGCGACCGGCAGCCACCAGCGGGGGTTGAGGCCGTCTCCGGCGGCGGCGCGCTGAGTGGCGTCGGTGGTCTTGCGGGCCACGGCATGGCTCCCATCTGAGTTCGGTGCGTCAACTAGGGTGAGAGCCTAGTTGATCCGGCCAGGCGATGCGTCGAGTGAAGGAGGCCGACCCCATGAGCGAACGCGACTCCGAGCGCGACGCGTCTGCGACGCCGCCCGCACACGTCGAACGCGCCACCGACGACGCTGCGCGCGACGCGTTGCCGATCGACGAGATGCCGCCCGCGCGCCGTCGCGGCTCGTTGGCGTGGAAGGCCGCCGTCCCGATCGTGCTGCTCGTCGCGGGGGCGATGTTCGGGGTCAGTTCCCGTGCGGCGAACGGCACGGATCTGCGCTCCGACACCACCAATCTCGCTGATGTCGTGCGGCGCGCGGATCAGCGCGTCAAGACCAAGCAGGAGGACGTCGCGACGTTGCGCGCCGACGTCGAGGCGGCGCAGCTCGCTGCGGCGAAGAAGGATTCGGGTGCGGCGCGTGCGTTGGCGCTGACGAAGCAGGCCGACAAGGCGCAGGATCCGGCGGGTCTCGCACCGTTGAGCGGGCAGGCCATCAGCGTGACGCTCGACGACAGCAAGAAGAAGGTCGAGGAGCTGCCGAAGGACGGTTCGCCGGACTGGCTCGTCGTGCACCAGCAGGACGTCCAGGCCGTCGTCAACGCCCTGTGGGAGGGCGGCGCTCGCGGCATCCAGCTCATGGATCAGCGCATCGTCTCGACAAGCGCCGTGCGCTGCGTCGGCAACACGCTCATCCTCCAGGGCCGCGTGTACTCACCGCCGTTCACGATCACCGCCGTCGGGGACCCGGTGAAGCTGAAGGCCGCGCTCGAGGCCGACGAGTCCGTCAAGATCTACAAGCAGTACGTCGACCTCGTTGGGCTCGGCTACAACGTCAAGGCCATCCAGAACACGACGCTGCCCGCCTTCACGGGCTCGGTGACGATGAAGCACGCGCACGTCCAGCCGTGACGCCCGTGTCGCTGCGCCGGCAGCCTGACCCCGGGCAGGATGGCGGCTGACTCATGGGTAGGCGCGTAACTGCCCGCCGACCCGTGAGTTACCTGGCATCCTGAGCCATCCTGACGGCGGTGTCGGCGCTCCCACCTAGACTGGCGCGCATGACCGATTCGCCGCGCATCCTCGTCGTCGACAACTACGACAGCTTCGTCTTCACGATCGTCGGCTACCTCCAGCAGCTCGGTGCCGAGACGACCGTCGTGCGCAACGACGCGATCAGCGCTAAGGACGGCGCCGACTTCGACGGCGTCCTCGTCTCGCCCGGCCCCGGCACGCCCGAGGACGCCGGCGTCAGCATGGCGATGATCGAGGCGTGCGGTGAGCGCAACCAGCCGATGCTGGGGGTGTGCCTCGGCCACCAGGCGCTCGGCGTCGTGACGGGCTGCACCGTCGATCGGGCGCCGGAGCTGCTCCACGGCAAGACGTCGCAGGTGCACCACGACGGCACGGGCGTCCTCGAGGGGCTCGACGACCCGTTCACCGCGACGCGCTATCACTCGCTGACGATCGACCCGGCCACCGTCACCGACGGACTCGTCGTCAACGGCCGCACCGAATCGGGCATCATCATGGCCGCCCACCACCGCGACCTGCCGCTGCACGGCGTGCAGTTCCACCCCGAATCGGTCATGACGGTCGGCGGCCACCGCATGCTCGCCAACTGGCTCGCGATGTGCGGTTCGACGACGGCCGTCGCCGCCAGCGCCGGCATGGCACCGCTCGTGCGCACCGCCTGAGCGGCACACAGCCCGAACGCCGCGCCCCACCAGCGGCTCTCGAACGAGGAAAGCCCCCGATCCACAGGGCCGGGGGCTTCCTTCGTCAGCTCACTTGCTCGACGACTGCGACGGCGACGGCGTCATCGCGCTACCGTCCGATGTCGACGACGGACTCGTCGACGACGGACTCGTCGACGGCGACGGCGACTGTGTCGACGACGAGGGGGACTGCGACGTCGCGGGCGCGGAACTGGACGACGGGGCCGCTGACGACGAGGGCGGCTGCGTCACGGTGGCCGTCGCGGTCTTCTCGGGTGACTTGCCGATGTAGACGGTGACGGACGAGCCGTTGTTGACCTTCTTGCCGGCGTCGGGCACGTAGACGACCTTGCCGACCTCGTCGGGCCTGTCGGTGACCTGGTCCTTGGAGTCGATCGACAGGTGCGCCTTGTACAGCGCCTGCGCCGCCTCCGACGCCGTCTTGCCCTGGAGGTCAGGCACGGTGGCCTTGCCGCTGCTCTCGTAGAGCGTGATGTCGCTCGACGTGCCGAGTGATGCGCCTGCCTTCGGGTTGCTCTCGGCGATGATGCCGGCGTCGAGGCCGGTGTCGTCTTTCTTCGTCGGCGAGATCTTGATGTGGTTCTCGTCGATGCCGGCGGCGAGAAGGGCCGCCTTCGCCTCGTTGACGGCGTCACCGACGACGTTCGGAACCTTGACCGAGTCGGGGCCCGTGGAGACGGTGAGTGTCACGTCGGAACGTCGGGATGCCTCCGTCCCGCCCGCCGGATCTTGGTCGATGACGGTGTTCTCCGCGGCGTTGTCGGCGACCTCTCGCTTCGTGACGGTGAAGTCGGGCGACAGCGTCTTCGCGGCCTGCTCGTACGTCATGCCGCGCACGCTCGCGACGGTGACCTTTTCCGGCGAGCTGGGCGAGTGCATGAACAAGTAGCCGATGCCGAGGATGGCCGCGAGGGCTGCGACGGCCGCGAGGGCCCACCATCCGGCATGGGATCGGCTGGGTTCGCGCGAGTCGAGTTCGGCCGTCGAGTCAGCGGCAGCCGCCGTCGCCGCGGCGCGGCGCGTCGGGTAGTCGACGACCTCCGTGTGGTCGGCGGACGTCACCGTGCTCGCCTGCGCGGCAGCGGAGATCGGCTGGCCGGAGCGGGCGGCGAGGACGTCGGCGCGGAAGTCGGCGGCGCTCTGGTAGCGATCGTCGCGCCCCTTCGCGAGCGAGTGCAGCACGACCGCGTCGAGCGCCGGCGACACCGACGACTCGTAGAGCGACGGGGGTTGCGGCTGTTCGCCGATGTGCTGATAGACGAGGCTGACGGGCTCGCCGACGAACGGTGCGCGCCCCGTCAGCAGCTCGAACAGGACGCAGCCGGCGGAGTACAGGTCGGTGCGCGCGTCGACGCTCTGGCCCTGCGCCTGCTCGGGCGACAGGTACCGGGCGGTGCCGACGACGGCCTGGGCGCTCGTCATCGTCGCGCCGACGTCGGCGAGGGCGCGGGCGATGCCGAAGTCCATGACCTTGACGGAACCGCCACGCGTCACCATGATGTTGCCGGGCTTGATGTCGCGGTGCACGATGCCCTTCGAGTGGCTGTACTCGAGGGCTGACAGGACGCCCATCATGATGCGGCAGGCCTCGTCGGCGCTGACCTTCTTCTCCTCGTTGAGGATCTCGCGCAGCGTCTGCCCGTCGACGAACTCCATGACGATGTAGGGGATGTCGACGGTGCCGCCCGCCGCTTCGACGAAGGTGTCCTCACCCGAGTCGTAGACGGCGACGATGTTGGCGTGGTTGAGCCCGGCGGACGCCTGCGCCTCGCGGCGGAAGCGTTGCAGGAAGCTGGGGTCGCGCGCCAGGTCCGATCGCAGGATCTTGATGGCGACGGGGCGTCCGAGGCGCGTGTCGTGGCCGGCGTGGACGTCGGCCATGCCACCGCGGCCGACGAGTTCGCCGACTTCGTAGCGGCCACCGAGGATGCGTGGTGTCGCGCTCATGAGATGTCCTTCGCGAGGGTCGGGATGGGGCGGTGCGCGGCGGCCGTGGAGCGCCGCAGATGTGGACGAAGATCGCAGATGCGGACGGGAATCGCAGATGTCATCGCAGGGCTGCCTCGAAGATCTGCTGCGCGGCGGGTGCGGCGACCTCGCCGGCGAGGGTCTCGACGCCCTGATCGCCGCCGTTCTCGAGCACGAGCGCGAGCGCGATCTTGGGGTCGTTCGCCGGTGCGAAACCGGTGAACCACAGGTCGGCGGCCTTGCTCGTGTCGCCCTGCGCCGTGCCCGTCTTGCCCGCGACCTGGTAGCCGTCGACGGCGGCGAGCTTGCCGGTGCCGTTGTTGACGACCGCTTCCATCATCGTCTTGAGGCTGCCGGCCGTGTCCGATGAGATTGGCTTGGACATGATCTTCGGGTCGGTCGAGGAGATGACGTCGAGGTCGGAGTCGACGACGTTCTTCACGAGGTGCGGTTCCATCTGCGTGCCGCCGTTCGCGATCGTCGCGGAGATCATCGCGATCTGCAGCGGCGTGACCCGCACGTCGTACTGGCCGATGGCGGCCATCGCCGTCTGCGGCGTGTTCATGTCGGCGGGGAAGCTCGACGGCGTGACGCGCATCGGCAGGCGCACGACCTGGCCGAAGCCGAACTTCTTGGCCTGTGCGGCGAGCTTGTCCTGGCCGAGATCCATGCCGAGCTCGGCGTAGGCCGTGTTGCAGCTGATCTCGAGCGCGTGCGTCAGTGACGTCTTGTCGTTGTCGCCGCAGGGCAGGTGGTTGTCGTTGGGCAGTGAGTGCGTCGTCTGCGGCAGCCTGATGGTGGCAGGGCCGTTGAGCGTCGACTCGGGCGTGTACTTGCCCGATTCGAGCGCGGCGGCCGTCGTGACGAGCTTGAACGTGGAACCCGGGGGGTACAGATTGCCCGAGATGGTCCGGTTGACCATCGGCTGCGTCGAGTCGGCGTTGAGCTGCTTCCACATGTTGACGACCGACGTCGTGTCGTGCGAGGCGAGGGTCGACGGGTCGTACGTCGGTGAGCTCACCATGGCGAGGACGGCGCCCGTCTTGGGGTCGAGCGCGACGGCCGCGCCGCGACGGTTGCCGAGCGCCTTCGCCGCGGCCGCCTGGATCTTGGGGTTGATCGTCAGTTCGACGTTGGCCCCGGCGGGCTTCTTGCCCGTGACGACGTCAGCGAGGCGGCGGTAGAACAACGAGTCGCTCGTGCCGCTCAGGACGCCGTCGGAGGCACCCTCGATGCCGCCGCCGTTGCCGTAGACGATCGAGTTGTAGCCCGTGACGGGCGCGTAGAGCGAGCCGTTCGAGTACTGACGCTGGTAGACGTACTTGTCGTTCGACTTCACGCTCGTCGCGATGGCCTTGCCGTCCACGAGGATGCTGCCGCGCTCCTTCTTGTACCCGTCGTTGATGACGCGGCTGTTGCCGGCGCGGGCGTCGAGCGAGGGCGCCTGGACGACCTGGATGTAGCTCGCGGCAACGAGGACGGCACAGAACAGCATCGAGGCGATGACGCCGAGCTTGCGGATCGGTGTGTTCATCGGATCTTCACCACCTGGGTGTCGTCGGAGCCGAGCGTCGGCTTCGCCTCCGTGACGGCGGGGCGTCGCGCCTGGTCGCTGATGCGCAGCAGCAGCGCGATGATCGCCCAGTTCGCGAGCAGCGAGCTACCGCCGGCTGACAGGAACGGCGTCGTCAGACCGGTGAGGGGGATGACGCGGGTGATGCCGCCGAGGACGACGAAGCACTGCAGGCAGATGGAGAACGCGAGGCCTGTCGCGAGGAGCTTGCCGAAGCCGTCGCGGCAGGCAATGGCGATGCGCAGGCCGCGTTCGACGATGATGGCGAACAGCGCGATCATCGCCGTGAGGCCGACGAGGCCGAGTTCTTCGCCGAAGCTCGACATGATGAAGTCAGAGTTCGCCTCGGCGTAGTTGAACGTCGGGTAGCCGCGTCCGAGGCCGGTGCCGGTGAGTCCGCCGAACGCGAGGCCCATGAGGGAGCGGGCGACCTGGTCGGAGAGGCCTGGCGCGAACGGGTCGAGCCAGAGGGTGACGCGGTTCTGGAAGTTGGGGAAGAGCAGGTACGCGAGGTAGCAGCCGCTGAAGAAGAGCCCGAGACCGATGGCGATCCAGCTGCGCCTCTCCGTCGCCACGTAGAGCATGGCGACGAACAGGCCGAAGAACAGCAGCGACGTGCCGAGGTCCTTCTCGAAGACGAGGACGGCGAGGGACGTCAGCCAGGCCAGCAGGATGGGGCCCATGTCGCGCGCTCTCGGCAGCGGGAAGCCGAGCACACGCTTGCCGACGAGACTGAGCGCGTCACGCGTCTGCACGAGGTAGCTCGCGAAGAAGATCGTGAGCAGGATCTTGGCGACCTCGCTGGGCTGGAAGCTGAGCGGCCCGACGTGGATCCAGATGCGGTTGCCGTTGATGTTCATGCCGATGAACGGCAGCAGCGGCATCATGAGCAGCGCGAGGCCGGCGAGGGCGAACGTGAACGTGTAGCGCCGCAGCCGCCGGTGGTCGCGGATGAGGCAGAGCAGCCCGATCGCGGCGGCGACGGCGATGGCCGACCACATGAGCTGTCGGACGGCTGCGCCCTCCATGACGCCCTTGCCGCGGGCCATGTCGATACGACGGATCATGACGAGTCCGAGGCCGTTGAGCAGCGTCGCGGCCGGTAGCAGCACGGGGTCGGCGTAGGCGGCGACGACGCGCACGACGAGGTGGAACACGAGGGCGATGACGCCCATCCCGACGCCGAGCGTCAGGATGTCGGTCGGCAGCGACCCCTCCACCGCGAGCCCGACGTTCGCGTAGGCGAACAGCACGATACCGACGGCGAACGCGAGCAGCATGAGCTCGGTGCCGCGTTTCGTGCCTCGGCCCGTGATGGTCGCGAGGTCTGGGCTCACTTCGTGCACTCGTTTCCGGAGGCGGACGCGGCGAGGCACGCGACCATCTCCGCGCGCAGACGCTCGACGGTGGCGGCGGCCTCCTTCTCACTGGAGGCGTCGATGCCGCTCGTCACCTTGGAGCGCCAGAACTCGGGCAGGTCGGCGGTCGGGATGTTCGTGCTCTCTTGCTGATGGCGCAGGTCGATCGGGCCGAGCTTCGAGTCGACGCCTTGATAGACGGTGACGCGGCCGCCCGAATCCTTGATGAAGTACTGACTCTGCGACCACGTCCAGCCCCACACGGCGGCGACGGCGAGGGCGAGCAGCAGGACGAGCGCGGCGATGGCGGCGTAGAGACGTCCGCGGCGACGCGGGCGCGTCTCGGCGAGGTGGGCACCCTTGTCGGTCTCGTCGGGTTCGTCGTCGCCGTCGAGTTCGCGGGAGAGGGCGCGGGCCTTCTCCGCCGGCGTCTGCTCGCGCGTCGGCAGGCTCTGAGTCAGGCCGTGCGCGACGGCGGCGCCGACCACGTCGGGGCGCGCGGCGAGGTCGACGTCGTCGATGTTCGCAACCTCCGCGACGACGACGGTGACGTTGTCGAGCGTCGAGGCCTTGAGGGCGATCTCGATGAGGGAGTCGGCGACCTCGCCGACGCTCTTCGACGCGCCCTCGGTGAAGATCTCCTCGATCGTGCGGGCGCCGACGTAGTCGGAGAGGCCGTCGGAGCACAACAGGTAGCGGTCGCCGACGCGTGCCTCGCGCAGGCTGAGGTCGGGCACGTCGCCCTCGCGGCCCGTCAGGACGCGCGTGACGAGGCTGCGCTGCGGGTGGTGGACGGCCTCGTCGGGGGTGATGCGGCCGGAGTCGAGCAGGCTCTGGACGAAGGAGTGGTCCTTCGTGATCTGCGTGAACTTGCCGTCACGCAGCTGGTAGGCGCGGCTGTCGCCGATGTTCGCCATCGCGAGCTGACGGCCGGTCTTGAGCAGCACGATCAGGGTGGTGCCCATGCCCTCGCGGGTGGGGTCGGCATCCATCTCGCTGCGCAACTTCTCGTTGGCCTCGGCGATGCCGTCGGCGAGCTGGTCGAGTGCGTCGTCGGCGCCGATGTCGTCGCCGTCGAGCTGCACGAGTTCGCCGACGACGGTGGAGCTCGCGACGTCACCTGCGGCGTGGCCGCCCATGCCGTCGGCGAGCACGAGCATCGAGCTGCTCGCGTAGGCCGAGTCCTCGTTGCGCTTCTTCGAGCCGAGACCGACGTCGGATCGTGCGGCGTATCTGAGTGCGATGGGCATGGTCACTTCCTCAGTTCGAGGACGGTGCGGCCG
Organism: Dermacoccus sp. GAS27A; assembly: GCF_044909235.1. NCBI lineage: Bacteria > Bacillati > Actinomycetota > Actinomycetes > Micrococcales > Dermacoccaceae > Dermacoccus > Dermacoccus sp. GAS27A. Next base: position 93,553 of record NZ_JBIYDW010000002.1, on the reverse strand, counting down.
ATACGGATGCGGGTGCCCGGTTCGACGCGCACGTGCTCACCGATGCGTTGAGCACCGATGTACGTGCCGTTCGTCGATCCCAGGTCGTCGAGGTACCAGCCGTCGGATTCGGGGTAGATGCGGGCGTGGCGACCCGAGGCGAAGTCGTCGCTCAGTACGAGCGAGCACTCGGGGTTGCGTCCGAGCAAGGTGCCGGATTCCGACAGCGGCAGCGTGGTGCCGCGCATCGCGCCTTCGATGATGGCGAGATGCGTCGGGCCCTTGCGCACGGCGCGGGGTGTCTTGGCCTTCGTTTCACGTGAAACAGCGCGCGAGGCGCGGCCACCACCCGTCTTCGCGCCGTACAGGTCGGAGCGGAGCACGCCGACGACGGCGAACACGAAGAACCACAGCAGCGCGAGCAGGCCGTAGCGGATGGCCGTCATCGTCAGTTCGTTCATGGGCGGTCTCCGAGATGGATGGTCATGGGGGTGCGCCCGAGGGTCAACCGGTCGCCGTCGTGCACGTGCGTCGAACCGACGTGCTCGCCGTTGACGTAGGTGCCGTTCGTCGACCCGAGATCGCGCACGCTCATGACGAGGTGGGGGCCGTCGTGCGTGATGCGGATCTCGCTGTGACGACGGCTGACGCCCGGGTCGTCGACGACGATGTCGGCGTCGTCGTCGCGCCCGAGGACGGTGATGGCTCCGAGCAGGGGGTAGCGCTGCCCGTCGATCTTCAGCCACGGGCGTTCGCGCGGCGACATCTGACGCGGACGCGCCGATTCCGGGCGCGGCGCAGGCTCGTAGCCCGTCGGGTCGCCGGCGTCGCTGTCGTCGTCCCAGGCGTGATGAGCGTTCGCGTCATGGTTGTCGTGATTCTCGGCGTCGGCGTAGACATCGCCCGAGTAGACGCGACCGTCGGCGTGGGCATCGTCGAAACCGTGGTGGTCGTAGTCGTCGTAGCCGGCTTCGTCTTCGACGAGGTGGTCGCCGGCGGCGTATGAGTCTTGTACTGGCGGGGTGCTGACGTGCGCCTCGCGGTCGAGGTAGCCGCGTTCGTCATCGCGCTCGTACTCGGACGCTGCGGACGGGGCGCCGGGGGCGGCGTGGCCGCGCGACGAGTCGGTGGTGGGCTGCGGGCTGCCGAGCAGGTAGTCCTTGATGCGCGTGCCGAACGTGCGGCCGGTCGGGTGCGGTGACGTCGTCGATCCGAGGGCGCTCGCGGCGCTGGCACCCGCGACGCCGGCGTGCGTGCCGGAGTGAGCGTCGTAGGCATCGGACGCATCGCGGGTGTCCAGGTGGGCGTCGCGGATCGCGCCCGTGGGCTGCGCCGCGGCGTCGTGGCTCGTGTCGTCGTGGTGCGTCTCGCGCTGCGGGCGCGGGTTGTTGCGCTGGTGGGCGAGGGCATCCGCGGCCTTGGCCGTTGCGGGGCGTAGGCGGAAGACGCCCGTCTCGAGGTCGTCGGATTCGGTGAGCACGATCGTCAGGGGGCCGCCGGGCATGTAGCGCTGCTCGTCGGCGTGCTCCTGGGCGCTCGCGATGAGTTCGTCGTCGAGTTCGTCGCCCCACTCGGAGAGGCGGTCGTAGTCGGTCGGAGACAACTCGATCGTGAACAGGTTGGGGACGATGGGTCGCTTGCCCTTGCCGACGGACGCCGCGCGGTCGTCCATGGCGCGGCGGATTCCGGACGCGATCTCGACGGGCTGGACCTCGCTCTTGAACGCGCGCGCGAAAGCGCCGTTGACGCCTTGTTCGAGTTTGCTCTCGAGCTTGTCGAACAGACCCATGGGTGCCTCCAGTCTCGTACCTCACCCCTCAGTGGGGACGTGCCCCCAACGGTTCGCCGGGGTTTTGATCGTAACGGGCGCACTCTTGCCTGCGCTGGATGCAGCGCGCGTCCGCGTGCCTGTGAGGGCGGCCGGTTGCGTGGTGGCGGGGCACGGGCGCCGCGCCGATTTGGTGAACTCGCCCAAGGTAGGGAATGATAGGTGAGCACTCGCGCGAGTGGCGGAACGGCAGACGCGCTGGCTTCAGGTGCCAGTGTCCGAAAGGGCGTGGGGGTTCAAATCCCCCCTCGCGCACGCGGGGTAGTTCACGAATCACTGTGGCTACAGTTCACGAATCCCGGTCTGAGAGAAATCTCAGGCCGGGATTCGTGTTTTCCGAGGGGTTTTCGGCCTTGAAATCGCTTGGGTGGGCGCTGTGGCGCTGGCGGTAGATCTGTGAGCCCTGACCTTGATGTTCAAGTCAGGCTCTGCCGGCGGGTTCTCGCAGACCGCGGCCCCCGCGAAGAACGACCACACGACCAGCATCGCGGCCTCGTCAGTCGGAGGGGCCGCGCTCGCTCTCGGCGGATCTACCCTCGTCTACCGCCTACGCAAGAACGCCTGATCATCGTTGATCGCACCCGACGCTCGCCCGGGACAACTGCCCCGCCGGACGCATCCGGCGGGGCAGTCTCGTCAGACGCCGACCCGCTGCGGGTCGGGGGCGTCGAGCGCCGCGCGCGCACGCCGCGTCACCTCGGCGTGATCGAAGAGAAAACGCTGCGCGACCTCAGCGTTCTGATGCACGAGCCGCGGGCGAGTCGGCCCACTCGTCGAATGCAACTCGACGGTGCCCAAGCCCAGCCACCGCTGCAGAGGACCCTGCGCGAGCGCCATCGACTGCACCCGCGCATGTGGCACGCAGACGACTCGGCGCTTCATGCGGCCCTCGCGGATGACGGTCATCGTCGCCGTGCGCGCCCACGCCTCGCGCCGCGACGACAACGGATCGAGCAGCCGCGCTCGCCGGCCGGGCCCGGTGAACATCGCTGCGACGGCTGATGTCGATGTCGTGCGCTCCGCCATCATCGCCTCGAGCATGAGGTCGCGACCGGTCACGTCCGGCGGCGTGCCCGGCTCCGGCAGGACGAGCCCCATGAGCATCATTGCGTCATCGACGGATCCGAGCGGCAGCAGGATGGCGTCGGCGTCGTCACCGAGGGCGGAGGAACTCGCGAGGTTCATCCGCACGCGCCACCACCCGAACCGGCGCCACAGCACGGGTTGTGTGAGTTCGACAGCCTGGATGCGGTCGACCGGAATGACGCGACGCGTGGTCGAGGTGAGGCCGTGCGTGACGACGATCCCGTCGGACGTGAGCGCCACGGAGAAGTTCGAGTCGCGCAGGAACGCGCGGACGGCCGCATTCACAGCGCCGAACATGACGAAGAGCACCGTCAGCGCGATCGAGAACGCCTCCGACGCGTGCCCCGTACTCACGCCGACACCGAACAGGACGAGCAGGACGACGAAACCCGCCGCCGCGACAAGCGCACCACCCGTCAGCGCCTGGGCGATGAAGACGCGGTGCGGGGACACCCTGACGATGGCGCCCTCCGCGTCCGCTGCGACTCGTACGCGATACGGCGCGAGGGCTTCGGTGAGCGTGCCACTCAGGTCGTCGACGACGCCCGGGATGACACCGTGAACGAGTCGACTACCCAACGATGCACCGGGCCGCGATGCCCTCGCCGTGGCGGCGTCCTCCCGGACGCGCGCGGCCTGGCGGGTGGTATGCGCCTCGACCTCGGGTGCATCGCCGGGGTTGGTGGCAGCCTCCTGGTCACCAGCGCCGAGGCTGGTGGATGTCCGGGACGCACCGTCGCTCTCGTGGGAGGTTTCACGTGAAACTCGCACCCGTTCGAGCATCGTGGCGCGTAGCTTCTCGGCGTCGGCGCGCCGCAGGTACTCGATCGTCAGGTTGGAATCGCTGCCGCCGGCGACGTCGAACTTGAGCTGGGCGAGGCCGAGCAGTCGGGGAAGTAGCGGCTGGGTGAGGTCGATGGCCTGCACGCGATCGAGACGCGCCTTGCGGTGCGCCTTGCCGACGACGCCCTTGCGCACCTGCAAGCTGTCGGCGTCGACGCGAAACTCGTTCTTGCGCCACATGATCCAGTTGGCGAGCAGCAGCACGGCAAGCACGCCCACGAGAATGGCGAGCGCGACGAGCCAGCGGCTCGCCGCGTATGTCTCGGCATTGCTCGACGACGAGGAGCCACCGGCCGCGCCGTTGAGAGCTTCCTTCAGCATGTCCTCGGCGCGGGAGATGCCGATACCGAGGACGACGAGCAGAAACGCGCCGCTCTTCATGACTGGCGTCAACGGGTGAACGCGATGCCATGCTCCGTCGGCGAGCGTGTCGTCGGGCGGCCCGGGGGTGGCGGCCGAGTCGTCGGGCGTGTGGGTATCGGCCATCGTCACAACCCCGCGAGGTGCGCTTCGCCGAGCGCGGCGAGACGATCGCGCAGTGCCTCCGCGTCGCGGCGTGGCATGCCGGGGATGGTGGCGTCGGAAGACGCGGACGCGGTGTGCAGTTCGAGCGTGGCGAGATCGAACATCCGCGCGATCGGTCCACTCGAGACCTCGACGTACTGCATGCGCCCGTACGGCACGACCGTCGTCGTACGGAACATGACGCCCCTGACGATGAGCAGGTCGTCGTCGCGCGTGGCGTACCCGATGTGCCTGACCTGACGCGCGATGACGAGGCCCACCCACACGACGGCGACGATCAGCGCGACGGCGAGGGTAACCGTCACCCAGCGTGGCGCGAAGAACATCGTGGCCGCGACGCCGGCACCGGCGACGACCGCCGCGATGGCGAGCGTCAGCAGGCGCGCCGACGTCAGTCGCGGGCTCACCGGGGTGAGGCCTGGTGGCAAGGGCCGTGCATCGCGTTCGGACATGCGTCCCACCCTAGGTCTGACGGCGCGACGGCCCGGCAGCGGCATGCACGCGGCCGGGAGTTGTCGGGTCTACCAAGAACCTCACCAAACACGCGCACAGCCTCGAACGACGAGCGCTCGACAGCCTCGTGCCTGTTTCACGTGAAACGGCGAGGTTCAGGCCCTCATGATCTGTTCGGCGACATCGTCGAGGTCGCTGCCCATGCGCACGTGCACCCCGCGCCCGAGGTCGAACCCTTCGTCGTCGAGCCGCCCATGGGTGAGGGGTGCGTCATCGAGGCCGGCGAACCAGACCTCATGCCCGTCAGCCGCGAGGCGCCGCACCGTCTCGAGGATCATGCGGGCCGCGGTCTCGTCGAGCGCGTGGACGTCGACGAGGTCGAACACGACGGTCTTCGTCGTCGGCGGCTCGTCGCTGATGAGCCGGACGACGCGCTCCGCGCCGGCGAACCGGATGTCGCCCTGCAGGTCGTAGACGTGCGCGTCGACGCCGCGCGAACCTCGCCCGAGCGGAACGACGTGGGAGTGTCGGACGACCGAGCGGGCGGGCGGCGGGACGTCCATGAGGTGCATGTCCATGTCTTCGCTGAGTCGCTCGAAGACCTGCACCCCTCGGGCCGAGTGGCCGTGCTCGTCGAGCGGCGGCGAGAACGTCGCGAGCCCCACCTGCCCGGGCAGCGCGCCGATGATGCCGCCCCCGACGCCGCTCTTGGCGGGGATGCCGACGGCCGTCAGCCAGTCACCGGCGGCGTTGTACATGCCGCAGCTCAGCATGACCGACAGCACCTGGCGGGCCGTGCGCGAGCTGACGACCTGCTCACCGGTCACCGGGTGGAGGCCGCCGTTGGCGAGCGTCGTCGCCATGACGGCGAGGTCACGCGTCGTCACGCGCACGGCGCACTGCTCGACGTAGCCGTGGACGACGACATCCGGGTCGTCCGTCAGCATGTCGTAGCTGCGCAGCATGTGCCCGATGGCGAGGTTGCGGTGCGCGTCGTGCCATTCCGATTCGGCGACGGTCCTGTCGATGCTCAGCTCGCGCCCGGCGAAGGCCGACAGGCCGGCGACGATGCGTCGCACGCGCGCCGACTCGTCGTCATCGGGGGAGGCGACGAGAGAGTGCGCCGTGATGGCGCCGGCGTTGATCATGGGGTTGAGAGGGCGCTTGCTGCCCGCCTCGAGGCTGATCTCGTTGAACGCCTCACCGCTCGGTTCGACGCCGATGCGACGCTGCACCTCGTCGAGGCCGCGATCCTCGATCGCCATCGCGTAGACGAACGGTTTGCTGACCGACTGAATGGTGAACTCCGCCTCGGCGTCACCGGCGCTGTAGATCATGCCGTCGACGGTGGCGATTGCGAGGGCGAACAGTGACGAGTCGACGCGGGCCAGTTCCGGAATGTAGTCGGCATTCCGGGCATGGGCGTCGGGCGGGCAGGCCTCGAGCGTCGCCGCGAGGTAGTCAGGAATCAGCGAGATCATCGAGAAAACCGTACGACCTGCGTCTTGTCGCGGACGAATCGGTTGCTCCGTGCGTGCAAATGCACGCGGGTCCATTTGCACGCACGGAGGTCGTCGGGAGGCATCGGCCATGCGGTGCGGGCGTTGTCTCAGGGTGGCTAGCGCATTTTATAGACGCGTAGAGATTGTCCGATCACGCAGTGGCGGCGAGCATGGTGACATGCACTCTGAAACGACGCCGGACGCGGCGACGAGCGGCCCTGCTGGGCATGACATGAACTGGCACGACGTCTAGAAGGGCGAGCAGGTCTGGAGAGGCAACCCGAACGACGCGCTCGTCGCGGTGCTGACGGAGCAGCTGGCCGACTTATCCCCGGGTCGAGCGCTCGACGTCGGCTGCGGTGAGGGCGCTGACGCCATCCACCTCGCTGAGCAAGGGTGGCAGGTGACGGCCCTCGACGTTGCAGCACCTGCGCTGGAACGGGGGCGCGCGGCAGCCGAAGTAAGCGGAGATGACGTCGCCTCCCGTATTACGTGGGTGTGCGCGGGGCTGCTCGACGCGACCTTGGCGCCCGAAGGTCTCGATCTCGTCAGTGTTTTCTATCCCGCTCTACTGCGCACCGAAGATCAGTCGATCGAGCGCTCGCTTCGCGACCTCGTCCGCCCCCGTGGCGCATTGATCGTCGTGGCCCACGCACACGTCGATCGCGATCGCGCGCTCGAGCACGGCTTCGACCCGGACTCCTACGTCACGATCGCCGACGTGATCGGCCGCCTCGGTCAGGGGTGGCAGATCGAGCAGTTCGAGTCGGAGCGCCACGTCACCGAGGGTGCCGGTGCCCACCACCAGGCCGACATCGTTCTCGTCGCGCGTCGTAGCGACTGATCAGCTGCGCCCCGCGCCGGGCGCATGATCAGCTGCGCGCCCGCGCCTCGCGCACCGACGCGCGGGTCAGTGGCGGGTAGATCGTCTGGGCGCTGCCGCGGCGGTAGAGCTTGGCGGGGCGCCCGCGCCCGACGCGGCTGTCGCCCGTCTCCTCGACGAACCCGTCGACGCTCAACACCTTGCGGTGGAAGTTCGCAGGTTCGAGCGAGCCGCCCCACACGGCTTGGTAGACGTGGCGAAGCTGCGACATCGTGAACTCGTCGTCGAGGAAAGCCGTTGCGACAGAGGTGTATTCGAGTTTGGAGCGGGCGCGTTCGACGCCGTCGGCGAGGATACGCTGGTGGTCGAACGCGAGCGGCATCCCGAGCGCTTCGTCGACCGGTACCCACACCGCTTCGAGCGCGTCGGACGCCGCTTCGAGGTCGGGAAGGCGCGCGCCGAACACCGTCCACGCGACGCCGATGACGCGTTCCGGCCGCGGGTCGCGCTCGACCTCGGTGTACGTGCGCAACTGCTCGAGCACGACGTCGCGCTCCGCGATGCCGACCTCTTCACGCAGCTCGCGATAGGCGGCCTGCTCCGCCGACTCGCCGCGACGCATGAAACCGCCCGGCAGCGCCCACTTGCCTCGCTCCGTCGCGGCGGCCCGCCGGATGAGCGCCACGTGCAGTTCGTCGTCGCGCAGGGTGAGCACCACCATGTCGGAGGCGACGAGGGCGACCTCGCGATCAGCGTCAGACATGCCCCGAGTCTAGTCAGCGCGACGATCGACGCCGCCCGGCCCGCCGTTTTCGCAGCCGCCGACGCAACCGCTGCCACCGGATCTGCGTGCGCCACCATCGCGGCAGCGCGGCGCACTCCTCGAGCGGCAGCGGCGCAGCGCGGCGCCCCGCCTCGTCGAGACAGCGTCGCAGCACCTCGACGAGCACGCGCACGTCGTCACCGGCGCGATGCGCGTTCTCGACGGGGATGCTCCAGTACTCGGCGAGCGTGCCGAGACGCAGGTTGTCGGTCGGCAGCTCGAGCCCCCGCGCGAGATGCCACGTGCACAGGCGTTCGCTGACGGGCAGCTCACGCCCGGCGCGGCGCGCCTCCGCAGCGAGGAACGCCCAGTCGAACGCCGCGTTGTGGGCGACGAGGATGCGCCCATCGAGCAGTTCGCTCAGTTCGTCGACCAGGTCGGCGAAACCGGGTGCGTCGCGCACGTCGTCATCGCTCAACCCGTGGATGTGCACGGGCCCGGTGCCCCCGCGGGCTCGCACGAGCGAACTCCACTCGCGCTCCAGGCCTCCTGACGGCGTCAGCTGCGTCACCGCCACCTCGATGACGCGGTGCCGCAGCGGGTCGAGCCCGCTCGTCTCCACGTCGACGACGGCGAAACCGCGCCGCGCGGGCGGGGGGACAACGCTCGGTGCAGGCATGTGAGCCACTTCCCGTTGCTGGTCGCGCGCCACCTCGTGAGCGGCGCGTCGCCGTCTCCTGCGGCGATGACTTCACGGTAGGAGTGAGCACCGACAACCCCGGAACGACGCGGTTCTCACGCCATCGCGGCGCCCCCTGACGTGAGGGGGCGCCGCGACGAACGAGCTCAGAGAAGGGCCGCCGCGGTCACGGGCTGACCATGCCCCCGTTGACGTTGAGCGTCTCGCCGGAGACGTATCCCGACTCGGCGCTCGCGAGGTATACGTACGCACCTGCGAGCTCTGCGGGCTGGCCTGCGCGCCCGAGGGGCGTGTTCTGGCCGAACTCGGGGATGTTCTCCTGGAACTGCCCGCCGGAGACCTGCAGCGGCGTCCAGAACGGGCCCGGTGCGACGGCGTTGACGCGGATGCCCTTCGGCCCCTGCTGCGCAGCCAGAGCCTTGCTGAACGTGTTGATCGCGGCCTTCGTCGTCGCGTAGTCGAGCAGGTGCTCGCTCGGGCCGTAGGCCTGGATCGAGGTCGTGTTGATGATGGTGGAGCCGGCCGGCATGTGCGGCAGCGCCTCCTGAGTGATCCAGAACATTGCGTAGACGTTCGTCTTGAGCGTCTGGTCGAACTGCTCGCTCGTGATGTCGGCGATGTCGGCCTGCGCCTGCTGGAAGCCGGCATTGTTGACGAGGATGTCGAGCCCACCGAGCTTGTCGACGGCGTCACGCACGAGTTGACGCGCGGTCGCCTCCTCGCTGATGTCGCCCGGCAGCGAGTAGGCCTGACGCCCGGCGTCCTCGACGAGCTTCGCGACCTCGGCGGCGTCCTTCTCCTCGCGCGGGTGGTAGCTGAGCGCGACGTCGGCACCCTCACGCGCGTAGGCGATGGCGACGGCGCGCCCGATGCCGGAGTCTGCCCCCGTGACGAGGGCCTTGCGCCCCTGGAGACGGCCGGTGCCGCGGTAGGTGTCCTCGCCGTGATCGGCCTTCGGCGTCAGCTTCGTGTCGAGCCCGGGCCACGTCAGCTCCTGCTTGGGAAAGTTGTCCGAGGGGTACTGCGTGACGGGGTTGGTGAAGGTGTACTGATCGGTTTTCTTGTCGGTCATCGCGGGCCTCCTGGCACGTCGGGCGATCCGGAAAATGTGGCGAACAGTGGTGCAGCACTGGCTTGTTCAGGACGCTACCCGCGCGCGAGCACCGTCGGCAATGACCCGTGAGGGTGGATGCCGCACCCCCACGTTGCACCGTCATCCCTTGTAGCGTTTGCCCGTCTTCTTGCGCTCGCGCAGCACGCCCTGTGGCCGGCCGTCGTCGTTCGGTGCCAGACCGCCCTGGCACGTCGGGCAGCTGAACAGGGTCCGCTCGCGCCCGGGGTCGCCGGCCATCGCGACGCGGATCGTGTCGTTGCAGCGCAGGCACGCCATCCCCGACCGGGCGTGGACGTAGCGGTCCTGCCCCGCGCGGGCGTCACCCGTCGACGATTGCACCCCGGTGCGTCCGCTGACGAGCATGAGGCGTCGCGCGTCGTCGAGCACCGCCTCGAGCACCCCGTCCGGCATCGCGGCGAGTTGCGTCCACGGCAGGATGCGGTGCACCCACAGCATCTCGCTGATCCAGAATGTGCCGAGACCGGCGACGAGCCGCTGGTCGAGCAACGCCTCACCGACCGGGCGTTCGGGCTGTGCGCGCAGGTTGTCCAGCGCCCGCCCGCGCCCGCCGCCGTCCCAGTCATCGGCGAGCAGATCGGGCCCGAGGTGCCCGACGACGTCGCACTCGCGCGCGGTCTCGAGGACGTCGAGCACCCCGAGCTTCGAGCCGACGGCGAGCGTCCGCGGGGTGTAGAGCAGCGCCCGCGTCGTGTGGGCGGTGACGGCGCGTCGGACGTCGGCCTCGGCGCCGGCAGCGGCGCGTCCCTGGAGGGTCGACGGGGCTGGCAGCAGGCTCCAGCGGCCCTCCATCTTGAAGTGGGAGTGGATCGTCACGCCACCCTCGAGCCGATGCAGCATGTGCTTGCCGTGCGTGACGACGGGCAGGCACTCGCGCCCCGAGAGATCAACCGTCGCGAGCCGCGGCGTGCGCAGATCGGTGCGCGTCAGGCGTTGCCCGAGCAGGGCGCGGTTGAGGCGCGCCGCAGCCCACATGACGGTGTCGCCCTCAGGCACGGGGCCTCCTTCGGTCGTCGTGGCACGGCGTTCTCAGCGAAGTATGAGCGATGTTTCACGTGAAACGCAGGGAAAACGCCGACGGCGACATTGGCCGTGTACGCCAGTCTTTGCGACGATATCTCCCGATCAAGCCACGGGGAGGGAAAGAAAAATGAACCACATGCGCAGGGGAGGCGTCGCGCTGGCCGCGGCGCTCACCGTCATGCTGACCGGGTGCGGCGCCGTCGAGGACGCCGTGTCGAAGGCCACCGATTCGACGAAGAGTGACGCCGCCGACGCGACGCCGAGCGGGTCGGCGCCGTCGGCCGCATCCGGTTCGGCCGACAAGCCCATCGGCCGCGCCTCGATCGACCTGGGCGGCTCCGCCTCCTCGTTGCCGCCGGAGAAGACGTCGAGGCCCGACGCCACGGACTGCTACGCGGGGTCCTCACGTATCTATGACCGGCACGGCGTGACGTGCGTCGAAGCGCGCTCGGCCATGCAGAAGTACGAGGCGACGCCCGCGTCAGCCAAGGGCAGCGAGGCGCGCGTCGACGCCTACACGTGCTCGCACAATCCGGACATCATGGTGACGCAGGGTGCCGCGCCGGCGAAGTGCGTCGACGGCTCCGGCAACGTCGTCTTCAACTGGCGTTACCCCGGCGCACCGCAGCCGGCCAGGGGCTGACGGCTGCCGCCCGGCGTCGGCGAAACCCCCACCGCCGGCAAGACGCCGAACGCCGCGCCGAGTCGCGCTGCGGCGGCCCGGCCCGGCGTCCGATTCGGAGGATCTGCTCGTCCTGTCAGGCCTGACGGGTGACGCGCACCCGGGCGCCGTTGCCCGGCATCGTGGGCAGCTGCGTCCAGGAAAAGTCGAGACCCTTGGGGTCGATCTCGACACCGGGCGTGCACAGACCGGAGATCGTCACCGACAGTGCCGTCACGGCGATCTTCTCGCCGGGGCAGCGGTGCCCGGTCGCGACGTCGCCGCCGCCCTGCGGGATGAAGTTCTCGATCTGCTCGGCGTCCTCGACCCCGAGGAAGCGCTCCGGCTCGAAGCTGTCTGCGCGCTCCCAGCCGCTGGGGTCGGTGTTCGTGCCGAGCACGTCGATGAGCACGCGCTGGCCCTTGCGGATCTTCTGCCCGCCCCATTCGAACGTGTCGCGCGCGAACGCCGGCAGCATCGGGACGAACGGCGACGTGCGACGCACCTCCTGCGCGAACGCGACGGCCGTCGGATTCCCGAGCAACGTTCCACGTGAAACCACCTCGCCCGCGATGCGCTCGCGGTACTCGGGATGCTCGACGAGCGCACGCGCCGCGAAGGCGGCGAAACGCGCGACCGCAATCGTCGGTCGAGTGGCGTTCTGCAGTTCGACTCCGGCCGTGTGCTCGTCGAGCAGGGAGCCGTCGAGGTGGGTCTGCTTGGCGACCTCAGCGAGCGCGGTGCCCTCGGCGGGCGTGATCTCACCGCGACGCGTGCGCGCGACGAGGTCGGCGGCCCACGCGTCGCAGCGGCGGCGGTTGAGCCACGCCTCGACGTGGGCGGGGCTCTTCTTGCCGAACCCGTCGACGATCTGGCCGAGGCGCTCGGCCCAGACGTCGAGCTCGGCGTCGTCACCGGGGATGCCGGCCCAGCGCAGCGCGGCCCGTCCGTATGTGATGACGCTGCCGTCGTACACCGTGCCGGGTGCCTCGACCCAGCGCTCCAGCGTCTTGCGCATCTCGTCCTCGAGGTACGGCATGAGACGGCGCACCTGAGCGTCGTCGTACGCGATGCGCACGAACATGGCCTTGCGGTGACGGTGCTCGTCGTCGTCGAGGCCGTGGACGGCGCCCTTGCCGAACAGAGGGCCGCGGATGGGCAGCGGCATCGCGCCGTCACGCTTCATGCGGGTCGTGTCGTAGAACAGCTCGACGCCTTCGCGCCCGCGCACGAGGAGGGCTGGTTTGCCGAGCATGCGCAGACCGAGCGGACGCCCGTCGCCGGCGTCGCGCCCGCGCGCCTCGCGGACGCGGCTCTGGAACAGGTAACCGTCCGCGAGGAAGGCGGCCGTCTGATCCGGCAGCTTGCCCAGCGTGTCGGCGATCTTCGTCGTGATGGTGCTCATGCTGACCCCGATTCGCTTGGAGAACAACGGATTTGTCCCCAGCCTAGGCACGCCGCCAGAACGCCCGCTGAGTGCCTCATGACATGTGAGAGCGAGGTCTCGCGCTCGGCTGCCCGAACGGCGCGCCGAGGTGGGCGATCCGCCGAGAGGCAGCCGAGACGGTGGGCGTCCAGTCGAAACCGCCGTCTGAGCGCCGGGCGTCACCCGTCGCGCAGGGCCTCGATGAGTTCGTCCTTCGTCATCGTGCTGCGGCCTTCGACCTCGAGCTCGCGGGCGCGCTCACGCAGTTCGTCGACGGTCCAGTCGTCGTAGCTGCCGTGCTCGCCGCCCTTGCGTCCGACGGTGCTGCGTGACGAGTTCGCGGCCGCGTTGGCGATGCGGGCCGACTTCTCCTTGCTGTTGCCCTCGCGCCGCAGCGCCTCGTACATCTCGTCGTCCTTGACCGACGGGCCCGGGTCGTCGCTCGAGGCGTTCTTGTCCTGGTTCTTCGCCACGTCACTTGTCCTTCCATGCGCGTGATGCAGACGTCTCGATCATGCCTCGGCCGTGAGTAGTTCTACTCACCCTGCGAGGTGGGATCCAGTGATCGCATGGCCCGCGCAAATTGGAATCAACGCCCTCGTGTGCGCCTTCTTCGTCGGTCTTCTGCCGGTGCTTGCCGGGGGCAGCGCGGGCGCCGCGGTCGGCGCGCGCGTCAGCACCGCCCATGACGTCGCACCGCGGTCACGGTGCGTAGACAACCTTCGTCACGGCCACCGTCTTCGGGGCCATGTTGTTGACGCTGTACTGCGCAGTCCACGTCGCGTTGGTCTTGTCGAAGTATTTCTGCCCAGCACCCTTCGTAGGGTCGAAATCCTTGGGCAGCAACAGCACTGCGTCGCCGGCGTTGTCGCAGTAAAGCCAGCTGCGACGGTCTTGGTAGTGCGTCGTCTGGTCGTGCGACGCAGCGGAACACGTCGCCCCGTTGGTGAGCTTCACCTGCAGGGGAGTCGGCTGCTCGCCGGGGTCGCGCGGCCGGATCTTCGAGACGTTCGACGGGAACCGTACCGCCATCTTCTGTTCGAGGCTCTGCAGGCACAGCACGTTTCCGGTCGCCTTCTCCTTCTGGCACGCGATGAGACCGGCGGCGATCGCCCCGCACGTGAAGGACTTGCCGGTCTTGGAGTAGGGGCTGACATCGGCGCTGGGTGAGGACGAATCGAAGCCCATGCTGCAGCCGTCGTTGTCGAGGGTCGGCACGTTCCACGATGCGTCGGGCCAGACGGTCGTGCTGACGGTGGGGGCACTGGCGATGGTGGCAGGGGCCGACGATCGCGCGGTGTTCGATGCTCGGGACGAAGAACCGGCCGGGGAGGGCGACGTCGCGGACGGTTCCGAGGGACCTGACGACGCGCTCGCGCTGGTAGCTGGTGAGGACGCCGACGTGGCGGACGACGATGTCGACGTAGCAGCAGCTGGCGTCGAGGTCGTCGAGGAGGCTGACGTCGAGGATCTCGGTGAGGGCGAGGTACTCGGCGCGCTGGGTGGGGTGGAGTCGGCGGTCGTGTCGCCGGAGCCGCCGCATGCCGCCAGGGCGAGCGTCAGCGCACCGAACGACGCGAGGGTGAGTGAGCGGATACGGGCCATGGTGTCTCCCGGGGTCAGCGTGCTGCCTGTGGGTTCACCACGAGCACATCACACGTGGGCGCCGCGTGGTGGTTCGGCGTGTGCAGTACCCAAGGTTCACGCGACGTTCGTGCTGGCTCGCCTCGAGAAGGGGCGGCATGCGCTCCGACGAGTACCCACACGCGGTCGTCACCAACGCCGACGAACCCGGCGTCGACGAGCCGACGAGCTGACGCTCCGTCGAGTCCGGCCGGACGAGAACGCGGAAACGGCGCACCGCAGCGGCTCTCCCCGTCATTCGCTCGGGGAGAGCCGCCGATGCGTCAGCGGCGCGGCTGGCCGTTGGAGGCGGTCGTGCCGCCGTCGACGGGGATGATCTGGCCGGTGATGTACTGAGCGTCCTTGGTCGACAGGAACAGCGCGATGCCGGCGAGGTCCTCGGGCACACCGACGCGGCCGAGCGCGAGGCGGTCGACGAAGGGCTGCAGGTCGTCGTCGCTGTCGGCCATGTCCGCCGTCATCGGCGTCTTGGTGAAGGCGGGCGCGATGCCGTTGATGCGCACGCCCTTGGCGCCCCAGTCGAGGGCGGCGCTCTGGATGAGGCCGCTGAGCGCGTACTTCGTCGAGTTGTAGACGGGCTGGCCCCAGTCGCCGCCGATGCCGCTGACGCTCGTGACGACGGTGATCGAGCCGTTCGTCTTCGCCAGTTCGGGCAGCGCTTCCTTGAGCATGTAGAAGAAGCCGTCGACGTTGGTGCCGTAGGCGGCGGCGAAGTCTTCGTCGCTCGTCTCGGTGACGTCACCGCCGACGTGCTGGCCGGCGTTGTTGATGACGACGTCGAGGTGGCCATACGTGTCGACGGCCGTCTTGACGAGGGCGGCGACGTCGTCGTGCTTCGACACGTCGGTCTGCACGGCGAGGGCGTTGTCGCGCCCGGCGATGACCTCGTCGAGCTTCTCCTTGCGGCGCCCGGCGACGACGACGGTGGCGCCGTTGTCGAGAAACGCATCGGTGATGGCGGCGCCGATGCCGGTGCCGGCGCCCGTCACGATGACGACCTTGTCCTTGACGTCGTACGTGTTCGCTGTCATGACCTGCTCCTTCGCGCGGGGTCGTGGCTGATGCCACCTGGTTGTTTCCAGCCTGTCGCGCAACGGTGTTCGCGTGCAACTGCGGCGCAGATGGCGGGGTGGGCGCCGGGCGCGACGTCGCCGCGCGGACGATGCGTGGCCGATGCGGCAGCGCGGCGCTCGCGGGCGGCTTGCAGTGTGGAGCCGTACGCTGTGCCCTCGTGTCGAGCATCTTCGAGTTCATCCTCAACCTGCCGCCGTGGCTCGTCCTCGTGTGCGCGTTCCTCTTTCCTGCGCTCGAGGCGTCGGCGTTCGTCGGTGTGGTCGTGCCGGGTGAGATCGGCGTCGTGCTCGCGGGGGTCGTCGCGAATCAGGGCAAGCTGCCCGTGTGGGCGGTACTCGTGGCGTCGATCGCGGGGGCCGTCATCGGCGACTCGATCGGCTACGAGGTCGGCAAGCGTTGGGGTGAGCAGATCCTGAGCAAGCTGCCCGCCCGCCTGCTCGACAAGCGCAAGATGGAGAACGCGAAGGACGCGCTGCGCCGTCACGGCGGCAAATCGGTGTTCTTCGGGCGTTTCACCGCCGCGCTGCGCGCCCTCATCCCCGGTGCCGCGGGCATGAGCGGGTTGCCGTACGTGAAATTCGTGTTCTGGAACGCGCTCGGCGGGTCGATCTGGGCGACGGCGTTCGTCCTCATCGGCTACATCGCCGGCAGCCAGTACAAATCGGTCGAGCGCTTCGCGAACTGGATCGGCATCGCCCTGCTCGTCGGCATCATCGCCTTCTTCGTCGTCAAGCACTTCCGCGGCAAGCGCCAGCACGAGCACGCCTGACTCACACACGTCTGAGTCCGAGGCACCTACCGCCCGGGGTGGACGATGCCCCGCCGACATCCGTCGACGGGACGTTCACGCGTCCTGATGTTGCGTCAGTCGCACTGCCAGCACACGCCGCTGGCGGGCAGCTGCGTGAAGCATGATGGGCAGACGGGCTGCGGTTCGTCCTCGCGCTTCGCGGCGCGGGTGCGTTCGGCGGCGCGGTCGGCGCGTTCGCGGCGCACGATGACCTGCTCGGGGATGCGTGCGACGCCGCCGCTCTCGGGCAGGTCGGTGGCGTAGGCGCGGTAGCACATGAGGCGGTGTTCGGCGGCGTCCGCTTCGACGTCGGGTTCGCCGACGAGTTCGGGCATCGTCAGGCCCTCGGCGATGGGCGTGCGCCAGTAGGCGGTGCCGACGGTGCCGTCGGTCTTGAGGCACAGCGACGTCAGCGGCGGATCGCCGGCGGTGGCGGCCTGCACGGCGCACAGTTCGAGGATCTTGCCGACCATGTTCGCCGGCGTCGACGAGGTGTGGATGCCCGATTCGCGCTGCACGTGCTGCGCGAGCTCCTTGTAGGTGATGAGGCCGTTGTAGTGCGTCGCGACCTGCTGCAGACGCTCGTAGGCGATGCGCGTCCAGACCTTCAGGGCGTCGGCGAACTCGACGGGCGTGCCGTCCTCCGCGCGGTAGGTACCTCGTGGTGCGGGGGACGTCGACATCAAGCCTCTTTCGTCGGTTTCGTCGGTGGGGGTGCCCTCGAATTATCCCCCGGCGCGCTGGGGGGCTGCGACCAGCAGCGTCGTGAGATCACCCACGCTTGCCTGGGCGTTTCGTCGACATCGCGGGTGCCCGACGTCGGGGTGGGTGACGTGGCGCGGCGGAACAGGGACGATGGGGGCATGAGTGATGGTGGACGCATGCGACGCGACAGGTTCGACGGGCACATCGCCGGCGTGGGGACGGCATCGGGTCGACGTTTCGTCGTCGGACGGTGGACGCGCTCGCCGTGGGGATCCTTCGCGGACGTCATGGTGGCGCACCCCGACGGGCGACGGGAGCTGCTCGCCCCGAACGACGAGGTGGCCGAATACGTCTGTGCGACCTATCAGTTCGACGACGTGACGGTCGTCGACGTCGCGATCGACGGCGCCACGGGGGCTGGTTTCACGTGGAACATCATGGCCGGTGAGTTGGATCTGAGCCTGACGTTCGGTCGTCGTCTCGCGCTCGCGTGGCCGCTGTGGCCGATTCGTGGGGCGCTCGTTCACCCGGGCACGGCACGCGCGATCGACCCGTTCGCGCGCGTGCTCATGCCGGGGGTTCGCACGGCGGGGACGGCCGGAAACGGGCGTCGCGAGTTCTATCTCGCGCAGGATCTGCGCGCCGTCACGGCCGTGCGCGGCACGTGGGCGGGCGAGGACGTCGGAGCGCTCGCGGACGTCACCCCTGAGCCCGGCTTCGGATTCAGCTCGACGCCGCGCCGACCAGCCGTCACGACGGTGACGACGTTCGTCGAGGTTCCCTGAGCAGAAGGCGCACGGAGCTGAACTCATAGTTCGCGGTCGATTATAAGTTCGAGGCAAAAGCCTTGCGCTGCAACGGTTCACCGTCCCCGATCAGTGTGGCGAGAGCTGAACTTACAACCGAACTTATGGTCGCCGCGCCTACCTGGAGCGGACCGGCGGGTGCGCGCGGCGAGACGCGGAGGTGTTCGTGTCCCGCCGTTCGACGGTGGCCCCTGATGACGAGGTCTGCTGCGCCGATCAAGGGCGCTCCATCGCGAGGGCACGGGCGTTGTCACCGCTGGGGGCTACGTTGTGAGCAGGCCGAATGAGTCGGTCGTCGAGCGACGAGGGGTGGATGGCATGAGTGTGACGAGGGGTGAGGCGCGCCCGCTGCAGGAGGCTGGGCCGCAGCAGGCGTGGTGGCCTCAGGGTGAGCAGCCGCAGTGGGCGCGGGTGACGCCGTCGGATCTCGTCGCCGCCACCATCGAGGGCGACGATGCGGACGCGGTGGAGCTGCCGGCGTTGTGGCGTCTCGACGCGTTCGACGAGGAGCGCGAGCTCGTCACGTACGAACTGTGTCTCGCATCCGTCGACGGCGGCCCGGCCGGTGAGCCGACGTTCGTGTGTCGTGATGCGGGGGCTGTCGTGAAATTTCGTGATGACCTGACGTTCGAGACCGGTGACGATGCGCAGCCTCTCGCCGCGTGGTTCGCGTGGTTGCAGCGTCGCGATGCGCTCATGGCGTCGGAGCCGCGCAGCGATGAGTGGGCGGGCGACGATGTCGACTCGCAACTCGAGCGCGCGGAGGCTGACGTCGTCGCGATGGGTGAGCAGACAGCGCTGCTGTCGGTCTTCGACAGCGTTGCGGCGATTCGCGAGTGGGTGGCGCGGCTCTCGCCGAAGCCGCTCGTGCCGTTCGAGATCGTGGCCTTCGACGCACCGGCGTGGTTGGCGGCCAAGAGCGAGCGCAACGCGGACGGTTTTCTGCACGAGTACCACGAGACCTCGGACGAAGACCCGTCGCAGGTCGTCGTGAAGTGGCTCGCGGTGAAGCCCGACGTCGAGTCGGCGCAGACATGGTTTGCGAACGCGGAGAGCGGCGTCGGCTCGGCCTACGTGTGGGGCTACTCCGAAGGGGGCGCCCAGGTGTCGGCGTTCGCCGTCGAGCGGGCGCTCGCATGGGGTGAGGTGGCGCCGTTCGTCACGGACGAGTTCGCCGACGATGTGCCTGCGTCACGCCGGTGGATCGCCGTGCGCGCACAGGGCATGGTGTCGGGTATCGCTGTGCCCGTGGAGGATTCGTTCGTCACGGTGTCGACGGACGTGGATGGCGCGAGCTTCGTCTTCCGCGCCGAGGAGGCCGAGACGAGCGTCGCGCGTAGGCGAGCCGAGCAGGATTTCCGGTTGAAGTGGGCGCGCTGGTTCAACACCGACGAGGAGCTGACGCGTGACGAGTTGGCGCGTGGCGTCAGCGCCGTCGAGGCGACGATGAAGGAGCTGGCATGACGAACGCGATTCACGAACTCGGCTTCGGCGACACCGACTTCGACGAGTTGGACGACGGCGATAGCACCCGCTGCACGTGGAACGAGTGCGTGTGCACCGAGAGCCCGACGCACTACGTCGTGTTCGCCGAGCACGCCGGCGGCGGCGACGCGCAACTCTTCTGCGCGCGCCATTACGTGCTGACGCTGGCGCAGCTCATCGAGCTGCATCTGCCCGAGTGTTCGGGCGGCGCCGACGATCACGTGTTGAGGTACGGCTCGCTCGCCGAGTAGTCGCTGTCCCTGAGCACACCATGGCCGGACACTTGCTGGCGCTCAGGTCCTGGGCGTGTCGGGCGAACGCGCGGTCCGATCGTGACAACGACTGTTGCGGCTTCAGGCCATGGGCGGTCAGGGGCTTTCCGAACCTCGGCCGTCGACGGGCCGATTCGCAGTGGTGTCCTCCCGCGCGGCTGCCTTCGCCGCGAACGAGTTGAACCAGAGCGCGTACTCGTCAGAGCTGATGTCCCCCATCATGGAGGCCACGTAGACCGGCGAGAGGTCCGAGTCGACATCGTCGAGCGAGGTCAGTTCGTCGTCGTACCAGCCCTTGGGTTCGCGTGTGATCTCACCACTGATCTCCTGGGCCCTGCGGCGATCCGCCTGGGCGCGCCGGGCGATGAGGGAGGCTGTGTCCCACAGCAAGCCACTGATGCTGGGCACGTCGAGTGTCGACAGGATGGCGTGTTCGGCCTCGTCGACGCCCAGGCCGCAATGCTTGACGCCGTAGATCAAGGCGACTGAGGGCGTGCGGTGGTGAGCGTGGACGCAGTGCAGCAGTACGGTGTGGCCTTCGGCACGTAGCTCGGCGAGCGTGTCAGCGGCGTCCTCGAGGGATGCTGCGAGGTCGTTGTGTTGTGCGCGGTCGTCAGAGTCGACGAGCCAGAACTCGACGTGGTTCTCGGGCGCGGCGTCGGAGAACAGCCGGTCCTCGACGCCGATGCGGGAGAGGGAGACCACGGCGTCGGCCTGGGTGTCGTGGAGGCGCGACTGAGATCCGAGGAGCACGCCGGTGTCGAACGGGAGCGGCACCTCGCTGCGTCCGTGCGGCACGGACGATCGGCTCTGGAGGGGCCACTCGGTCTCGGCTGAAGAGGTTGCAGTGCGCAGCGCGAGCGTCACGAGGTCGCGGGCACGCATTCCGGGCCAACCGTGGACGCGTCGTCGCCAGGTGGCAGGAATCGCAGAGACGCCGTAGAGGGCGCCGACCATGGCGCCCGTGATGGCAGCGACGGTGTCGGTGTCATTGCCGGCGCTGGCCGCTGCCTCGATGGCGGCGCGGGCGTGATGCCGGTTACCACCCTCGAACGTGCTGTATCGCAGGACACGTGTCCGCGTGATGGCGGCGTGCGCGGCGCGCAGTGCGCCGAACGTCGAGCCGTTCGCATCGATCGTGGAGGGGTCTGTGAGGGTGGCTGACTCGAGCCATTCGCGCACTGGCCGCGGCGTTCTTCGGGCAGGAGGTCGAGGCCGGCCGCGATGTCGTACTCGCCCGTCAGGACGGCGTGTCGGATGGTCTCGGCGTGGAGGACGCACGAGTCGAGGACGAGGGGGTCGGCGTGCGTCAGTTCCGCGATCCGCCTGGCGTTCGCGGCGGTGAGTTCGCGGTTGTCGAGAGCCGTCAGCCCGACGATGCCGTTGCGCATCAGTGCCCCGTTCCCGGCGGAGCGCTCGTGCGTGCGCGTGAAGGAACGAGCCGCGTCGACGTAGTCCTGATGCGAGGTTTCGTCCGGTGCGCTGCTCGCGCGCCCGGTCTCCACCGTTCCCAGCACTGCGCGGGTCTGATTGCCGGCGTCGGTGGCGCCGGTCCTCAGCCAGTCGCTGAAGGCGTGTCCGATCCGGGTGAGGGCCGCGTCATCGAGTTCGTCGGCCTCCGCGCTCACGCGGGCGACACAGATCGCCATCTGGGTGTCGTCGCTCCATTCGCCTGGGGCGTAGGGTCCGAGACCGCCGCCGATCATTGCGGGACGTTCGTCGGTGAGGGGGCTGCCGAACTCGTAGGGGACGCCGAGTGCGTCGCCGCAGGCCAGTGCGACGAGGACGCCCGCCGCTCGGTCGCGCTGCGGCGTGGTGAGGTGAGAACGGGCCATCGGTACCTCCAGTACTTCGATGGGTCGACTCGACAATAAGTAAGTAGGCGGTAATATGTCAATAAGACACAAAAACGTGGAGGACGCATGCCGGGGGAGAACCAGATGGATGATCGTGCGGAGAAGGTGCTCGGGGATGCGTCTCTGGCCATCCGTTTCGACGTCAAGCAGGCGGCCGCCTGGCGCTTCATGGCGGAGGTCGTCCGCCGCCATCCACACCTGCAGATTCTCGAGATGCATGCGGGCGGCGGGATGTACGACGAGGTCGTCCTGTGGGATCCGCGCCGCGAGAGCACGCCGGTGCGCTGCAACTACGAAGGACGTGTGCATGTGGCGCCGTTCGATCCGTGGGGGCAGAAGGCGAACTGGCTCGACGTGCTCACGCGGGAGCCCCGAGAGTTCGTTCGGTGGGTCGAAGAGGTGACGCGTCTGGGCTCGCCATCGAGCGTGCCCCGTTCGACGCCGGAGTCATTGACATACCGGGCGATTGCCCATCTCACCGCGTCGCGAGCCTTCGAGCGTCATGGTGTGCGCATGCTCAACGGCGTCTTCTCGAGCTCGGCCTCTGGCGACGGCGTGCGCCAAGCAGCCTTCGACGCGGTGCCCAGCATCCACCCGCATCGACGTGCTGCGTCGAAGGACTCGCCGAGCGGCATGGGCGAGTGGCGTTTCTGGTTCGCGTGTGCCAAGCAGCCGGGCAGGGACCACGCGGCACCCGTCCTCGCCTTCGAGACCACGGGGCACGTCTGGAAGGCCGGCCCTGACGTGGGTGATCGATTCGATCTCAACCGCACCTATGAGGCCGTCGGCCGTGACTTCCTTCAGCTCATGGCGCGCTTCGACATGTGGCGCTCGCAGGAGGGGTGACGCGGTCCCGGTAGTCAGGCGATTTCGGGAACAGCCCACATGGCGATGCTGTCGAGGAGGATCTCGAGGTGTCGCGCGTTGTCGGGGACGCGGGTGTCGTCCTCGCCGACGGCATGCCATTCGAGGCTTCCCTGCCAGAGCCGGCGGCGGTGCACGTCGGGGGCGAGGGTAAGCACCGTCCCGAGGAGGGCGGCGTCGGGGGTCGTCGCCGTTTCACTTCCGCTGAGAGCGCCGTCGACATAGTGGGCCACCTCGTGGGTGAGCCGGAGGACGTTGTCGTCGGTCAGGGAGACGCCGACGAAGAGGACGTGGCTCGTCATGAGCATGCTCTGGAAGAGTGAGCCTGCGGGGCGATGACGACCGTCGTAGGCGACGAACGACGATCGAGTGAGGACGATGTCGCCCTCATGCTCGACGTCTCCGTGCATCTTGAGGATCCATGGCTGCGCGTGCACGGGCCGCTGGTACGGCAGTTTGGCGATGTCGCTGCCCTGCTGGGATCGAACGGCGGTCTCGTACAGGTCGTCGTAGTTCGTCGTCGCGACCTGGCGGCACTGGAGCCCGGCGAGCAGCAGATGCCCGAGTGCCGGCCGCCGGCGACCCTTGCTGTCGCGGTTAGACGCCGCCGCGACGACCTCTCGTCCCAGTGCGGTTCCGAGGAGCGCCTCGAGGAGCTGCGCCTGATCCAGGGGTGAGAGCGCGGAGAAGTCGTCGCGAAACTCCGGTGCCTCAGCATCGGATTCGCCTGTCTTCATGACCGCCTCGCGAGCGTGGTCGGGCAGCGTCACGGCAACGGATTTCAGCAGCCCGTCCCAGCTGGGCAGCCCAGCGCCCATGCTGACGCCGGCGCCGATCATGAGCGACAGGCTTCCCTCGCGCGCGCGACGCCCGAGTCGGGCTGCGAGGTCGTCAGGCGAAGAAGTGTGACCCTCTCGCCGGTGACGCTGCAGCGCCTCGAAGATCGGGCGTTCGGGGACGACGACGGCGAAGTCGAGGGGATGCTGATCTGTGAGTGCCGCCAGTTCATCGAGCACTGCGGCGACCATGGTCCCGGCCGGCTGACCACCGCCGCCGGCGCCGATCAACGGGAGTGTCACGAGGTGTTGTGCTCGGCCGCGCACCACGGAGCGCCCCGCGAGTGCCGTGGCGATCTGCGCCACGCGTTCGCGCAGGCGGGCGCGGAGCAAGGCGGCGTCCAGCGCGACGCGGTTGTCGTCAGTGACGTCGACGAACCAGAAGATGTCGGGCGAGACGCGCCCGTCGTGCGGCCAGCCGGCAGGGCGCTGGGGCTGATCGCCGATGAGGTCCACCCAGTACGGTGCCACGCTGAAGGAGGTGTCGGTCGGTAGCAGGATGGCGTCACACGTGACGTCCTGCAGGTGGCCGTGGACGAGGAAGACGTGACCGGGGCGCATCTCAGTAACCCTAGTGTCCGGGCGGCCCTCCTTGCCCGAACAGCGACGGTGTTGTGCATGACGCGGCCCGCAGGCCCGGATCGCCCGGAAGCGGAAGCGCTGATGGCCGAAAAGGTTCTCGCGGGTCCAGTGGCCTCCTGTCGAGTCCGGCGAGCGAGCCTTGGGGCCGCAGTGTCGCCAGCGCGTCTCGGGGTCGAGTCGATGACACGATGGGGGCATGGCTGATTTTGACGACCCGTCGGTCGAGGCGTTCATCCAGTCATTTCGTGAGCAGCTGAACGATGGGGAGAACTGGCCTGACGTCGCCCGTGAGCTCGGGCTGCCACCGCAGGCCGGCGGCAACCAGCACGCGTCAGGCGCCGGCGGCATGCCCGGCGCGGCGTTCGGCCTCCCCGCAGGGGGCGCCCGCGGGCTCGACGGGAGGCATCGCGCGCCGGTTCTTCACACCACCACCGCCGCGGCCGCAGGTGACGTTGCCGCCTGCCCGTGATGGCGTGCGGCTCCTCACCGTCCGTGTCGACGTCGATGAGGTGGAGCCAGCCGTCTGGCGCCGCTTCGAGGTCCGCAGCGACGGCACGATGGCGCAGTTCCACGACGTCCTCCAGGCGGCGCTCGGCTGGGCGGACGCGCACCTGCACCGCTTCACGCTCGACCGAAGAAGGACATCTGGGGCGGGCCGTACCTGGCGAGTGAGTGGGACGTCGAGGAGGGCGACGACTTCGACGAAGCGTCGGGCGTCGAGACCGAGGTCGTGCTCGATCAGGTGCTGCGCGCTCCCGGCGATCGCGTGTTCTACGTGTATGACTTCGGTGACGACTGGGTGCGCACGATCAAGCTCGAGAAGGTCTTCGAGCTCGCGACGAGCGGTGCACCTGACGCCGACGGCTCGCTCGCGGAGTGCGTCGCCGGCCGGTACGCATGCCCGTTGGAGGATTCGGGCGGACCGTGGCAGTACAACGAACTCGTCCAGGGGCACAAGGCGCGCACCTTGCCACGGGAGTTGGCGGAGTGGGTGCCGCCGGGCTGGGATCTGCCGCGCTTCTCGGTCGACGAGGCGAACGCCGCGGTCGTCGCGCTGTCGAAGGAGGAGGAGGCTCTTCAGAGGATCGCTGAAGAGGGGGCGGTGGATCCGTCGCCGATGCTCGGCCAGACGTTGCGGCGGGCGTCGCCGCGTGCGCAGGTGGTATTGCTCGGTTCGGTGTCGCGGGCCCGCAGGGAGCAGGTCGAACCGACGGATGCAGAGCGCGCCTACGCGTTGCGCTCGTGGGTGATACTCATCGGCATGCTCGCGGAGGGCGCGTTGCCGCTGACGCAGGCGGGCTACTTGAAGCCGGACGCGGTCGGCGCGATCGTCGACGAGCCGGGAACCTGGACGCATCGCAAGAGTTGCCGCGAGATGGACATCGAGCCGGTGAGGGCGCTGCACGAGTCGTTGAAGACGATGGGCTTCGCGCGTCACTATCGCGGCGAGTTCGTGCTGACGAAGGGTGGGGAGGCCGCCGCGAAGGCGATCCCTGCGGGCGAGCTGGAGCAGTTGGAGCGCGATGTGGCTGCCGCACTGGTACCGGCGAAGGAGAGCGAGTTCGAGCGTTGCGCGCGCACGCTCTACGCGCTGCTCATCGCGTCCGCTTTTCCGCAGGAGCACATGTTCGAGATGATCCGCGAACTCATCGCAGACGTAGGGTGGCGCATGCCCGACGGCGAGGCCCCGGATCGGTGGGGCATCGGCCCGTTCGTGTGGCCGAGCATGCCCATGTTCGAGCATGGCGAACGCAACTGTCGCTCGCTGCCATCGGGGCAGGACCACACCCCCGCTGCCCGCGCCCTGGCGTTCGATGCGGTGGCGGAGCTGGCAGACACTTGAGGAACGCAGCGCAACCCGGGCTGACGGGTGGCGCCCCGCGCGCCGGGAAGAAGGAGAGGTCGACGAGTGGACATCACGAGGATCAATGGGTACGGCCCCGACCACGAGTGCTGGGTCGGGGGTGGGCACGAGATGAGCCCGCCTCGGATGCGGTCGGTGCATGCGTCGAGCAATTCTGCCCAGACGGAGGTGTTGTCGGTCGTCGACGGCTTCCTCCAACTGCGCGTGCCGAGTGGTGACGCCGTCTGGGTGTGGAGTCACGAACCGTGGACTGCGGACGCCGGCGCTCCCGTCACGGTCGGCGAGGTCGTGCAACTCCACGCGGCTGACGTGGTCTCTGACAGCGACGTGTCGTGGGTCCGCGCCGTCACGCGGGTCGATGAGTTCGACGCAGGGGAGGCGCGTCGCATCGCGTCGGGCTCGGTGCGCCGTTGCGGAGAGTGCGGGCAACTCGAGTGCGACGGTGGCGCAGGGTGTCTCTGGCTCGCGGGGGACTTCTACGCCTTCGAGCTCACGGCGAACATGGGCGACGAGCGCTATGTCGTGGGGCTGGGCAACGGCATGGCCCGCATCGTCGAACGTGGTGGCGTCCTCTACCCGGCGGAAAGGCTGGGCACGATCGCTGCCCTGGGCCATGCGGCGTACTGGGAGGACGCCGGCGACGCCGACCTCGACGAGATCGTGCAGTCAGCGCGGCGCGACCCGCAACTCGACTACGGCCCAGGGGCGCCGAGGAGAGAACGCCGGCAGCAACGCTGACGGCCGTGGATCAGTCGTCCAGGTCGTAGGGATCGTCTTGCTGAAGCTGTGCCCGCAGCCATTCATCGTGCTTCGCCGGGTTCGCCAGGGCGTCGCGAATCGCGCGGTACTCGTCATCCTCGGCGAGGATGTTGCGTAGGTGTTCTCTGTCGTCGCCATCGAGGGCGATGGTGCACTCGAGCGTGGTGCCGTACCCGGAGCGCAGATCGACCAGGAGGCTCTCCCACGAGCGACGTTCGGCGTCGGGCAACTGCCCGGCGGCATCGAAGGGTTCGAGCTCGATCGCTGCGGCCAACGGCACTCCGATCGCACCACCTTCGACGTCAGCCAGCCAGCGCGCGACCACTTCGGCGAGGCACTCGGAGGTGAGGGCCATCTCGACGGGCGGGGCGGTGGCGTCACCGTCGGCGCTCGCGATGGCGCGGGTGGGGCTGACCTGGGTGAGGGTCCAGCTGGAGGCGCCGCTCATCATGCCGTCTTCGCTTCCCCAGTGGAACGTGGCGAGTGTGACGCCCACGGGCGCGTCATTCTGTGTGAGGAACGGGGCCCCGCTGGGTTCGGCGAACTGGACTCGCCTGCCGTCGACACATACATACCGGCGTGCCGACGCCTCCCAGGAGCCAGGGAACTCGTCGTCCTGCGACTCGAACTGCTTGGTGGAGAAGGCCCAGTCGTGCTCGTCGGGCTCTCCGTCGCCAGCCGTGCGGAGTCGGTGCAGCACCTCGTCCTCGGGGAATCCGCACACCCACATCGCGACGTTCGCCGGGACGTCGAACACGCTCACTTCGTCGGGCATCGCACTCGGACGAGCTTCGCTCGCCCACCCATCGGCCGTGCAGTGCCACAGCTGCCCCTCAGGGCCGTCGTGAGTTTGGCCCTGCCACAGGAAGCCTTCGCCGGTGCTGGCACGGCGAAGTATCCAGGCTGAGCTCGAGGCCGGCTCGAAACCGTGGGGGAGGTCTTTCTTGCGAGGCTTGCACTGGGGCATGGGCCCGAGGTTACCCGTGCAGAGCCGCCAAGACCCGGCTCGCCACCGTGTCTGGGTCCTCGTGCTCCCAGACGCGCATGACCGTCCACCCTCTTTCGACGAGAAGCCGGTTCGTGTCGGCATCACGCGCCGCGTTGGCGGCGAACTTGTCCTGCCACCAGCCGGTGTTGTTCCTGGGGGCGGTCGAGTGCTGGGGGCATCCGTGCCAGTAACAACCATCGATGAAGATGGCCAACCGAGCACGGGTGAACGCGATGTCGATGCTGCGCCGCGGCGCACCCGGCACCGGGTACCCGACTCGATATCTCAGCCCGTGCGCATGGAGGATGCGACGGAGGGCGAGCTCGGGGGCGGTGTCAGCTCGACGCGCCTTGGCCAAACGAGCTGCAGCTGCTGGGTCGGCGTGCCCGGATGGGACGCCAGCGGTGACGGCACCGGGCCTTCGTGAGAGGGCACCGCTGTCATTGCAGGTCACGGGGGCTGCCAGGCATCCGCATGTGACGATCGCGATCGCGCATCGTCTGCATGAGGGCGAAGCCGTCCACGGCGGTGAGAGTCCCCTCGGAGACGAGCTCACCCATGATGTGCATCGTGTCGCGGGTGGTGATCCCCTTCCGATCGGCGTGCTCTGCTGCTTCTCGATCGTCGGTGACCCACCACGATCCCCTGAGTTCTTCTCGTGTCTCGATCAGCACGAGTGTCAAAGCCTGGCTGAGGTGCTTGGTGGGCTCGGCCTCTCGACTTCCGAACACGACGCGGCGGGTGCGCAGGTTGTCGGGGGAAAGACGGGACTGACGCCGCGAAGTCATGACGCTGGAGACTTTCGACGCCGGCCACACCCTGTGCTGGAACACCGACCCCGGCCGGTGGCAGAGGTCAGTGACCATCTGGCTCCGTTCGCGTGTCCCACGTTGATCGGCCGCTCTCCGCACCCGCCTCGTTCGGCCACGCCCGGAGAAACCCAACTCAAGACGTACCTCCATCGGTATCATCGTGAATGTTGGCCTGACTGGGCCATTGAGCGAGGGAGGACCAACGTGGCTGAGCCGTGGCTGTCCGCAGACGACATCGCCGCCCACCTCGGGGTCACCAAAGACACCGTCTACACCTGGATCGCCGAGAAGGCCATGCCCGCCCACAAAGTCGGACGCCTCTGGAAGTTCCAAGCCAGCGAGATCGACGACTGGGTGCGACGAGGCGGCGCCGCAGGAGACGACACCCCATGAAGGCTCGAATGTCAGAGGTTCCTGCTGAGATCGAACCTGCGATGAAGCCCATCGTGAGCCCGATTCGCAACGCCCCGCTTCGGGTGTGTGACGCGATGCGCGACCGGAAGGAGGACGAGCGAGAGATGACGAGTTCACATGTCGCTGAGAGCGACTTCACGCTCGGCACGTTGCGGACGACTGCCAGCCATACGATTGGCATTCCCCACCTGATGGAACTCCTCCGTGAAGTGCCATCCGATGCGCCTGCCGACCAGTACCGCCAAGCAGTGGTCGAAGACAACGTCCTCGGACGGCCAACTCTGGCCGGGAGGCAGCGTTCGTTCCGCCACTTGCGCGAGTTGTACTTCCTGGACCTGTCGCGCGCTGAGTTCACGGCTTTGCGGTACTTCTGGGACATCGACCCCGCGTCGCGGCCGCTCCTTG
This sequence comes from Dermacoccus sp. GAS27A, assembly GCF_044909235.1. Taxonomy (NCBI): domain Bacteria; kingdom Bacillati; phylum Actinomycetota; class Actinomycetes; order Micrococcales; family Dermacoccaceae; genus Dermacoccus; species Dermacoccus sp. GAS27A. The sequence continues at coordinate 64,653 of NZ_JBIYDW010000002.1, read as the reverse complement.
CGGGGCTGCTGGCCTTCACCCGCGACGAGGTGCTCCGCGCCTCGTTTGCTGCGGTCGCGGACCTCCCGGTGGGATCGGGCGTGACATCGGCAGACCTCACCGCCGCGGTCGCCGCGCAGTTCGGCAACGAGATGTCGGATTCAACCCTTGGAAAGACTGGGCGCAATACCGGGGCCTGCTGGACCCAGACCGGTCATCTCGCCGGTCGCGCCAAGAAGGTGCGCACCGAGGTGGAGGCCCGCCCGGTTGCCATCGCATATGCGGCCTACCTCGGTCACCTTGCCGGCGGACGTGGCCTCGGCGTGCTCGACAACCCCTGGTCGCAGATTCTGGGGCTGGCCCCCGGCCGCACATTGGAGGCGCTGCGTGACGCGCACACCCAAGGCCTCCTCGACTTGCTCGTTGCGGGCAACGTGGCCGACGTGTCCTTCCCGACTTTCGGCAGCATCGCATGAGCCGCGTCTCCGATCTCGTCAATGCCTACAAGGCCGAGTTGCCCCTGGCATGGAAGGACAATGTCTCGGGCGGTGAGCGCGTCTGGATGCTCGTCTACCCGCCCGACCTGGAACGCCAAATGCGGCACGCTCTGCTGAGCATTGAGTTGGCGACTACCCAGGCTGGCCGCGTCTGGGCCGTACTAGACGTCACCGACGACTTCGGGCGCTGGCTGTCCTCTCACCGACATGCGGAGGCCTTCTATGAGGACCCGAGCGACCTTACTCAGTCGATCCTGGATCAGTTTGAGGCAACACTGGTCGCGCGCATCCGCCAGGCTCTCGAAACGGCACCTGAAAACGCAGTTTTGGCACTCGTCGGCATCGGTTCGATCTTCCCGTTCCTGCGAGCATCAAGCGTGATCAAGTCCGTTGACTCCGCGGTCACCGGACGCCTTCTCGTTCTCTTCCCCGGGCTTCACGACCCGGAGACTCATTCATTCCGCTTGCTCGACGCGCGCGATGGGTTCAACTACCGCGCCCGTGTCATCGATCCACAGAAGGACATCGCGTGACGACCAACAATGACCTCTTCGTCCGGCCTCCACTCAGCTTCGAGATTCCGAACGACGGCGTAACCAATGTGGACCGTCCCGAGGACTCCAACCAGTGGGACGTCCTCAAGTACGAGCTGGAGAGTTTCGTCTGCGAGGGCGAGTACGAGCACGGCCTCCAGCGTATCCTCGATTCCTACACCGGACATCGGAATCGAACGACGCAGCCCGCTGTGTGGGTGTCGGGCTTCTATGGCAGCGGTAAGTCCCACCTCGTTCGAGTACTCCAGCACCTGTGGGCCGATACTAGGTTTCCGAACGGTGCGACCGCGCGCGGTCTGACGAACATCCCCCAGGGCATCCACGACCAGTTGACGGAGCTGACAACTCTCGGCCGCCGCGACGGTGCCGCACCGTGGGCGGCAGCAGGTGCACTCGATCGCAGCGGCGACACCCTCAACTCGGTGTTTCTCTCGATCGTCCTCGGCGCGGCAGGACTGCCGACGCGTGTCGCTCCCGCCCAGGTTGCGCTGTGGCTCGCGGGGAACGGGCACCTCGACGCTGTTCGCGATCACGTCGCGACCAACGGCGGCGACCTCGTCGAGGAACTGGGCGAGTACAACCTCAGCACGCTGCTCGCGAACGCGATCCTTGCAGCCGACCCGCAGTTTGCCGCGTCGGCCAAGGACGTGCGTGCCGCGCTGCGCAGCCAGTTCCCGCCGGATACCCGCTCGTTCTCCACGGATGAGACGATCGCGCTGCTCAAGAAGATTCTTGAGTACGTCGGCGATGGCCAGGTACCGCCGTCGCTGATCGTCCTCGACGAGGTGCAGCAGTACATCAGCAGCGACGGCGGCCGAGCGATGGAGGTGCAGAACCTCGTTGAGTCTGTGTCGCGCGAACTGAACGGTCGGGTGCTGCTTGTAGCTACGGGCCAGCAAGAGTTGACGGCTGATTCGACGCTTCAGAAGATTCAGGACCGTTTCACCGTCGAGGTCGTGCTCAAGAACCAGGACGTCGACGCCGTTGTCCGCCGGGTGCTCCTCAGTAAGGAACCTGCCAAGAAGCCTGGTCTCGACAGCACGCTGTCCTCGGTCGCTGGCCAGATTTCCCGCCAGCTCATCGGCAGCAGGATTCAGCACACCGCGGCGGACGACAAAGACCTCGCTGAGGACTACCCGCTGCTCCCTGTGCGCCGTCGGTTCTGGGAGAGCGTGCTCCGCCAGGCCGACGCCGGCCGCGCTGGTCAGCTGCGTTCCCAGCTCCGCATCGTGCATGAGGCGAACCGCAAGGTCGCTCCCCAATCGGTGGGCACTGTGGTCGGCGCGGATTTCCTCTACTCGCAGAAGAACGAAAACCTCAACGGCGCGGGCCTTCTTCTTAAGGAGACGCAGACGCTCATCCACGAGCAGGGGAAGAAGGACCCCCTGCGCGGTCGCATCCTCGGCCTCATCCACCTCATCGGTCTGCTCCCTACATCGGGCCACGGCGACATCGGCGTCCGCGCGAAGGCAGACCATCTCGTCGACCTCCTCGTCGAGGACCTCGCCCACGACGGGGACCGGCTCCGCCAGCAGGTGCCTGCGGTCCTCGAAGCGCTCGCCGAGGAGGGCGTCATTCAGCAGGATGGCGAGGAGTTCCGCCTTCAAACTAAGGCGGGCCGCGAGTGGGACGAGGCATTCCGCAGGCACCACGCTCAAGTCACGGACAGCGAGGTAAGCACCGATCGTGATTCGCTGTTGCTCACTTAGGTCGGACGGTCGATACCCGCTTCGATCCAGCAGGGCCGTGCCAAGGAATCCCGCAAGCTCGCGCTGCACGCCGACGCCTCGCTTCCGCCGGAGTCCGATGCGATCTCGGTGTGGCTGCGCTCCGAGTGGGACGAGGGCATCACGGCGAAACAGTTCGACGAGGCCGCACGCAGCCTCGGAGTTGACTCGCCGATCGTTCTCATCCATCTTCCCCGACTCCAGGCTCCCGCGTTCGTCGCGGCCGTCCGTAACAAGCTCGCCGCGCAGAGAGTGATCGACCAACAGGGAATCCCGCAGGACGACGAGGGTAAGCAGGCGCGAAGCGCGATGCAGACCCGACTCAACCGTGCAACCGACCAAGTGAACGCCCACGTCCGCGATGTCATCGGCAGGGCGAACGTACTCCTCGGGGGCGGGACTTCGCCGAGCGGCGTGAGCCTACGCGAGCGGATCGAGGCGGGCGCACAGTCCGCTGCGACCCGTCTGTTCCCGCGGTTCTCCGAAGCTGACGACAACCGATGGCCGCAGGTCATCGCGCGCGTGCGGAGTGGATCGGCAGCCGACGCGCTCAGGGCCGTCCAGCACGACGCCGACCCAGAGCAGCACAGTGTCGTCAAGGAAGTTCTCAGTCATGTCGGCCCGGCGGGCACGTCCGCGAGTGACGTCGAGAAGGCCGTGACATCGAAGCCGCTCGGCTGGCCGCGAGATGCGCTCATGGCCTCCCTCGGCGTTCTCCTCGACACCGGAGTGATCCGTGCGACCCTCAACGGGAGCGACGCGACCACGGCCGACGTACTCAAGCAGACCCGCCTCGGCAACGTGCAACTCCGCCGCGAGATCACGGTGCTCAAGCCCGCCGAGAAAATCCAGGCCCGCCAGGTGCTGAGCAACCTCGGCTTCTCAACCGACAACGACGGACTCGTCTCGGCCGCCGAACAGGCCGTCAAGTTGCTCGTCGACCGTGCAAAACGCGTGAGCGGCCCCGCTCCGCTCCCGGACATCACAGTGCCGGGCAGCATCCAGGTGATCGTGAGCACGTCAGGAAACGACCGCGTGCACGCCCTGCTGGCGGCGAAGGACGACCTCGCGAGCCTCAACGACCGGCTCGGGGACCTCGAGCGGAGGTTCAAGAGTCGGACGCCTTCGCTCGAGTTGGCGCGTTCGCTTGCATCCTCGACCGCGGGGCTGGAGCCTGCGTCGGCGGCCCGTGAGCGGCTCGACGCGCTGGCCGCGAGCCGCGATCTCCTCACCGAGGCCGATCCAGTCGCTCCGATCGTCAAGGAACTCGCCGAGGCACTCCGCGATGCCATCCACGCAGCAGCAGTTGTGTTGCACGACGCCCGAGCGGCGGCTGTAGCTGGTCTCGAACGGCAGCCAGCATGGACGGCTCTCGGCGATGCGCAGCGCGAGGCTCTCCTCACGGAACACCATCTCGGGCCCGAGGCGGAGCCCAACCTCGCAGATGCAGCCGCCGTCCTGACGGCGGCGCAGGCTCGGCCGCTCCAGGGGTGGGCCGCTGAACTTGACGCCATCCCGCAGAGAGCCTCGCGGGCGCTCGAAGCGGCTATCCAGCTCACGACACCTGCGGCCAAGATGACCACGGTGCGGGTCTCGGCGGCGAGCCTGAGCAGCGCCGACGAGGTAGAGCGCTACGTCGAGGTCCTGCGGGTGCAGCTGCTCGACGCACTGAATAGCGGTTATGACACCGTGATGGTGAAGGGTTAACCATGGCGCCGGCAATGACTGAGGTCCTCAACGCCGACCAACGGCGCTTTCTCGACGCCCAGACGCAGCGCGCCCGCGAGGCTGCGCAACGCGCTGCCGAGGATGCTCTGCGCGCTCTCGCGGTCAACGAGCCGAGCCGTCCGGGCTACTTGAGTGATGTGCAGAACAAGCTCCGGCTTGCGCTCCGCGACAAAGCACGGCAGCTCGGCGACGACACCGCACGCGCGGGTGCACTACTCACCAACCTGGTGCACGATGTCGCCTATGAGCAGTGGCACCGCTTGCTGTTCGCGCGCTTCCTGGAAGTCAATGGCCTGCTCCGACATCCCGATTACCGCGATATCCCGTTGTCATTGGAAGACTGCGGCGATCTCGCGTCTGACCTTGGCGAGCCGGATGCCTGGGCCGTTGCCGCGCGGTTCGCCTCGGAGATTCTGCCCGGCGTGTTCCGCCTCACCGACCCCGCGGTACAAGTCCGGATCGCAGCCGAACACCGCAACGCTCTGGAGCGCCTCCTGCTCGACATCCCATCCGAGATGTTCAGGACGGAGGACGCGCTCGGCTGGGTGTACCAGTTCTGGCAGACGGCCGAGAAGAAGCGCGTCAACGACTCAGGCGTTAAAGTCGGCGGGGCCGACCTTTCGCCCGTCACACAGCTGTTCACCGAGAACTACATGGTTCGATTCCTGCTGGAGAACTCGCTCGGCGCATGGTGGGCTGCACTTCACCCCGAGTCCTCGCTCATTGGCGGCTGGGAGTACTTGCGTCGCAACGAGGACGGCACGCCCGCGGCGGGCTCGTTTGGTGGCTGGCCCGAGCGTGCTGCCGACGTGACGGTGATGGACCCCTGCTGTGGCTCTGGCCACTTTCTCGTCGCGATGTTCGGCATGCTCTGGCGTATGCGCGCCGAGGAGGAAGGCCTCACGCCGGCTGAGGCACAAGATGCGGTCCTCCGCGACAACCTTCATGGGCTCGAACTCGACCCGCGCTGCACTCAGATCGCTACTTTCAACGTGGCCCTTGAAGCCTGGAAGCAGGGTGGGTTCCGGAGCCTTCCTGCTCCCCAGATTGCCTGTTCAGGCATCCCTATTAGGGGAGAGCTTCAAAACTGGGAGGCGCTTGCCGAGAACGATATCGAGCTTCGGGGGCTCCTTGGCCGATTGCACGGGAGGTTTCGCGAAGCCGACACACTTGGATCGCTGATCGATCCGCGACCCTCGACTGACGGTGACACATTGGTTAGCCGAGACATGACTGTCGATGTCGGCTGGGACCGTATCCGTGTAGCACTTCAGCAGGCACTTGAGGTTGACCAGGTCTCAGCAACCGTTCTCGGTCATGCAGCAGAAGACGTGGTCGACGCGGCGGCGCTCCTCGGTGGTGTCTACACGCTGGTGGCCACAAACCCGCCATTCCTCAACGATCAGAAAATGGAAGCAGAGCTCTACAACTACTGCGCGTTTCATTTTCCTGACGCCAGTGCGGAACTGGCCGTCACTTTCGTCGAGCGTGCTGCGAAGCTCGTCGGCCCACACGGCACGATCTCAATTGTCTTGCCCAGTACGTGGTTGACCCTTCGTCCCTACCTCGATTACCGGAGGCGGAAGCTCAAGGAATCGTCGCTTCGGTTGCTGGCCAATCTCGGGCCAGGAGCATTTTCGGGGCTTACTGGTGAAGTAGTCAAGCCGGTTCTGATGGTCCAATTTCCACACGAACAGCCGAGTAGTCACGTAACCATCGATGTTGCTGATTATCCAGTGGCCGAACGAGCGAGCGCCCTCGCCAGCGACGCACTCTTAGCGCGTAATCAGGATATTCACCTTGGAAACCCAAATACCGCCATCGCGTTCAGGAACGCACAGGGGGCTGCCTACCTTTCTGACTATTGCACGTCGCATTTGGGCATTTCGACAGGAGACAACAACCGGTTTGTTCGCAAGTTTTGGGAATTCCCAATGATTGATGACCGATGGGACCGCCTTACCGGCACGGTTGGCGAGAGTGTTCCCTACGGCGGTCGCGATGAGGTGCTCCTATGGGAGTCCGGTGCAGGAAAACTCTATGACTTCATAACTGAGCGCCTCGGTGACGGGCGTCAAGGAACCTGGATCAGAGGGAAGAACGCCTGGCGGAAAGAAGGGATCAGCCTTTCTCGTGCTGGGAAGTTCCCCTCCACGCTGTATTCAGGAACGTTGTTCCTTGACAGTCCAGCGGTCTTCATTCCATCCGCCCCGGAATATCGCCCGGCGATTTGGCAATTCGTTCAGTCTGAAGAGTACCGTCTGGCGGTTCGCGCCATTAATCAGAAGGTCATCGCCACGGTCTCCACAATGGTCAAGGTACCTTTCGACCTTGAGCGGTGGCAGGCGGTGGCGGAAGCCTCAGAGCCATTGCCCAGTCCTGTCACGAACGATCCCACGCAGTGGCTGTTCCGAGGTGATGTGGCATCGTCTGTTCACCCGCTTCAGGTGGCCGTCGCACGGCTTCTTGGGTACATGTGGCCTGAGGCCCAAGGAGACTCACTCGATGGCCTATCCGACTCAGATGGCATCGCAGCATTGATGACACTCCCCGGTGAACCAGACCTTGCTACGCGGCTTCGCGAACTTCTCGGACGTGCGTTTGGTAACGAATGGTCCAGTGTGTTTGAACGGAAGCTGGTGATCGATGCCGGCGGCAAGAACGGCCGTCTGGAGGACTGGCTCCGCGACTCGTTTTTTTCCCAGCATGTGAGGGTCTTTGACAACCGACCGTTCCTGTGGCACATCTGGGATGGCCGCAAGGACGGGTTCTCGGCGGTCGTCAATTATCACAAGCTTGACCGCCGAACGCTGGAGAAGCTGACCTTCACCACTCTTGGCGCTTGGATTGACCGACAGAAGCACGAGGCCCGCGCAGAACGCCCTGGTGCCGATGCGCGGCTGGCTGCCGCCGAAGAACTTCAGCGCAGACTCCAGCTGATTCTTGGCGGCGAGCCGCCCTATGACGTGTATGTCCGGTGGAAGGAGATGGCCGAGCAGCCGATTGGGTGGGAGCCTGACGTTGATGACGGGGTTCGCTTGAACATCCGTCCGTTCGTGATCGCCGACGTGCTCCGGTCCAAGGTGAACGTCCACTGGCGAAAGGACCGTGGAACCAATCCCGACGGGTCGGAACGGCACAACGATCTGCACCCGACACTTGAGGAGCGCCGTACCGCCCGGCACGAGGCAGGGGACGCCAAATGACGCTTGTCCGTGCCATCGTCGCGAAAGCCCTCCGTGACGCTGCTGCCTTCAATGCGGGGGCGAACTCTGCCCCAGCGGCTGTTCTGTGGGCCGATCCTGAGCGCACATGGGAGCCGGTGATTCGCATCCTCCAAGAGGCAGTACCCATCTTGGTGCTCGGAGAGTACGATCCCGCAGCTGCACGAGGTCCAGCGCTTTGGCTTCGAGCCGTTCTTGCCTCGCCCCAGTCAGCAGAACTGCCAGCTCATCTTGCCGAACAAGACGAACGCAACCCGTGGGTTATCTACCTGCCTGGGATCAGTCGAGGCTCCGTGGCAGAGGCAGCGGCGCTCGACGACTCGCTCGCCCCGTTGGCTGAGGTGGCGATTCGCTCGAACTGGTGGCCCTCTGCCCACGGTCAGACGCCCTGGACGCCTCACTCTTTCCTTGCGTCGAAGCAGGGTGCGGGGCTCGACATCGCGAGCGACAGTGCGACGAAGGCGGCCCTCGCTCAGGTGCTGGACAAGTTCATCTTCGAGGACGTCGATGATCTCAAGCGCATGGGGCGCCTCGATTCGTCTCGCCTGCACCACCTCGTGCTCGATGACACGGTTCGCACCCTCCTCGAATGGATGAACGAGCCGGACGACGTGAGGGCTTCGCTCGAAGGTGCGCAGTGGCAGGCCCTTGTCTCCTCCTGCAAGTCCGTTTACGGCTTTGGCCCTGAGAAGGACGGCGCGCTCACCGCAGCCAGTAAACTCGGCGGCCGAACGGGCGAGTGGGGAGCTGTCTGGCAACGGTTTGCGGAGAACCCGAGCCGCTATCCGAACCTTCCTGCCTTGCTAGACCAGGCGCGGCCCTCTGTGGTGCCGCTCTTTGGAGACACCGACCCACACCCTGACTCGTGGCCTTCGTGGAACCGCGACCAGGAGGACGCGCTTAGGTCGGCGCTCGATGCATTGGGAACTCATCCCGACCCGCGTGGTCGCATTGAAGAGCTCGCTGCCGCGCACACGTCGCGCGAAGACAGCGTCTGGGCTGCTCTCGGCCAGGCACCGCTTGCAACGGCTGTCGGCCACCTCGCGGAACTGGCAGACCGTGTAGTTACCGCTTCGACAGCGACGGACCTCAATACTCAGGTGGCCTGGTATAGCGACGAGGGCCACGTGATTGACGACCTCGCACTGCGGACGATCGCGACGGCCAGGACGGCACAAGATCGAGCCGCTGTTGCTCACGCGCTCGGTGCGATCTACGACCCGTGGGTCGATCAGTCGGCACGAGCATTCCAGAAGGCCGCTGTTGGCACCTATCGCGGCCAGACAGGTCTCGACGTAGCCGCCGGAACGTGCGTGGTCTACGTTGATGCACTGCGCTATGACCTGGCCGCTCGTGTTGCTCGCCGACTGTCAGGGCTGGCGGCCGTTGTGCAGCCGCGCCAGGCGGCCTTCCCTAGCGTCACACCAACTGGCCAGCCGGCGGTCGCACCAATCGAGATCAGCATGGCTGGCGGCGCTGCCTTCGACGCGGCCGACGATCAGGGGCGATCTGTGAAGGGTGCAGTGCTGCGGTCGGCCCTCGCTGGCGCGGAGGTGCAGTTCCTCGACTGGGACACCGCTCAGGTCGGCGACCCTGCCGGAACGGCGTGGACGCAGACGAACATGATCGACTCGTTGGGCCACTCGCACGGTCACCAGATGGCAGACCTCATCGACCACCACCTCGACCTCATCGCTGAGCGTGTTCGTGCACTGCTCGACGCAGGGTGGCGGAAGGTCGTCGTGGTCACCGATCACGGGTTCCTCTTGCCAGGCCAAGCAGCGCAGAAGGTCAACCTCCCGGTACAAGTCACGGAAGGCGATGCTGCCCGTAAGCCGCGTGTGGCGCGGTTGAAGGCTGCCGCGGCGCGCCCGGACTTCCCGATCCTGCCCTGGACTTGGGACTCGTCCGTTGACATGGTCAGCGCACCGGGAGCTGCTGCATTTGAGTCGGGCTGCCTGTATGAGCACGGAGGGCTGAGCCTTCAGGAGTGCGTGATCCCCGTCGTCACTGTGACACGCGGCGATTCGACCGCTGCGCCCGCCCAGATTGAAGCTGTTCGATGGACCGGACAGCGCTGCCGCATCGACTACGGCCCTGCCGAAACCGAAGTGGTCGCCGAAGTTCGGCTTCGCCCAGCGGACGCATCGAGCGCCGTCGGTGGCCCGAAGTCGCCGACCGAGCCGGGCGAGGTCAAGGTACTCGTCGATGAGGAACAGGCTCCTGCTGGGGCGAGCGCCTGGGTCGTGCTTCTCGACCTGAGCGGTGGAGTTCTAGCACAAGCACAAACCACGGTGGGAGGCGTCGAATGACCGAGGCAATCACGCTCGACGAGATCGACACGACCGCAGCATCCGCCTTCGAGGGGTACGTCGTTCGCAAGGACCTCGCCCAGCAGTTCAAGGGCGCGTATCCCGTTCCGACCTACGTCGGAGAGTTCCTCATCGGACGCTACTGCGCCACGACCGACCCAGAGGAGATCGAAGAAGGGCTCAAAGTCGTACGACGGTTGCTCGCCGACCGCACAGTGCGGGCAGGCGAAGAGGAGCTCTTCAAGTCGCGCGCGCGTGAGCGTATGACGATCAAGCTCATTGACCTCCTCAAGGCCCGACTCGACGCGAAGTCGAACTCGTACGTCGCTGAGCTGCCGAGCCTCGGCCTGCGCGACGTGCGGATCGATGATGCAGCCGTGCGTGACAACGAGCGAATGCTCACGGGCGGGTTTTACGCCGAGGTCGACCTGTTCTACGACGCTGTGATTGCCGAAGAGAATAACGGGAAGCCCTTTGCCATCGGGTCGCTGCGCCCCATCCAGCTCTCAACCCGCGACTCACTCTCCCGGTTGGCCGAAGGCCGTTCGCGGTTCACGACCGAGCAGTGGAAGCACCTCCTGCTTCGATCGGTTGGCTTCGAACCTGCGCGTCTCAGCGGGCGCCAGCAGGATGTCCTGTTGTTGCGCATGGTGCCGTTCGTGCAGCGGAACTTCAACATGGTGGAGTTGGGTCCGCGTGGTACGGGGAAGTCGCACTTGTTCCAGCAGGTGTCGCCGTACGCACACTTGATTTCCGGCGGCAAGGCCACCGTCGCGCGCATGTTTGTCAACAATGCGACCGGGCAGCGCGGCCTCGTAGCGCAGTATGACGTGGTGTGCTTCGACGAAGTATCAGGAGTGTCCTTCGATCAGAAGGACGGGGTCAACATCATGAAGGGATACATGGAGTCCGGCGAGTTCTCCCGTGGCCGCGAGTCCATCCGCGCCGACGGTTCGATCGTGCTCGTCGGCAACTTCGATGTCGATGTCGCGCACCAGCAGCGCATTGGCCACCTGCTTTCGCCGCTGCCTCCAGAGATGCGCGACGATACCGCGTTCATGGACCGCATCCACGCCTACCTTCCCGGCTGGGATGTACCGAAGCTCAACCCGACATACTTCACCCATCACTTTGGGCTCGTGAGCGACTTTCTCTCCGAGTGCTGGTCGCGCCTGCGAGACCAGTCACGTCTCGCATCGATCCAGGGCCGTGTCAATTACTCGGATGCTCTCTCGGGGCGTGACCTGTCGGCAGTGAACAAGACAGTGGACGGGTTGCTCAAGTTGCTCTACCCCGATGCCGAAACCGCAATCGGCGACGAGGACCTGGAGTGGGCAGTGCGCATCGCACTGGAGTGCCGCCGGCGAGTCAAGGAGCAGCAGCGTCGCATCGGTGCTGCCGAGTTCAGGAACACCCAGTTCGGCTATCGCCTTGGCGAGGGCATCGAACAGTTCGTATCGACCCCTGAACTAGCGAGTCCTGATTCCATTGGCATCGACCCGTTGCCGCCGGGCCAGGTGTGGGCGATCTCCGAGGGGAGCGGTGACGCCGGCCCCGGGCTCTACCGAATCGAGGCGGCCGATACACCTGGATCGGGGGCGCGGGGGCTCCTTAACCAAGCCGCACCTGCCACCCTCCGAGAGAGTTTCAAGGTAGCTGAGCAGAACCTCATCGCCCAGGCACGTTATCTCGTGGGTGACCGCGATCCGCGCGACCACAACCTCACCGCACAGGTCCGAGCCCTGGACGCCGCCAAGACTGGGGCTGGCCTCGGTCTCCCTATTCTTCTCGCACTCGCTTCCGCGATGCTTCAACGGTCGGTGCGTGGCGGGTTGATCGCGGTCGGCAACCTGTCGCTCGGGGGTGGGGTCGAGACAGTCCTGAACGCCGCTGCGCTCGCGGAGCATGCGATGGAGAAGGGGGCATCTGCCTTGCTCCTGCCTGTGTCCGCGCGCCGCCAGCTCCTCGACGTCAGCGACGAGGTCGCAACGAAGGTGTCGTTCATTTTTTACGGTGACGCTCAGGATGCCATCGTGAAGGCGCTCGACGAATGAGTAACGAAGTGTTTCTGCGATCCGTGCAGCAGTCCCATGCAGATGCACCCAAGCGTGACGGATCCACCGGTCTTGACCTGTGAGTGTGGGCCCACCCTACGAACATGAGACGGCATGAGGGTTCAGCCCGCTCGTCAAGGGCTACGACGCGACGAGATCCGCTTCGTCCGCGTCACGAATCAGGCGACAAGCCGCCGGCAGTCACCATCGTGACGACCCACGCCGACCTCCACCTCGAGTTCGGTTCGTGGGCGCGAGAAGGCGAGGCACGCGAGGCCGCGAAATCGTTCGCGGAGCTGCTGGCGAGCCTCATGCGTCTGCCCGTCGAAGAAGTGCCCGTCGTCGAGGTCCCAGAGCTGGACGAGCGCCCGGATGCACCGCGGATCGAGAGATGAGTGCCCTCTCCGCGGTGCGTGAGCTGGCGTCGAGCGTATGGGCGGTGATCTGAGTGCCTGACGTATGGCCAGAGGCCACCCAGGATGCATTGCGGGCCGCAGCGATCCGCTGGCTGGCCGTTCGCACCAATGACGGCCTCGACGCGCTGACGTCGGAGGAGATCGCCGAGTTCACCTTCGAAGGCCAGGGTTTCAGACTCATGGATCCCCAACGGGGGATCCGAAAGCCGCGACAGTTCACGGCGGCGCTGTCGATCCGAACGACCTATCGTCCTGCCGGCGCTGACCGCCCGTACGACGACGACCTCGGCCCTGACGGTCTCGTGCGGTAAAAGTGGCGTGGTGACGACCCCGATCACCCCGAGAACCGGGCTCTGCGAGAAGCGATGCTTCGCCGGGTGCCCCTGATCTGGTTCTGGGGAGTGGGTCCGGCGCTGTACAAGCCCGTCTACCCGGTGTATCTCATCGGTGAGGAGGTGGCACAGCAACAGTTCGTCGTCGCGACGGATGGGTTGCAGCACCTCCAGGCGACGGAATCCCCGATGGAAGAAGTCCTGCGTCGATACCTGCGCCAAGAAACCTATCGCCGCCTGCATCAGCCGGTGTTCCGCAGCATGGTGATGCGAGCCTACGAATCACGATGTGCCGTCTGCCAGCTCCGGCACAGCCCCTTGCTCGACGCCGCGCACATCGTCGAAGACCGCCACGAGCGTGGCATCGCCTCCGTCCGCAACGGGCTCGCGCTCTGCAAGATCCATCACGCCGCCTATGACGTCGGCATCCTCGGCCTGACACCCGAGTTACGCGTCGAGGTACGCGCCGACATCCTCGACGAGGTGGACGGCCCGTTGCTCGAGCACGGCATCAAGAAGCTGCACGGTCAACCGCTCATGGTGGTTCCCCGCCGCCGCGCCGACCGGCCCGACCCCGAGCTGCTGCAGATCCACTACGAGCGCTTTCGCGCCTCGTGACCGCCTTCGCGTGCCACAGTTGAGACATGAGCAACGACCCGGGTTACGGCGGCACCCATCGGCACGACGACACGCAGGCCATGCCCCACGCGTCAGGGCCTTATGGGGCGCGTTCCGACGGCTACGCAGCTGCGCGAGACAGGCACCACGGCAGCTCTCCGGCCGGCGACGACGGCTACCGGGCCGACGCGCCCTACATCGACTCGGCCGGCGCGACTCACGGCGGACGGGCCGCGGGCGCCGACCAGCCGTACCCTTACTCGCCGTACCCGTCGGGCGCGCCCTCCGGCCAGGGCTCGCCCGGGTATGGCCAGGGCCCGTCGTGGCAGGGCGGCTACGGTCAAGGCCCGCACGGCGCGCCGGGTTACGGCCAGCAGGGCAACGGTGCATGGCAGGGGCCGACCGCCCAGCGGTTCCCAGGCCAACAGCCCCAGGCCTACGGGTCGTGGCAGGGCCCCGTGCAGCCCAGCGTCGCACCCGGCCAGATGCCCTACGCGTCGGGCCTGATCGACCCGATGACGGGCGAACCGCTCTCCGACAAATCCAAGATCGCCGCCGGCCTGCTGCAGCTCTTCTTCGGCTACTTCGGCGTCGGCCGCTTCTACATCGGTGACACGCGAACCGGCGGCATCCAACTCGCCCTCGGCCTCATCGGCCTGTTCGGCACGCTCATCCTCGTCGGATTCCCGATCCTCGTCGGCGTCAGCATCTGGGCGTTCATCGACGCGATCCTCATGCTGACCGGCTCCGTGCGCGACCCCTACGGTCGCAAGCTGAACTGAGCCACCACCCGACGAGTAGCGTCGAACCATGAGCGCTTCGAGTCAGCCCACCGCCCCCTGGGGCCATGCCCGCGCCGTCACCGTCGCCGACCTGACGTTCGACGTCGCCACCGCCGGCCCTGATGACGGCGCGCCGGTGATGCTGCTGCACGGCTTCCCCGAGTCGAACGCCCAATGGCGTTCCGTCGCAGCGCAACTCGCCGACGCCGGCCACCGCGTCATCGCCCCGAACCTGCGCGGATACTCGTCCGCCGCGCGCCCACGTGGCGTCGAGAACTACTCGATCGACGAACTCGTCGGCGACGTTATCGGCCTGCTCGACGCCCTCGACATCGAGCGCGCGCACCTCGTCGGGCACGACTGGGGCGGCACGATCGGGTGGTTCGCCGCCATCCGCCACCCCGAACGTTTCGCGACGTACACCGCTGCCAGCACCGCCCACCCCAAGGCCATGCTCGACGCCATTGCAACCGACGAATCCCAGCGCGACGCCATGCAGTACATCAAGACGTTCCGCGAACCCGACGCCGCCGAACACCTCATGGCCGACGACTGGCGCCAGCTACGCGAAGGCTGCCACGACCTGCCCCGCGCGACGTTTGACGAACACGCCCGCCTCCTCGCCGAACCCGGCGCACTCGACGCCGCCCTCAACTATTACCGCGCCTACGGCCCCCGCGACGCCGCCGACCTCGGACCTTGCACCATCCCGACGACGTACGTCTGGGGCGCGGACGACTTCGCCTTCGGCCGCACCGCCGCCCACCTCACCCACGCCTACGTCGACGCCCCCTACCGCCTCGTCGAACTCGAGAACACCGGCCACTGGATCAGCGACCTCCACCCCGAACCGCTCGCCGCCGCCATCCTCGAACGCATCGACGAGGCCCACGGACGCTGAGCTGACGCCGTCGTCGCCGCCACTCGAAGGGGCCGGCGGAGGCGCGCGCTCGCCCGACGGGTCTGTGTGCTCGCTCGGCAAGCCTGCGAGCGATCCATGCCAACGACCGCGGGAGGGCGCCACGAGCGCGCCGAGCCCGTCGAAATGGACGGCAGACGGTCCCGTCGTCCACCGCCCTGACGGCGACCGACACGCGAACGACACGGCGTTACCCGCCAGTTGGAACCGATGAGCTCCCAGGTTCCTCTAATGTGTTGCTCCAACGTCCGTGGCACGGGAGGAAAACCGCGATGTCCAACTCGAACGACGACCTGAACGAGCAGCCGACGCAGATGGCGTCGGCCGGTTCGCACGAGCAGGCCGGCGAGGGCCAGTCGACCTGGCAGAGCCAGGGTCAGCAGGGTCAGCACCAGGCAGGCGGGCTCGGCGGACAGTTCGCTGCCAACGAGGGCGAGACCCGCGCGATGCCGCACAACGCCTCGAACGCGCAGGGCTCGAACGGGTACGGCCAGGCCTCCGGCGGCCCCGGCCAGTACCCGCCGGTTCCCGGCTCCGCTCCGCAGGCCGGCACCTACCAGACGTCGGGTGGCCAGCAGGGCTCGAACCCCGCCGGCCAGTACGGCTCCGGGTACGGTTCGTCGGCACAGAATTCCGCGCCCAACAACCAGGGTGGTCAGTGGAACTCGGCTCCGCAGGGCCAGCAGGGCGCACCCTACGGCCAGAACGGCCAGGGTCAGCCCGCCCAGCAGAACGGCGGCTACAACTCCGCGCCGCAGGGCTACGCTTCCGGCGCGCCGGCGGGATACGCCAACACCAACCAGCAGGGCACCGCCTACAGCCCCGGCCAGCAGTACAACCAGGGCCAGCAGTACAACCAGGGCCAGACGGTGACGCAGAACCAGTACGCACCCCAGAACGGCGCGACGGCCGACAAGCCCCGCCCCGGCATCGGCAAGACCCTCGGCTGGGGCATGGTCGCATCCGCGCTCCTCGCCATCATCGGCGTCTTCGGCACCTGGATGTGGGTCAAGCTCGATGCCGGCACGCTCGGCAACGTCAACGCCTCGACCAACGGCATCGGCATGAAGTCGAGCAACATCCCCGACTCCAGCTCCGCCGGCGATGACAACAAGATTACTGACGGCTGGTTCATCCTTATTCCCGCCATCATCGCCCTGGCTCTCGGCGTGCTGCGGGCGCTCGGCAAGATCCGCAAGCCCGTCATGTGGGCCGGCGCAGCGCTGGGCGGTATCGCCACGGCCGTCGCCGTCTACGACTACTTCGACGTCCGTGACAAGCTGGACGAGGCGAAGCAGAGCGCGAACGGCCTCGCCGGGTTCAGCGCCGGCAGCGGCTGGGGGCTGACGCTGTGCATCATCGCGGCACTGCTCATGCTCATCACGAGCGTCATCAGCGCCCTGCGCGATTGACGAACGCTCTCACCGCAGAGGCGCCTCACCCCGAGCAGGGTAGGGCGCCTCGGGCGTTGTCGGCGAAGATGACGGGGCGCTGTGTAACTGTTCCAGCCGCAGCGTCGTCTGTGGACGGTGACGGTTGTGGATGACGAACGCGCTGCCGGTCGTGGCGTCGCAAGACTGACGTCATGTTTCCCGCACCCGAACCGCAGCCCACGTCGTTGCCGTACCCGCTCCCACCGGCTCACCCTGGCGTGGACAGCTACGGCCCGCCCATCGACGCACCCCACATCCCCCCGACTCAGAGCTTCGCGCCTGACGCTCGGGGCCACCGCGACAGCGGGTGGAACCACGAACAGCTCATGCCCGGCGCCTGGCCTTCGGGCGCGTGGTCGTCGGCTGCCTGGGCCTCGGGACCGTGGCCGCCCGGAACCGTCCCCCCGCAAGACTGGTCGGCGGGGCCGCGGGCTCCTGGGGAGTGGTCCGCGGCGGGGTGGCATCAGGGAAGGTGGCAACCCGGCCCATGGCAACCGAGCGCGTGGCCGACGCAGCCCGCATCCGTGCCGCAGCATTCACCGCGCAAGAAGACGACAGCGGGGCTCCTGCAGATCGTCGGTGGCTGGGCGGGCCTTGGCCGGTTCTACGCCGGTGACTCACGCCGCGGCGGCATCCACCTCGCGGTGTTCAGCAGTGGCATCTTCGTGCCCGGCTGCACGATGCTCAGCGTGTTCATGGTCGCCTACGGCGTCATCGACGGCATCCAGATCCTCATGTTCAACGCCCGCGACGACACCGGCCGGTTGTTGAGCGAATGAGGAGGTTGCTGACGACAGCTCAGCGTGCTTCCAGATTTGAGATCAGGGTGCTGACCCGCTCGCGGCGGCCGTCTTCGGAGCCTCGGGGCCTCCGGTGCCGAGCGTATTGGTCGGCTCGGGAGCAGGCGGTGTCGTCGCCGGGGGCTGCGTGGGCGCAGGCGTTGTCGGGGCCTGCGTCGTCGGCGGCGGTGCGGACGTCGTGGTGGGTTTCGTCGTCGTGGTGGTCGACGGCGCCGTGGTCGTCGACTTCGTCGTCGGCTTCGTCGACGTGGGCTTCGGTTTGGACGAGGTCGTCTTCGGCTTCGTCGTCGTGCGAGGCGCGCGCGTCGTCGTCGTGCGGGGCGCGCGCGTCGTCGGCGCCGTGCGCGTGGGCGCCGTGGTCGGTGCCACCGTCGTGGCCTGCGCGGTCGGCCGGCTCGACGAGGCCGTCGACGTGCTCGAGGAGGACGACGAGCTCGAGCTCGATGAACTTGACGAAACAGACGATGAATTCGACGGCGTGGCCGATGTGCTCGACGCGACCGAGGCCGGGAGCTCGGAGTCGCTGTTGCTGCCGTAGTTCTTCGCGAACATGGTGGCACCGACCAACGCGCCAGCACCGATGATCGACGCCGTCACCACCCCGATGAACGCGCGACGACGAGACCGGTTGGCTTCTTCCTCAGCCAGCAGGTCATCGTGCTCGTCGTCATGCCAGAACGGCTCATCCTCCACCATCGTCACGAGTCTACGAAGGTGCGACGCCGACGACAAACAGGCAGCCGCGAACCTCGTCGGAAGATGAGTCTGCGGCCCTCGACGTCCGGGACCCGCGCGCGTGGGGGGGGGCACGCGGCCGTCGCAACGTCGACGGTGTGTTCGAGCTTTCCGCACCCCTGCGGCGCGAGGATCTCGACACCGAGTCCGACGTGCCACCGGGGCGAGCCGTCAGCTCGGTCGTCCAAGCCGCGCGGTCTTCCATGCGGCGCAGGCACTCAGTTCGACGCGAGGTCGCAGATGTTGTACCACCCCTGCGGGTTCGTCTCGTTCTTCTCGAACGACGTGAAGTTCCACGCCACCTTCGTGTACGCGGGCCGCCCGCGGCACGTGCCGAGCTTGGCCGTGATGTACGCCTTCTGCCGCGGCAGGTCGACCATCGAATCGGAGTTCTCGCCGTTCTCGGCGATGCCCGTGGCACGTGCCACCTGGCCGCCCCAGCTGCTCCACACGACGTCCGTGACGAACATCGTGTGGTGCGACGTGATGGCGAACGTCGACGGCTTGACCTTGCCGATGCCATCGGCGATGACCGGGCTGCCCGGCGTGAGAACTTGCTCGCGCCCGAACGTCACACCACTCACGGTGCTCGGCGTGGGATCACCCGGCGCAGGCGGGCGCTCGGAGGTCGCGCTGTACGTCGGCGAACTGCGCGTCGCCGACGCTGACGTCGGCTGCGGCGCCACCGTCGACGACGCAGGCGTCGTGGGGGCAGCGGTGCTCGACGTCGGGGCCGGCGTGGAAGTCGGCACGCTCGAGGACACCGCCGTCGACGTGATGGGTTGCGACGAGGTCCATGACGGCGTGGTCGACGCCGAGGTGGACGCCGTCGCCGTGAACGACGACGTGCCCGACGCCGGGTTCGACCCGTCGTCCGACGAACAACCCGTCAGGGCTGCGAGGCCGGCGATGAACGTGACGCTGACGATCCCCCGAGTTCTCATGCTTCAACGCTAGGCCGCTACCAGGCGGTAGGGGTGCGAAGTGGCCGGGAATTCGGGGTGCGAGATCAGCAGGTTCACCATCGAGCCGACGAGCCCGCCACACGGTCGGCGGAACTCGTCGGCTGGACGAGATGCGTCAGGGGGTGACGACGATCTTGCCGCGCGTGTGGCCCTCACGGCTCTGGGCGAAGGCATCGGCGAGCCGCTCGAGCGGGAACGTCGCGGCGATGTCGACGCGCAGCGCGCCGTCGTCGACGAGTTGCGCGAGCTTCGCGAGATCCTCGGCGCTCGGGCGCACCCACGCATAGAGCCCGCCATTGAGCGCGACGCTCGGGTCGGCGACCGATACGTGCCGCCCGGCCGGGGTGAGCAGCTGCATCGTCTGCTCCTCGACGTCACCGACGTAGTCGGCGCTCACCGTCACGCCGTCGGGTGCGATGGCGCGCACACGCTCGACCAGGCCGTCACCGTATTCGACGACGTCGTCCGCCCCCAGGCCGCGCACGTACTCGTGGTTGCGCTCGGACGCGGTGCCGATGACACGCGCCCCGATGTGCTTCGCGACCTGCACCGCGTACGACCCGACGCCGCCGGCCGCACCGTGCACGAGCAGCGTGTCGTTGGCGTTGAGGTTGAGACGCGTCAGCGTCTGGTAGGCCGTGAGCCCGGCGAGGGGCAGGGAGGCCGCTTCCTCGAACGTCATCGACGCGGGCTTGCGAGTCGCGGTACGCACCGGGACGGTGACGAGTTCGGCGAACGTGCCGCCGGCCACGACGTCCTTGCGGGCGTACGCCATGATCTCGTCGCCGACGCGGAACTCGGGCGCGTCGAGCCCGACGGCCTCGACGACGCCCGCGACGTCCCAGCCCGGAACGGCGGGGAAGACCGTCATCATGAGCGGGTCGAGCCCGCCCGACATGACCTTCCAGTCGACGGGGTTGACGCTCGCCGCCTTGACGCGCACGAGCACCTCACCGGGGCCGACGCGCGGGGTGTCGAGGTCGCGCAGTTCGAGAACACTGTCATCGCCGTAGCGGGAGTACGTCATCGCCTTCATGCTCGGTTCAATGACATGCGCGGCGCACATATTCCGTTGCGCGGTCGGCAGAGTCGTCGATCGCCACGTCGAGCGCGTCCCCGATCGTCGTGGCGTGACGTGGCGCGCGCCGAGGCGGCAGGGCGGCACGTCGCACCCCGGCGTCCCGGCGGCAAGGATGAGCGCGGCGCGCTGATGGCGCATCATGGGCACGAGCATGACGACGACGCGACACACGAGTTGCCCCTCCGATCGGCGGGAGAACGCCCGGCCGGGATGGCCTCCGGGGGAGACGTTTCCGGACCGGACACCGCGCCGTCGGACCCGTCGGATCGCCCTGTCCTCGACGTCGGGCTCGTCGTCTCACCCGTAGCGCTGCTGACAACCGAGACGCTCGCGTCCGACGTGACGGCGGCGCTCGCGGCGCAGTACCCGCAGGTCGAGTGGAACCTCGTCGTCGTCGAAGATCGTCTCGCCGAACCGCCCGTCACGCCCCTCGACCTCATCGAGACGGCTCGTGGTCGGATGCTCGACGAGAACTGGGATCTCGTGCTCGTCCTCACCGATCTGCCGCTCAAAGACGGGCGCCGTGTCGTGCAGACGCAGCTGTCGCCCGTCCATGGCGTCGGGCTCGTCGTCGTGCCGGCCCTCGGTGTCGTGCAGGTGGCGACGAAGGTGCGCGCCGCGTGCGTGCGTCTCGTCGAGGAGCTGCTCGACTTCGACGAGGACGACACGAGCGGCGACATCGACCGCCGTGCCCGCCAGCGGGCCGAGGACGTCGAGGGGCGCGACGACGAGAACCCGGTGCAGTTCGCGGCGCGCGTGCTCGGCGGCAACGTTGGCGTGCTGCTCGGGCTCGTGCGAGCCAACCGTCCGTTGACGCTCGCGCTGCGCCTCAGTCAACTCATCGCGGTGACGGCCGCAGCCGGCGCGCTCACGCTCATCACGCCCGACATCTGGGTGCTCGCCACGAACTACGGGCCGTGGAGGCTCGGCCTGCTGTCGGTGGTCGCCGTTGTGGCCGTAGCGGTTTCGCTGATCGTCGGGGCGAAGTTGTGGGAACGCCCGCGCCGCAAGGCCGAGCGCGAACAAGTGATGCTCTTCAACGTCGCCACAGCCCTGACGATGACGATCGGCGTCAGCGTCTTCTACCTCGCCGTGTTCCTGCTGGCGCTCGCCGCCGCTTTCCTGCTGCTCGACGGGCATTCGTTCCAGCAGTTGTCGGATCAGTCATGGTCGATCGGCAAGATCGTCGAGAGCGCCTGGATGACGGCGTCACTCGCGACGCTGGGCGGCGCTGTCGGAGCAGGCCTCGAGGAGGACGACATCACCCGCGCCGCGGCCTACACGCGCGAGTCGGACGAGGGCTGAGCCTCGCCTCAGTGACGCTCCGGCGAACTGTCGAAGTAGCTGATGAGCTGCAGCATCTCGGGCAGCACGTGATCGTCATCGGCGGAGTGCGCCGTGCGCAGCGCACTGATCTCGTGGTACAGCCTCTCCATGTCGGCGTCGAGACGGCTGGCCGTGTGCGCCGCCGTCGTCAGCTCCGCGAGCAGGTGCGTGGGCACGTCGCCGTCGTACTTGTAGTAGATCTTGTGCTCGAGGCTCGCCCAGAAATCCATGGCGATGGTGCGCAACTGCACCTCGACGGGCACGGGCTGCGGGCCCGTCGACAAGAAGATCGGCACCTCGACGATGAGATGCAGGCTGCGATACCCGTTCGGCTTCGGGTGCGCGACGTAGTCCTTCTGCTCGAGCAGCGTGACGTCGTCCTGTGCGAGCAACAGGTCGCGGACGCGGTAGACGTCATGCGTGAACGAGCAGATGACGCGGATGCCGGCGATGTCCGTGACGCGCGCCCGGACGTCGTCGAGGTGGTGGCAGTCGCGTTTGCGGGCCTTGCGCAGCAGTGACTGCATCGACTTCAGCCGCGTGCTGACGCTCTCGATGGGGCTGTAGCTGTCGGTGTGCGTGAACTCGCGTTGCAGCACGCGCAGCTTCGTCCCGATCTCGTCGATGGCCGAGCGGTACGCGACCATGAACTGCTCGACGGCCGCGATCCGCTCACGCGCCTCCTGAGCCGACAGGACGGGACGAGGCATGGTGTGAATCGGTCATCGGTGAGCTCCAGCACATGGTCGGGACGCCCCCAGCGTAGGCCTGCACCCCTGCGCGTGCGCTGAGCAGCCGCTCAACCCTTTGTCAGACCGCGTTCGATCATGCTGCGGGTTCGACGAACGTCATCGCGAACGCGGCTGGGCGGCTCGTATCCGCACACAGCGTCGCGTAGGGGGTGACGGGGGTTTCGGCGACGTCGGCGGGTGACGCGTCGGGCGTCGTCGTCAGCGTGGCGAGGGTGAACGGGTTGGTGATGGTCATGCGTGATCCTTCGAGTCAGGTGGCCGGTCGGCGGCGCGATGGTTCGCAGCTTCGCGTCGTGGCGAGGTGGGGATCCGGGCCGGGCGTCACGGACGCGGGGCGGGGATCATCGAGCGGGGCCGGAGAGATCTCGTCGGCTGCGTGCCCGTGTTCCACTCAACCACACGACGCGCGATTTCATGCCATCGGGGTGCGGCGTGACGCTGTGTCCAACCGAGCGGTACGGACGGCGCGGGCTCCCGCCGCGCGTGGATTTCGGGGTTTTTTCTTCGGCTCGACGTCTTGTGAGCCGCCGTCGACGGGCGGAGGCTGACGTCGAGGCACCGAGGAGGCCACCATGACCATGACCGGGCTAGAAGCCGACACCGCCACGGCCTACCGCAGGTTCGCCACGAACGAAGCTCGCGGAAACTCGCCGATCTATGAGGCGATCTGCCAGCGCATCGCGGATGACGACGCCGTCCTCTCGCTCATCGCGACGCTGCCTGCGCCCAAGGGTCAGCCCAACCTCGTCCTGGGCGCTGCGCGCTACCTCGACGCGCCGTCCGACGATGCGTCGTCGTTCGCCGCCTGGTTGCACGAGCACTGGGACGAGGTGCGCGCAGTGGCGCTCTCGCGGGCCACCCAGACGAACGAGGTCGGGCGATGCGCGACGCTGCTGCCGTTCATCGCTGATGCGGCGCGTGCAGCGGGCGACGGCCCGATCTCGCTCGTCGAGGTCGGGTGCTCGGCCGGGTTGGCGCTCTACCCCGACCTCTATGCCTATGAGTACGTCGCCGAGTCCGAGGCTGGCGAAGACCCCGCCGCGGTGGCGCTGACGACGAGGGTGTCGACGCATACGGCGAGTGCAAGGACGCACCCGCTGGTGGGGCGAGGGCTTCCCGGGGGCGCGAATCCTCATGCGATGACGAGGTGTTCGAGCCGCGAGAGGCGTCGGGTCCGTTCGGGGTTGACGGGGTTGACGGGGTCGACCGGCCGCTGCTGACGTGCGTGGTCGCCGGCGCACTCGACGAGATGACGAACGCAACGCCGCATGCGCCGACGATCGCATGGCGTGGCGGCCTCGATCTCAACCCACTCGATGTGTTGTCCGATGACCCCGAGGCTCTCGACAACGCCCGTTGGTTGCGAGCGCTCGTGTGGCCGGGCCAGGACGAACGCGCATCGCGGCTCGCTGCGGCGATCGACACCGTCAGGCGGCACGTGACGTCGCACCCCGAGGACGCCGCGCACATCGTCCGTGGCGATGTCGTCGACGACCTCGAGCGCCTCGTCGCGCAGGTGCCCGACGAACTGCACCTCGTGCTGTTCCACTCGGCCGTGCTTGCCTACGTCGACGATGACACCCGCGCACGATTCGAACGTCGCCTGCACGAGTTGACGCATCGGCCCGGTGGTTTCACGTGGATCAGCAACGAGGCGCCCAGCGTCATGCCAGGCATGCGCGACGCGGTGGCTGCTGCCTGGGAGCCACGTGATCTGCAGGGACGTTTCGTGCTCGCCGTCGACGGGCAACCCCGCGCTCTGACGGGGCCCCACGGGCAGTCGCTGACAGCGTGGGATGCCACGAACTGAGCTTCCCCCCGTGATGTGGCCGGGGGGGTGAAAGCCTGACGTCAGCTGGTCAGCCGCCTGTGGCTGGCGACCCTGACTCAACCGCGATTCTTGTCCACATTCGCTCGACCTCACTCAGGCGGGCGCACGGCCCCCGCCCACCTCTGCCTACGGTGCATCCCAGTCAGCCGGCTCCAGGGGCGCGGACGGTGGTGACGCCGTCGTCTCCGCGTCGGTGATGTGACGAGCGACGGCTGAGGCCGAGACCTCGCCCATCCGTCGTCGGTCCGGAGGCAGCGGCGCCCAGAATGTGACCGTAGATCGCCGATGGGGACGGGATCGGCGAATGTGGATGAGAATGGCCGATGGGGACAGGAACCGCGGATGGGTAAGGAGCGGGGGGCTCCGGCCAGGGCCACGACCAGATCGCCGAGGTGCGAGCGGGCCAACGGGTGAACGGGCGAGCGGCGGGGCGTCAGCGCACGTGGAGGGCCATGCGGAGAGCGCCGACGGCCTCGGCCATGCAGCGTCGCCCGAGGTCCGTCGCCAGGATGTTGATGAACGGGTGCACGGCGTCGGTGTGCACGCGCAACGTCGTCGCCACACCTGCGTCGGAGAGCTTGCGCGCGTAGGCGATTCCCTCGTCACGCAACGGATCGAATCCCGCGACGGCGACGTACGCCGGTGCCAGCCCGCGCTCCGCGAGCTGCTGCAGATCATCGGCCAACAGCGGTGAGACGCGCGGGTCGCGGCGCATCGCATCGACGTCGTCCGGCAGCGTTCCGCCTCCGAGGTAGTTCGCCTCGTACCAATCCATGTTGGCGCGCGTGAGGAAGTAGCCCTCGCTGAACAGTTCGTAGCTGCGCGAGCGCGGCAGCGTCAGGTCGGTGACGGGTACGAACAGCATCTGCCGCAGGTTGCGGTCCGCCGACACGGGCGCATTCCTGCGCGACGACGGCTGCGAGGTTGCCGCCGGCCGAATCGCCTCCCACCGCAATGCGATTCGGGTCGATGCCGAGTGCGTCAGCATGTGCATGCGCCCAGCGAAACGCCGCGACGGCGTCGTCGACGGCAGCGGGGAACACATGTTCAGGAGCGAGGCGGTAGTCGACGTTGAGCACCGCCACCTCGCCGCCCGCGCACAACGCCCGAGCGACGGCGTCATGCGTGTGATGCGACCCCAGCACCCACCCGCCGCCGTGGAAGTACACCAGCAGCGGCAGCCGGTCCGCGCGAGGCTCGCGGTTGGCGACGTTCGGGGCGTCCGTGCGAGCATCGACCGCCGCGCCGGCTTCCGCCGCGCCGGCTTCCGTGGTGCCGACTTCATCCGCATCGGGGTCGACGACGCGCGCATGCTTGCCCACCACCGTCACGGGCGAGGGGTGCGGGCGGTACAGGCGGGCGGGGATGTCTCCCGCGCCGTACGGCGAGCCGTCGAGGACGACATCTTGGACGTTCGCAACATCAGCGAGTTCACCTGCGAAGAGCCACGATTCGGCTGCGAGAGCGTGACGGGCATCAGCGATCGAGCGCTCGTCGAGCTCTTTGCCTCCGATGCGTCCGAGCACCTTCAACCCGACGGTGATGTCGGGGTCGAGCGCCCCACCGTCGACGATGTGCGGTTGGCCTGCGGCACGATGACGAACGGCTCGCGGCAGCGCGAGCAACGCTTCGAACGCGCGTCGCTGCGCACGATCAGCGACCGAC
This sequence comes from Dermacoccus sp. GAS27A, assembly GCF_044909235.1. Classification (NCBI taxonomy): domain Bacteria; kingdom Bacillati; phylum Actinomycetota; class Actinomycetes; order Micrococcales; family Dermacoccaceae; genus Dermacoccus; species Dermacoccus sp. GAS27A. Next base: position 38,923 of record NZ_JBIYDW010000002.1, on the reverse strand, counting down.
GGGAGGAAAGGGGCATTGCCGGGAGTCACGTCTTCACTATGCCGCCTCGCATTGACGCTGGGGGTCTTACGAATCTGTGTTCATGCGAATCGAAGCGCCATGCGGCGCCGGTGGATCGCGCCGCCCCCGTGCCGCTGTCCGTGGGCTCGCGACGAATTCGGTTGACCCCCGGAACGTCACGGGGCTCAACATCTAGGGTTGGAAGAATGGTGGAGGAGAATCTCATTCGGGTCGCTGCGGTCGTCTTTCGGAACGCCGAAGGTCACGTGCTGACGGTCCGCAAGCGCGGCACGCAGCGGTTCATGCTGCCTGGCGGCAAGCTCGAGGACGGGGAAACGTTTGCTCAGACGGCGTCGCGCGAGGTCGAGGAGGAGTTGGGGCTCGTGGTCTCGGCGGCCGAACTCGAGCCGCTCGGCGAGTTCCGCTCCGACGCGGCGAACGAACCAGGTTTCGCCCTCGAGTCCCACGTGTTCACCTACCCCGGAGAGCTGACGCAGACGCCGCGCGTCGCCGCCGAGATCGAGGAACTGCGGTGGTTCACCGAGGCACAGTTGCGCGAGCCGAAGCACGACGTCCTGCTCGCTCCGATGCTGCAGTTCAACGCCGTCCCTGCGATCTTCGGCTGACGCCTCCTGTGCGTCCCTGCGTCTCAGACGCCCGCTGACGTGTGGGGGCTGCGAGGCCGGCGTCCAACGCGGGGAGGCTGATGGGCGCCGAGCCGAGGACGAATGTGACCGAAGATCGCCGATGTGGACGAGACTCGCCGTTGGGGCAGCGCTGGACATGCAAACGCCCCGGCAGTCGGCAGCGTGAGCAAATCCGACGAACCGGGGCGTCGCATGAGGGGTGAACCTCAGCCAGGAACCCACTGGCGACAAGCCTCACGAGGAGACGTTGTCGAGGCCAACCTCAGACGGAGGCCTTCTCGACCGCGTCGAGGAGCGCCTTGTCGAAGGCGGGCAGGTCGTCGGGGTTACGGCTCGTGATGAGGTTCGCGTCGATGACGACCTCTTCGTCGACCCATTCGCCGCCGGCGTTGCGGATGTCCGTCTGGAGGCTCGGGAACGACGCGACGCGCTTGCCGCGCACGACGTCGGCCTCGATGAGCATCCACGGAGCGTGGCAGATGGCCGCGAGGGGCTTGCCGCCCGTGACGAACTGGCGGACGAAGTCGACGGCTTCCGGCACGGCGCGCAGGTTGTCGGGGTTGGCGACGCCACCGGGCAGCACGAGCGCGGCGTAGTCGTTGATGTCGGCGTCCGACAGCTCGACGTCGACCTTCTGCGTGCCCGACTTCTCGAGGTGGTCGAACAGGTCCACCTCGCCCGACTCGGGCGAGATGAGGACGGGCGTGTGGCCCGCGTCGGTGACGGCCTTCCAGGGGTCGGTCAGCTCGACGCTCTCGATGCCTTCAGAACTGGTGAGGAATGCAATTTTTGCCATCTGTTCAACATAATTCGCACGGCAGCGGCATGCAACGCCCGACGGGGTGGACGCGCCGGAACCTCCAGGCCAGCCACGCCTGCGAGGGCTCTGCGACCCGTCGAGCCCTCGCCGCACCACGTCGCCGCCGTCACTGCGCACCCCGCGAATCCCGTCCGCTGCGGCGATTCTCGTTCCCCTGTGCGATTTTCGGTCACATTCGTCCGGGGTTCTACCATCGCCATCACCACGCGGACAGCGACGACCCGGCGCCTGATCATTGCCCGAAAGCGCGTCATGAAGGACGCGTTTTCGGGCAGACATGGCGACGGCCGCGCGGTCGCGTAGTCGCCGCACCGTCTCGACGATGACGATGACGACGACGTCCGCGTCGCCCGTATACGTTGCCGGACGCCGTACTTGACGTCCGACGACGGGAGCCCGATGCCGCATTCATGCATCGGTGGCCTCGTATTCTCTCTGGTGTCGACGCAGACGCCTCGAGGGCCGTCGGCCGGCGTATCGACACGACGGCCGGCATGGCGGGGCGGCTGCGCCACAATGACCCCATGGACGACGAAAGCCCCGAAGCCGCGTATCGCCTCCTCCACGAGCGGGTGACGGGCGGGCCACCCGAGGCCGGTGGTTCGTCGATCAGCGCCGCGCAGTACGACGCGGCGCGCAGCGCGTATCTCGAGGAGCGGGGCATCGTCGCCCGCGTCGGTGTGGCGGTGTGGCCGCCGACGTCGCAGACGATCCGTCAGCGCCTCGGCGGCGGGTCGTGGGCGCGCGCCGCCGAGGCGCTCGGGCTGACGGCGAACGCCGGACGCTCGCGCGGCGCCGGCTCGTTCTCCGACGACGACTACCGCGCGGCCGTCGCCGCCTTCCTCGCCGCCGCAGCCGACGACGGCCGCCCCGACGTCGCGTCGACCTCCTTCACCGCCTACGGCGCGTGGATGAAGAGCGAATGCGACGCCGGCCGCACGGCGCCCAGTGGCGCTGCGGTGCGTCAGCACTTCGGGTCGTGGGCCGCGGCGAAGGGCGCCGTCGCGCGCGGGTGAGTCGCGCGGGTGACGAGAGCGCGCCGGGTGGGCCCCGATCCACTGGTCGTGTGATGCAGGTCATAGAGTGGCGGGCATCGAGCATCGTCGCTCACGCCCACCCATGGCGTGTGCGCACCCACGACCCCAGGGGAGCATCATGACCACCGTCGCGTTCATCGGCCTCGGAAACATGGGCCTGCCCATGGCGAAGAACCTCATCGCGGCAGGTTTCACCGTCCGCGGCCACGACGTCGTCGATGCCTGCCGCGCGGCTGCCGCCGACGCGGGCGTCGAGCTGGCCGGCAGCGCGTCGGAGGCCATGGAAGGCGCCGACGCCGTCATCACGATGCTGCCCAAGGGCGAGCACGTGCGCGCCGTCTACTTCGGAGCTGCTCAGGCGGCCGACGGCTCCCAACCCTCGAACGACGACGGCATCCTCGCCCATGCGACGCCCGAGCAGATGCTCATCGACTCCTCGACCGTCGACATCGCGACCTGCCAGGCCGTGCACGACGCGGCCGCCGCGAAGGGCCTGCACTTCGTCGACGCGCCCGTCAGCGGTGGAATCTCCGGCGCCGAGGCCGGCTCGCTGACGTTCATGGTCGGCGGTGCGGACGCCGACGTCGAACGTGCGCGCCGGTTCATCGAGCCCATGTGCGGCAACTTCTTCGCCACGGGCGGCCCGACGACGGGTGAGGCCGCGAAGATCGTCAACAACATGATGCTGTTCGTCGCCGTGCAGGGCCTCTCGGAAGCGGCCACGCTCGCGAAGAAGCTCGGCCTCGATGCGAAGACGTTCCACCAGATCGCGAGCGTCTCCTCGGGCAACTCGTGGGCGCTGCAGACGTGGTATCCCGTGCCCGGCGTCGTCGAGACGGCCGCGGTCAACAACGAGTTCGCCGCGTCGTTCCGCGCGGATCTGGCGCTCAAGGACATCGGTCTCGCCCTCGCTGCCGCGGCCGATCACGGCCTGCACCTGCCCGCGACGGGCCTGTCCGCGCAACGCCTCGCCGAAGCCGTCGACGGTGGTGGCGGCGAGCTCGACTGCACCGTCGTCATCGCCGCCGTCGACCCTGACGCCGAAGGCCTGCCCGAGGGCTACGTCCACGGCGGCGCACGCCGCGACGCCTGACCGAACGCCCGCGCGAGTCGCGTGGCCACGGACGACCAGTCCCGGCCCGACGCGGCACCATCGCTGGCCCCACGCGCCACCACCACCGAGCCCGACGCGGCGCTCGCACCACTGACCACCCAGAACCCCGCAGACAGCCACGAGCGCATCGCGGGACCCACGAGACGAAGGTGTGAACCATGAGTGACATCAAGCAGATCGGCCACTGGATCAACGGCGGCGAGGTCGCCGGAACCGGCCGAGAACAGGACGTGTTCAACCCCGCGACGGGTGAGGTGAGCGGTCGCGTCGCGCTCGCGAGCGTCAGTGACCTCGAGCAGGCCGTCGACGCCGCACGTGCCGCCCTGCCGGCCTGGCGCGCGACCGGCCTGACGAAGCGCGCCGCCGTCATGTTCAAGCTGCGCGAGATCGTCACGGCGAAGAGCGACGAACTCGCGCGCATCATCACGGCTGAGCACGGCAAGGTCGTCTCGGACGCCGCGGGCGAGGTCGTGCGCGGCCTCGAGAACGTCGAGTACTGCGCGGGCCTCATGCACCACCTCAAGGGCGAGTTCTCCGAGCAGGTCTCCTCGGGCGTCGACGTCCACTCGGTGCGCCAGCCCGTCGGCGTCGTCGCGTGCATCACGCCGTTCAACTTCCCGGCCATGGTGCCGCTGTGGATGGTGACGACGGCGATCGCGTGCGGCAACACCGTCATCCTCAAGCCGAGCGAGCGCGACCCCTCCGCCGCGCTGTGGATCGCGCAGGCGTTCAAGGACGCCGGCCTGCCCGACGGTGTGCTCAACGTCGTCAACGGCGACAAGGAGGCCGTCGACGGCATCCTCGACCATGACGACATCAAGGCCGTCTCCTTCGTCGGATCGACCCCGATCGCGCAGTACATCTACGAGCGCGCGTCGAAGAACGGCAAGCGCGTGCAGGCGCTCGGCGGCGCGAAGAACCACATGGTCGTCATGCCGGACGCCGACCTCGATGCCGCCGCCGACGCCGCCGTCAGCGCCGCGTACGGATCGGCGGGCGAGCGCTGCATGGCCGTGTCGGTGCTCGTCGCCGTCGGGGAGGTCGCCGACCCGCTCGTCGACAAGATCGCCGAGCGCATGGGCAAGCTCGTCATCGGTGACGGCTTCGACGAGCGCTCCGAGATGGGTCCGCTCATCACGCGCGAGGCGCGCGACCGCGTCGCCTCGTACGTCGCCGGCGCCACCGACGAGGGTGCGCGCGTCGTCGTGGATGGCCGCGAGAAGCACTTCGACGAGAGCGGCTTCTTCATCGGCACGAGCCTCGTCGACCACGTCAAGCCCGGCATGAAGGTCTATGACGAGGAGATCTTCGGCCCGGTGCTGTCGGTCGTGCGCGTCGAGACGTTCGAGGACGCCGTCGAACTCATCAACGCGAACCAGTTCGCCAACGGCGTCGCGATCTTCACGCGTGACGGCAAGAGCGCCCGCGAGTTCGAGTTCGCCATCGAGGTCGGCATGGTCGGCGTCAACGTGCCGATCCCGGTGCCCGTCGGCTCGTTCAGCTTCGGCGGCTGGAAGAAGTCGCTGTTCGGCGACACCCACATGTACGGCGCGGAGGCGTTCAACTTCTACACGCGCCGCAAGGTCGTCACGACGCGCTGGCCCGACCCGACGCAGAGCCAGGTCGACCTCGGGTTCCCGACGAACTGACGATCGATGCCACAAGGCCGGGTGCAGGTCGCGTGTTTCACGTGAAACATGCAAGACGCACCCGGCTTTCTCGTGCTCCACACCGACGCGCCTCTCTCCCGAGTGCAAGCCCCGTCTTGCGTGCGGGTCGTGACCAGAGCGTCATGACTGGCCACCCTTGAACGCGTTGCAGATGTACTGCGCCCACCCTCCATGGGGGGAGAGCTGCGTAACGCTGCCTGCCGCCACGCCGATGTACCACACGGTACGAAGCATGCCCGCGCGGTCGAGGAGGTGTCATGGGTCAGCTGCTCCACCTCACCCGTGCGCGCCGGGCGCTCGTCGCCGCCGGATGCATCGGCGCCCTCGTCTTCACCGCCGCACCGACGGCCGAAGGGGGCCGCACCCTTCAGGCGGCCGGTGCCAACCCGACGTCCCGAACCGGGGTGCTCATCGAACCCTCCGACGGTGGGGACGAAGCGCATTTCTGCACCGCCTCGGTCGTCCACAGTGAGAGCAAGGACGTCATCATGACGGCCGCGCACTGCCTCGGCGGCAAGTCCGACGACCTCGTCTTCGTCCCGCAGTACTCGGGTGGGGCGCGTCCGCTGGGCACGTGGAAGGTGAAGGCCGCGTTCCTCGACTCCGCATGGATGAAGGATCAGGATCCCGACGCCGACGTCGCGTTCTTGAGCATCGAGACGCACGGCAGCGGCAAGAACGTCCAGCACATCGAGGACGCCACGGGCGCCTACGAGCTGGAGGTCGGGCGCTCCCGCGCGGCCGGCACGCCAGTCTCCGTCCAGTCGTACAACAACGACTCCGACATGCCGATCGTCTGCCAGACCACCGTTCTTGACGATGACAACGACCCCGTCTTCCACTGCGACGGGTACTCGACTGGCAGCAGCGGCTCGCCGTGGGTCACGACCGTGACGAGCAAGGGGCACAGCGAGCAGCAGGTCATCGGCGTCATCGGCGGTCATCATCAGGGCGGCTGCTACACGCATACGTCCTACAGCCCGACGTTCGACTCGCGCGATCTCGTGCTGCTCGCCCGCGCCGACGCCGGTGGTGCCGGCGACACGGCCCCCACGCCCGGCGACGACGGCTGCTGACACGACGCGTCTCACCACGGCCTACTCGCCTGGCAACCCGCTGATCGCGCATCCTCCGAGACGCGCGGGCTGATGCCCGTCACCCGATGACGATGCCCTGCGCCGCTGCGACGGCGAGCGCCGCGTCGACGTCCATACGGGTCTGCGCGAAGCGTGCCTGGGCGAGATCGATGCCGTCGACGCGGGCGCCGCGCAGGTCGGCGTCCCGTAGGTCGGCCCCGCGCAGGTTGGCGCCGCTGAGGTCGGCGTCGGCGAAGACCGTTCTGCGCAGGGACGATTCGCTGAGGTCGGCGTCGCTGAGGCGGGCGCCGGTGAAGTCGAGCCCGTCGAGTTTCTGCTGACGCATCGTCACCATCGCCCACTGCCCGCTGACCATCGTCGTGTGGCGCCACCCGCAGTCGGCGAACGTCGAACCGGTCATCTTGCAGCCGTCGAGCGTCGTCATCGCGAACGAGCAACCGCTCAGTGTGGCGCCGGTGAACGCGACCCGCTCGAGTGTGGTGTCGTTGAAGCGGCAGTCGAACAGGGCGCATCCTTCGAACGTCACGTCGACAAGGTCCTTCTCCGTGAAGTCGCACGCCGTGAACCGACAGTCGACGAAGCGGGCCCCGTCGAGGTCGCGCTCGTAGAAGTCGATCCCGACGAACCGCTCGCCGCGCGTCGTGTCACTCATGCGCCCATGCTCGCATCGCGCGCCGCGCATCCATCGCAAGGATGACGCAGGCTCCGTCGCGCGGATGAATCCTCGGTGCCGGGAGGATGAGATGACACGCCGATGCGGCCTGACGCGGCGTGAGCCTCCTAGGGTTGAGACCATGATCACAGTGGAGGGGTTGACCAAGGTCTACGGGAACACCGTGTCGGTCGACAACGTCAGCTTTCAGGCCAAGCCGGGTCGCGTGACCGGCTTCCTCGGCCCGAACGGCGCTGGCAAGTCGACGTGCATGCGGATGATGACGGGGCTGACACCGCCGACGCGGGGTCACGCCACCATCCTCGGCAAGGACTACAGCAAGCTCGATAACCCGGGCCGCCACGTCGGCGTCCTGCTCGACGCGAGCGCGCAGCACGTCGGACGCACCGGGCACGAGGTGCTGACGATCGGCGCGAAGACGATGGGGCTGCCCGCCGACCGAGTCACCGAGATCCTCGACGTCGTCGGCCTGACGCCTGCGGAGGCGAAGCGACGCGTCGGCGACTACTCGCTCGGCATGCGTCAGCGCCTCGGCATCGGGCACGCGCTGCTCGGCGACCCGGACGTGCTCATCCTCGACGAGCCCGCGAACGGTCTCGACCCGGCCGGCATCCGCTGGATGCGCGGGCTGTTGCGCTCGTACGCGGAGCGCGGCGGAACCGTGCTGCTGTCGAGCCACCTGCTGCACGAGGTCGAGCAGGTCGCCGACGACCTCGTCATGATCGGACGCGGACGCATCGTGCGTCAGGGCTCGAAGCAGGAGCTGCTGCGCGGTGCGGGCACGAACGCCGCGAGCACCGACGACGCCGCCCTCGCCTCCGCCCTGCAGGCCGCCGGAATCCCGGTGCAGCGCACCCAGACCGGCATCCACACGCCCGCCGAACCCATCGACGTCGGCCGCGTGGCCGCGCAGCACGGCATCGTGCTCGTCCAGCTCGGCGCCGCCGGTGGTGCGGGCCTCGAAGAGATGTTCCTCAACCTCACCGCCGCCGACTCCCGGGAGGTCGCACGATGAGCACACCGATCAACCCCAACCAGCCGCAGCAGCGTCAGCCGCAGGGCGCGCCGTCGGGACCGCCGCAGATGCAGGGCGCGCCGACAGGGCGCCCCGGCATGCAGCCGCTGTATGCGGGCGGCCCGGGCGGTGGTGTGCTGGATTCGGCCGCGCCGACGCACGCTCGCCTGCCCAAGCGTCTCGGTGACGCCGGCAAGTCGACGCCGATCGGCTTCGGCCAACTGCTCTCCGTCGAGCTGCGCAAGCTGACGGACACCCGCGCCGGCACGTGGCTCATGGCCATCACCGCGTTGCTCATCGTGCTCGCCTCCGCCCTGGTGGCGTACACCGAGCGCGACGGCGTGAAGTTCTTCGACCTCATCGGCGCCACCCTTATCCCGATGAACTATCTCGTGCCGATCCTGGGCATCCTCGCGGTGACGAGCGAGTGGTCACAACGCACCGGGCTCATCACGTTCACCCTCGAACCGCGACGGGGGCGCGTCGTGCTCGCGAAGCTGGCGGCGACGCTCCTCACAGCGGTCACGGCGACGATCGTCGCGCTGGCCGTGGCGGCCGGGCTGACGCTGCTCGTCGGCTCGCTCGGCAGCGGGGACGCCGATTGGCACATGAAGGGCACGGCCTACGCGACGTTGTTCGCCTACATGCTGCTGCAGGCGGGCATGGGCGTCGCGTTCGGCCTTCTCATCCAGAACACGCCCGGTGCGATCTGCGCGTTCCTGTTCATCCCGATCGTCGTCTCCCTGTTCAACCTGGCTGGCGAATGGGGCCAGAAGGCGGCCGAGTGGGTCAACCCGCAGCAGTCGATGGCACCCCTCATCGACGGCTCCGTGAGCGGCGACCAGTGGGGCAAGCTCGCCGTCACGCTCGCGCTGTGGCTCGTGCTGCCGATGGTGCTCGGTTTCGTCCGCCTCACCAAGCGTGAGGTCAAGTCGGCCTGACGTGCTCGACATGACGAACGGGGCCGGTTCCTTCCTGGTGAAGGAGCCGGCCCCGCTCGTTCGTCCTCGGTAGACGCCGTCACTCGCGGATCAGCGGGTCGCCCACGTGGTCATAGCGCCTACCGGGCACCAGCGCCCACCGGGCACCAGTGCTCGCCGCACCTGAGCGGATGCCCTCGAGCGTCAGCTCATCGCTGCAGCGAGGTGCGCCCATTCGTCAGCGCTGACGTTGCCGCCCGTCACGACGACGGCGGCGGTGCCGGAGCTTCGGGCGTTGAGGCCGGTCGTGCCGTGCTGGGTGCCCTGCCGCGCGATGAGACCGGCGAGTGCGGCAGCGCCGGCGCCCTCGGCGAGCACCCGCGCGTGACGGGCGAGAAGCGTTGCAGCGGCGTCGATCTCGTCGTCGGTGACGAGGTCGAAGCCCTGCAGGCCGAGACTGCCGGCGCCGCCCGCGTCGCCGCGCATGATGCTCTGCGGCGTCTCGAAACCGTGCGCCGTCGCGAGGCCGCTGACGCGCGTCGTCGCGGGGCGGCTCTGCATGAAGCCACTCGTCCACGAGTCGTACGCGGCCGTCGCGCCGTCGGACTGCACGCCGATGACGCGCACGTGCGGGGCGACCGCGTCGCGCACGAGGCACGCGCCGGCGGCGCCGGAGCCGCTGCCGATCGGCACGTAGATCTCGTCGATGCTCGGGTTCGACTGCAGCAGTTCGAGATACGCCGTCGCGTGGCCGTGGATGATCGCCGGGTCATTGCCCGGATTGACGAACCGCATGCCGCTCGTCTCCGCAAGGTGGCGGGCGTGAGCGGATGCCTCGGCGAGCGTCGGGCCCTCGATGACGACGTCGGCGCCGAGGGCGCGCACCGCGTCGACCTTGACGCTCGGCGCGCACGCGGGCATGACGATGACGGCGCGCGTCCCGGCCACGCGTGCCGCGAACGCGATCGACTGCGCGTGGTTTCCCGTGGAACAGGTGACGAGACCGGCGGAACGCTCGTCGGTGTCGAGACGGCTCGCGAGCGTGAGGCCGCCACGCACCTTGAACGAGCCCGTCGGGTTCATGTTCTCGTGCTTGACGACGACATCGCGGCCCACCGCGTCACTCAGTGCCGCGTACCGCCACGTCGGCGTGGGCACGAGGTGTGCAGCGAGGACCTCGGCGGCGGCGAGAACGCCGTCGAAGGAGACGACCGGGGTTGCCGAGCCGGTGTCGCCGGTGGCGCCGGTGGCCGGTGCGGCGAGGGCGGGCTTGGCGGGCTGCATCTGCGGGTTCGACGCAAGGTCGTGCGGCGCGGCGGTTTCGCGGGTGGGCAGCGGCAGGATCGTCATGCCTCCAGCGTGCGGGACGGCGAATCATCCGTCCAATACATGCAATCACTCGATCGCATCGATGACGCCGATACATTGAGGGGGTGGAGATGAAACGCCTCGAAGCCCTCGTCGCGCTCGCGCGGGAAGGGACGGTGAGCGCGGCCGCGACGGCTCTGGGCTGCGGGCAACCGACGGTCTCGCACCACCTGCGCCGACTCGAAGAGGAGACCGGCGCCGTGCTCGTGCAGCACGTCGGGCGTGGGGTACGACTGACGCCCGACGGCGCCCGTCTGGCGGCGCGCGGCGAGGAGATCCTCGGCCTGTTGCGGCGCGCGGAGGCGGAACTCGACACCATGACGACGCTCGCTGCCGGGCACGTGCGTCTCGCGGCCTTTCCTTCAGCGTGCAGCACGATCGTGCCGCGGCTGCTCTCGACGCTCGCCGACACAGCACCCGGCCTGACGTTCGACATCGTCGAGGTCGAACCGCCGGAAGCCGCGACGTTGCTGCGCTCGGGGCAGGTCGACGTCGCCATCACGTTCGCGTATTCCGGGCAGCACTTCGACGACGACGTCACCGTCGAACACCTCGGGTGGGACGCGTTGCACCTCGTCGAGCCGTCTCGCGGGGCGTCTGGTGTCGGGGGCGCAACAGCGCTGCGACCGGAGGAGCTGCGCCGACTGTCGAACGCCCGATGGATCGCCGGGTGTGAGCGCTGCCGCACGGGGCTGCTCGATCTGTGCGCGGCCGTCGGCGTCGAGCCCGACATCGGGTTCGCCAGCGACGACGTCGTCGCGGTGCAGGCCCTCGTCGCCGCCGGTTTCGGCGTGACGCTGCTGCCCGCCCTGGCGCTCGCGGGCCACCGCAACCCGGGCGTCGTCACGCATCCCGTCGTTGGCGCGGGGCGCGAACTGCACGTCGCGACGTACGGCGCACCGCCGCGCCCGGCCGCCGTCGAGGAGGTCGTGCAGACCCTGCTCGGCCTGTCGTGGGGCGCGTGACGGCAGATTGAGCCGTGTCTCGACGCTGCGCCGGTTGCGGAGGCGCAGGCTCGTCGGTGCTCGAGGATCATTGCCCGGAAACGCGTCGTGCCTGACGCGTTTCCGGGCGATGTTCGGGCGCGCCGGGCGTCAGGGTGGGCCGTCAAGGCCGAAGATGCCGCCGAACGGATCGACGAGCTGACAGATACTGCGTCCGCCGTCGATGACGAGCGGCCCACGGTGATGGCGTGCGCCGGCAGCGAGCAGCTCCTCGCGGTGGGTGCTGAGATTGCCCGTCGCGAAGTAGGCGACGACGCTGGCACCGAACGGGTTGCGCTCGTCGTCGGCGGGGTGGAAACCGATCTCGACACCGTCGACCTCGACGAACCAGAACCCCGAATCAACTTGCAGGGCAGTCGATTCCAAACGCAGGACGTGCTCGGTGTACCACCGGCATGACGTTTCCGGGTCTCGCGCAAAGATCATGACGCCCCGAAGCGGGGAGGTGTGCTCGTGGGTCGTCGTGGCCCCAGGTTGCCACGGCCGGGCGGTGAACCTGGTCGAGACCCGACCGCGCCGCCGCGAACGAATGTGACCGTAAATCGCAGATGTGTGCACCGCCGTGGGACTGAGAAACCGGAGTACGCCGAAGAGGAGCGGGTCGTTCACGCGATGTTCATGCGGCCCGCTGTTGGACATGGCGACCAGAGACGCTAATATGGAGTCATTCCAGTTAAGGAATGCTTGCGGCGGCGCCACGCTCGCCGCCGACCCCCAACGCGAAGGAGCATGACGTGTCGCTCATCAACACGACCATCAAGCCGTTCAAGGCCACCGCTTTCAAGCAGGGCGAGTTCGTCGAGGTCTCCGAGGCCGACGTCGCCGGCAAGTGGAGCATCTTCTTCTTCTACCCGGCCGACTTCACGTTTGTCTGCCCGACCGAGCTCGGCGACCTCGCCGACTACTACGACGAGCTGCAGAAGCTCGGCGTCGAGGTCTTCTCCGTCTCCACCGACACGCACTTCACGCACAAGGCGTGGCACGGCTCGTCCGAGACGATCGGCAAGATCAACTACGCGATGATCGGCGACCCGACGCTGCAGATCTCCCGCAACTTCGAGATTCTGCGTGAGGACGAGGGCCTCGCCAACCGCGGCACCTTCCTCGTCGACCCCGACGGCGTCATCCAGTTCACCGAGGTCACCTCCGAAGGCATCGGCCGCAACGCCGCCGAACTCGTCCGCAAGGTCAAGGCCGCCCAGTACATCCGCAACCACCCGGGCGAGGTCTGCCCCGCCAAGTGGGAAGAGGGCGCCGAGTCGCTGACCCCGTCGCTGGACCTCGTCGGCAAGATCTGAGTTCAGTTCTCGCAGGCTCAGCCTCCAGGCTCGCTTGATCGTCGCCAGGTCGTGGCCGTCGCCGCCTCACCGTCATCGACGGCGGGGCGGCGCCGGGCCTGGCGTGATCGCTTGAGGTCTGAAACTCGGCATGGCGGAGTTTCAGTCCGCACCGCCCCGGTTGAGGACTGAAACCCTGCAGTGCAGAGTTTTGGCCCTCAGGCCGCGGGTGGAGGGTGACGAGAACGCCCCCAAGGCTCTCGTCGCCGTCCACTCGTGACCTGCCCGCCCCGGATCGTGGGCGTGTCCTCGTCACACCGTGCTTGCACACCCTGCTTGAACACCTCGCCGCCCAGGCCAATCCGTTCTTTTCTCGTTTCCCCGCCGACACCAGGAGGCACCCCATGGCCGTTCTCGATGCCAACATGACAGCCCAGCTGCAGCAGCTGCTCGGCAACCTTCGTGAGCCGATCGTGCTGCGCGCCAGCCTCGACGACTCCGACAAGTCGAAGCAGACCGAAGAGCTCCTCAAGGAGATCGAGGCGCTGCACGACAAGGTGAGCTATGAGCGCACCGACGACAACGAGCGTCGCCCGAGCTTCGAGATCGCTCGCGCCGGCACGGACGTCGGCGTCCACTTCGCGGGTCTGCCGATGGGGCACGAGTTCACGTCGCTCGTCCTCGCGTTGCTGCAGGTCGGTGGTCACCCCGTCAAGATCAGTGACGAGCAGGCGCAGCAGATCCGCGACATCGAGGGCACGTTCAACTTCGAGACGTACATGTCGCTGACGTGCCAGAACTGCCCGGACGTCGTGCAGGCGCTCAACGCGATGAGCGTGCTCAACCCGAACATCCACCACATCGCGATCGAGGGTGGCGCGTTCCAGGACGAGATCGAGGCACGCGACATCAAGGCCGTCCCGACGGTCTACCTCAACGGCGAGGTCTTCGGCCAGGGCCGCATGACCGTCGAAGACTTCATCAGCAAGCTCGACACCGGCGCCGACGCGAAGGCCGCCGCGAAGCTCAGCGAGAAGGAGCCGTTCGGCGTCCTCGTCATCGGTGGTGGCCCCGCGGGCGTGGCGGCCGCGATCTACACCGCGCGCAAGGGCATCCGCACGGGGCTCGTCGCCGAGCGCATCGGTGGTCAGGTGCTCGACACGAACGCCATCGAGAACTTCATCTCGATGCCGTACACGGAGGGCCCCAAGCTCGCCGCCGCGCTGGAGGCGCACCTGCACGAGTACGAGATCGACGTGATGAAGGCGCAGAAGGTCGCGTCCATCACCGACGAGGACGGCCTCAAGAAGGTCGTCACCGAGACGGGCGCCAAACTGCGCGCGAAGCAGCTCATCATCGCGACGGGCGCCCGCTGGCGTCGCATGGGCGTGCCGGGCGAGGAGGAGTACCGCAACAAGGGCGTCACCTTCTGCCCGCACTGCGACGGTCCGCTGTTCAAGGGCAAGAGCGTCGCCGTCATCGGTGGCGGCAACTCCGGCGTCGAGGCTGCGATCGACCTCGCGGGTGTCGTCGGGCACGTCACTGTCGTCGAGTTCCTCGACACGATGCGCGCCGACGACGTGCTGCAGCGCAAGCTCAAGTCGCTGCCCAACGTCGACATCATCCTGTCGGCCGCGACGAGCGAGGTCGTCGGCGACGGCAAGGGCGTCACCGGCCTGACGTACACCGACCGCGAGACGAACGAGAGCAAGAGCATCGACGTCGAGGGCGTGTTCGTCCAGATCGGCCTGCTGCCGGACACCGAGTTCCTCGACGGTGTCGTCGACCTCAACGAGCGCAAGGAGATCGTCATCTCCGACCGCGGCGCGACGTCCGACCCGGCCATCTTCGCCGCCGGCGACGTCACGACCGAGCCGTACAAGCAGATCGTCGTCGCCGAAGGCTCCGGCGCGACGGCCGCACTCGGCGCGTTCGACGCGAGCATCCGCGGCTGATTCGTCAGCGCGTTTCACGTGAAACACCCCGTCCCTCCATGCGAGGGCCGGGGTGTTTCGTCAGCGCATCCACTGGGGCTAAGGGCGCTAAACGGCAACCTCGAGGCATACCGGGGGTAGATCGGTCCGCTCATCGCCGCTACCGAGGCGTTCGGACGGCAGACTGGGGGTGTGAAACGAATCTCACAGATCAGCAGGCGGCCATGGCTGACGACGTGCGTCTGGCTCCTGCTGATCGTGAGCACTCGATACCGCTGGCGCTGGTCGGGCCATGATGTGTGGTTGGGTCCGCATCGATGCAACGTCGATGACCTGTGCGAAGCCTCTGAGGCCGGCACGCATCGCGCCGTTTCACTCATGGCCATCACGCTGCTGTCGATCACCCTCATCGCGCTCAGGATGCTCAAGATTGCTCGCGAGAGTCCGGCGCGGCCGCCCGCTGGTGATGGGGTGGGCCGTCACTCCGCCGGCAACGCGGCGGTGACATTCGGCATCGTCGCGCTGCTCTGCGCGGCAATCCTCGTGCCGACGTACTCCTTCGCGCTGGTCGTGGCCTTGGGGATCGGACCGATGGAGGCCGGCCTCCTGGTGCTTGCAGCGTTCCTCGGACTAGCACGAGCCCTGGGTAGCGTCTTCCGAGATCGATGGCGATGGTGCTCGAGTCGGCGCGCGGAAGCCTGGGGGTTCGCCGTGGCTGCCTGCGCGATCGTCGGGTCGATGGCGGCCATCACCTTCAGTCTCTGGCACGGGCTCAGCGGCGGGGTGTCCGGGGTCCTGCGCCTCGTCGCGCTGACGTGCGTCGGCGCTGCCGTGGTGGGCACGCTCGCGGGCGAAAGATCCCGTCGGGGAGCGCTTTGAATCGATGACGGCTCCCGTCCGACGAGAAGCGGCGGTCGCAACGCCACCGCCCGCGCGTCGATAACGAACGGGTCACGCTCGGTTGCTACCGTGTTGCGTCACCCAATCCATGCCGGGAAGCCCTGGAGGCGTCATGCTCGAGCAGCTGCAGCTCATCCTCAAGGCCCTTCCCTGGACGGGCCCGGCCGTGCTCGGCGGGTTCGTCCTCGCGCTGCTGACGACGTTGCTCTTCCCGACGCGCCGCTCACGCGCCGATCGGCTCGGGTTCGCACTGCTGACGTGGTGTCTCGTCGTCGCGGCCGTCGTGACGTTGAGCCCGGTCAAGAACGACTACTTCGGCGTGCCGACGGCGGGCTGCGACTGGTCGGTGTGGCGGCCTCTGGCCCGTGAGTACTGGTTCAGCGCCGGCTCGCGGCCCCCGAACGTGTGGCTGTTCCTGCCTGCAGGCGTCGGCGTCATGCTGCTCGACGGCGTGTGGCGCAAGATCCTCGGCGTCATGGTGTTGTTCGCGCTGCCGCCGGGCATCGAGACGCTGCAGGATCTCTACCCCGAACTCAAGCGCAGTTGCTCGAGCCAGGACGTCGTCGACAACTGGACGGGTCTCGTGCTCGGCCTGACGCTCGGGCTCGTGCTGGCGATCCTCCTCGCGATCGTGCGTGCCATCTCGCGCGCCTCACGGCGTCGGCGTGAGCGCCGCGCGGGAGTGCTCGAGGGTGGCTCTGCGCAAGGTGCGCACCCGGCGGACGCTCGCACCGACGAGCGTCTCGACGACGCATCGCGCGCCGCCGAGCGTCCCCTCCCGCTCGGTGGCCGCGCCGACAGTCGCCCGTACGACGACTTCGGTGACTTCGACGACACGCCCAGCTCGACGCGGTGGTACGAGCGCTCGGGTGAAGCCGCCGTCGACCACACCCCGCCCTACGGCACGTCACGCGACGAGGCCCGGACGCAGGCGCTTCGGCCCGCGCGAGCCAATGACGGCGACGATGACGCGCGGACGCAGGCCTTCCGTCCCGTGCGCGCCGACAACGGCGATGACGGCGCCCGGACGCAGGCCATGCGCCCCGGACGTCCCGGTCGTGACGTCGGCACTGACGGCGCGAGCGCGCCGCGCCACGGGCGCGGCGGAGACGACGACACCGAGATCATTCGGCGCACATGACCCCGAACAAGGGGACGAACGAAGCCAGGCGACCGTCGCAGGTCCGCCCCACCGGCCCGGCCATGCCAGCTGACAGCGACCGCGGTTCGACCGCCTACCTCGCGCGCGTGCGTCAGGGATGGCGTCGGCTGACACCGCGCCAGGCGTTCGACGAGCAGCAGCGTGGGGCCGTCATCGTCGACACGCGGACGGCGGGGCATCGCGCCGAGAGCGCGAACATCCCGGGTGCGCTCGTCATCGACCGCACCGTGCTCGAGTGGCGTCTCGATCCGAGCAACGCGTGGCGCATCCCGGAGGCGAGCAGCTGGGAGACGCGATACATCGTCATCTGCCGCCACGGTTTCTCCTCGAGCGTCGCGGCGCGGGCGCTTCAGGACGTCGGGCTCGTCAACGCGACCGACGTCATCGGCGGGTACGCAGCCTGGGTCGAGGCGCGTCTGCCGACGACGCACGCCCCCGCCGACGTCCGCTTCTGAGCCGTGCACACCTGCGATTCTGGGTCACATTCGTCCCCGGCGCCCCGCGTCCGTAGCCGCGTCCTTACGCTTCACGCATGAACTTGACGCGCGTGGCAGTGGTCGGCGCCGGACCCAACGGTCTCGCCGCGGCCGTGACGCTGGCGCGCGCCGGGCTCGCCGTCGACGTCTTCGAACGCAACGAATGGACGGGCGGTGGCGCGGCCACCCGCGAACTCAGCCTGCCGGGCTTTCGCCACGACGTCGCGAGCGCCGTCCACCCGATGGCGCTCGCGAGCCCGTTCTTCCAGGAGTTCGACCTTGCGCGGCGCATCGACCTCGTCGTGCCCGAGGCCTCGTTCGCACATCCGTTGCCGGGGGGCCGTAGCGGCATCGGGTATCGCGACCTCGACCGTGCGGCCGACGCACTCGGCGCGGACGGTGACGCCTACCGCTCCTTCCTCGGCCCCGTCGTCGAGCGCCTGCGCGGCGTCACCGACATGACGATGAACACGCTGCTGCGGGTGCCACGCGACCCGATCGCGGCGGCCGTCTACGGCGCGCGCGTCCTGGAGGCGGGCACGCCCGCATGGTCACGCCGGTTCGTCGAGGACGTCGCCCCGGCGATGCTGACGGGGTGCGCCGCGCACACGATCGGCCGCCACCCCACTCTCGCCATGGCCGGTGGCGGGCTCATGCTGAGCGCAACCGCGCACGCGCAGGGTTGGCCGGTGCCGGTCGGTGGTTCACAGGCGATCGTCGACGCGCTCGTCGCGGACCTCGAGGCGCACGGTGGGCGCGTCCACCTCGGGCGGGAGGTCACTGACCTCGCGCAGCTCGACGAGTACGACGCGGCCGTGCTCGACGTCGGCGTCCCCGCGTTCCTGACGATGGCCGCCGCGCGCCTGCCTGATCGCTATCGGCGCGCTCTCGAGCGGTTCAAGCCGGGCAGCGGCGTGAGCAAGGTCGACATGGCGCTCGCCGGGCCGGTCCCGTGGAGCGATCCGCGCATCGGCGAGGCCCCCACGGTGCACCTCGGCGGCACACGCGAGCAGATCGCGGCGGCGGAGAACGACGTCGCGCGCGGGCGGGTGCCCGAGCGTCCCTACGTTCTGGCCGTGCAGCCGAGTGTCGTCGATTCCACGCGCGCGCCGGCCGGGCAGGCGACGTTCTGGGCGTACGTCCACGTGCCGTTCGACAGTGACGTCGACGCCACCGAGGCCGTCCTCGCCGCCGTCGAGGAGCACGCCCCGGGTTTCCGTGACCTCGTGCTCGCCTCAACAGCGACGCGCGCCGACGAGTTCGCGGCGGACGTCAGTCCCAACTTCGCGGGCGGCGACTTCGCGAGCGGCGCCGTCACGATGACGCAGATGCTCAAGCGTCCCGTCGTGTCACCGACGCCCTGGCGCACACCCGCCGACGGTGTCTACCTCGCCTCGGGAGCGACGACGCCGGGCCCCAGCGTCCACGGCATGTGCGGCTGGCACGCGGCGCGAACCCTGCTGCACGACAACGGAATCCCCGCCCCGAACCTCGCGCCCACCTCGGCCGCTGAACCGTCACCATGCCCAGGGAGGCGTGCCCTCGCACGCACCGCCACCACCATCGTCGAGGCCATGCCGACATCGGCGACACGGGCGGCATCGGCCACCCGAGTTGCGCGCTTCGGCCCACAGGCGGCGTCGCAGGCGGCACACTGGCAGATCGAAGCTGCCACGACGAAAAGGGGTCAGATGATGTCCGAGACGAGGCCGAAGCAGATCCACGCGTTCACCGACGATGCGCTCGGTGACATGGACGCGACAGCGCTCGCCGACGCCATCGACTCGGGCCGCGTCAGCGCGACGGAGGCCGTCGAGGCTGCGCTCGCGCGCGCCGAGAAGGTCGACGGGGTGCTCAACGCCATCGAGTTCATCGATGCCAAGCGCGCCCGTCAGCGTGCTGGTCGTATCGACGCGGGCCTCGGAGGTGGGCGCCACGATCATCCGGACGCCGCGCTGCGCGGCGTGCCGAGCGCGTTCAAGGACAACGTCGTCGTCGCCGGCGTGCCGATGACGCAGGGTTCGGAGGCGATGCCGCGCGTCAGCAGCCGCCGCAGCGGCAAGGTCGTGACGCAGATCCTCGGCACGGGCATCGTCCCCATCGGCACGACGACGATGCCGCCGTTCGGCTGGACGGCGACGACGGAACGCCCTGGCGGCAACGTCACGCGCAACCCGTGGGACACGTCGCGCAGTTCGGGCGGTTCCTCCGGCGGTTCGGCGGCGCTCGTCGCGTCGGGCGTCGTCCCCATCGCGCACGGCAACGACGGTGGTGGCTCGATCCGCATTCCCGCCGCGACGTGCGGCCTCGTCGGCCTCAAACCGACGCGCGGGCGCCTCATCATCGGTGAGAGTTCCGCGCAGATGCCGGTGAAGATCGTCACCGACTCGGTGCTGACGCGCACGGTGCGCGACACCGTCACGTTCTTCGAGGACGCCCAGCGCGTGCACCCGGCGCGCCGCCTACCGCCGATCGACGTCACGTCGCACCCCGAGCTGACGCGCCCGCTGCGCATCGGGTTCATGCACGACAGTCCGTTCGCGCCTCCGTCGGATGCACCGACGCGAGCCGCCGTCGACACGGCTCTCACGATGCTGGGCGGGCTCGGGCACGACATCGTCGACTGGCAACCGACGATTCCCGAGTCGTTCCAACAGGATTTTCTCGACTACTGGGGTTTCCTCGCGTTCAACACGGTGGCGGGCGGCAAGCGCCTGTTCCACAAGGATTTCGACGCGAGCAAGCTCGACCCGTTGACGCTCGGGCTCGCGCAGATGGGACGCCGCCGGCTCGCGCACGCGCCGAAGTTCCTCGCGCGTCTGCAGGCGTCGGGTCGTGTGTACCGTTCGCAGATGGCGAGCGGCCCCGATGTCTTCGTCTCGCCCGTCCTCGCCCACGTCGCACCCGAGATCGGTTATCTCGCAGGCGATCTCGACTACGAGACGCACCTCGAGCGCGTGCTCGCCTACTGTGCCTTCACGCCGCTGCACAACGCGACGGGCGCACCCGCCATCAGCCTGCCGCTCGGACGGACCGATGACGGGCTGCCGGTCGGCGTCATGATCTCCGGGCAGATCGGCGACGAGAACACGCTGCTGCGGCTGGCCCTGCAGATCGAGGCGGCCCACCCGTTCCGTCGCCTCGACCAGGTGGGCGAGGCGGCCCAGGGCGGCGTTCCGAACCGCGACGAACCGGGTGTCGGCGCCGCATCGAACGGCGCGTGACGACGGCGTTGTCGGTGACGCCAGGCACAATGGGCGACGTTCGACGATGAGCACCTGAAGAACGAAGGAGACGCAGTGGAGCGTTCAGGCACGCGCGTGCGCGCCCGACTCAGTCGGGCGTGGTGGGCGGCGTTCGTCGTCGTCCCACTCGTTCTCGGCGCTGCGGCCGCGTTCCTCGGCAAGTCCTCGATCGAATCCAACCTGCAGCAGCGAGTCGAGCGCAGCGTCGCCGGCACGGGCGTCGCTCAGGTCTCCGTCTCGGTCGACGGCCGCGACGTCACCGCCGTCGTCCCGGCGCGTTCGGGCAACGACGCCATCGACTCGGTGCGCGACGCCGCGTCGCACGTCGACGGCGTCCGCACGGTGAAGGCGCACCGATGAACCTCGTGATCGACAGCGTCTTCGTCATGCTCGCCTGTTTCGTGCTCGGCGCCCTCATCGCCTGGCTGCTCGCCGCCGCGCTCTACCCGACGCGCCGCGACCTGCGCCAACTCGACGAGCAACACGAGGGCGACGCGGGGAGCGTCCGATGATCTGGCTCGCCGCTCAGCTGTGGCCCGCAGCGCTGCTGGCGCTCGTCGCCGGTTTCGCCACCACCTGGTTCACCGTCGTGCGTCGCCTCGACGATGCGCCCGTGAGCGCTGAGCGTGAGCGACGCGACGGTGGCTCGCGGCGTGCAGAACGTTCTAGCGGCGGCCATTCGGACGCAGGACGCGCCGGCGCAGGACTCGCAGGTGCAGGACGTTCGGATGCAGCAGGCTCGCGCCGCGACGACCCGTCCGACGGGCTCGACGACGGCGAGCCCATCAACGGCGAGCGACACGTCGCGTCCCGGGTCGACGGCGAAGAACGCGACGAGGCCCGCCCCGACGTACCCGCGCATCGCCCGAGTGGCAGTGTCGGCAGCGCGTTCACCTCGCGCCGCGACGAGTGACGCGCGGCCGCTGGCACACCGACGACGGGCCAGGACGAACATTCGACGAGCGAGGAGCTGACATGAGCGACGACACGATCAACGACCCCTACGACGAGGCCCCGGTTCACGTCCTCGATGACGAGGCAGAACCCGACGCCGACTCTGACGACGTCGTCACCGACACGGGCACCGATGACGACGACGCCGGCTCGCTCGGCGTCTCGTGAACCGCGCTGTGCTGCTGAACCCCACGCTGCTTCAATGAGTACCCGAGTCGACGCGCCGAGTGAGCGCGCACGGACAGCGCTCGGCCGTCTGCGAGGCCAGATGGCCTGGCCTGGCACGAGACTCGACGTGGCGCGCACGCGCCTGCCGCGGCGTCAACTGCTCGCCGAGACGGTCATCGTCCTGCTGCTCAGCCTCGGCGCGAGCGCGATCTGGTCGGCGCTTTCGCTGCTGCGCACGGCCCTGACGGCGCGCGCGACGCACACGTCGATCAGTCAGCAGACATCGACGCTGAACTCGTCGCGTTCGAGCACGCAGTGGCTCGACGTCGTCTATCAGCTCGTGCAGATCGCGCTGGCGCTCGTGCCGGTCGCGCTCGTCGTTCTCCTGCTGTCGCGCGAACTGCGAAAGCCGCTGGCCTACCTCGGGATCGACCGCACACGCCAGGCACCCGACGCCGTCCTCGGTGCGCTGCTCGCCGCCGTCATCGGCATCCCGGGCCTCGCGCTGTACCTCGTCTCGCGGGCGATGGGCATCAACACGACGGTCGTCGCGTCCGGCTTGGGCGAGCACTGGTGGGTCTTTCCGATCCTCGTCCTCGCCGCCGCGCAGAACGCGATCCTCGAAGAGGTCGTCATGATCGGCTACCTCTTCACGCGCTGGTCGCAGGCCGGGTGGGGGCGCACGAAGGTGATCGTCGTGAGCGCGCTGATCCGCGGCAGCTACCACCTGTACCAGGGCCTCGGCGGGTTCGTCGGCAACGTCGTCATGGGCCTGATCTTCGGCTGGCTCTACACGCGCACGCGACGCGTCCTGCCGCTCATCGTCGCGCACACGATCCTCGACGTCGTCAGCTTCGTCGGTTACGAGCTGCTCGCCGGCCGCGTCAGCTGGCTGTGACGCCCTGGCGGCGCCATCCGAAGCGTCGCAGCACGCGACTCCAACTGCCTGTGCGCGGCCGATAGACGGTGAGAGCGCGGTAGTCGACGTCGAGGTCGAGCACCGTCCCCGAGCCGGTCACCTCGCCGTCGCGGGCGAACGGGATGGGACCGCCGACGACCTCGAGGTGAGCCTTCGGCGCGTCGAACTCGTGGTAGAGCGGCAACCGTCCGAGCCCGCCGGTGAAGACGGCGAACAGCGTGCGGACGGCGGCCCACCGCGAGCCTCGCTCCAAGAACCGCAGGTCGAGCTGCCCGTCGTCCATGCGCAGCCGCGTCTGCGGTGCGTCGCCGGGCGGGTCGTAGCGGCCGTTGCCGATGAAGATGCCGGCGAGGGTGTACTCGCGGTTGTCGTAGCGCAACGTGAACGGCTCCGCGGTGCGCGGCATCCGCCATCCGGCGACGACGGCGGCGAGCGGTTTGCCGATGCGCGCCTCGAGCTTCTCGCGGCGGATGACGAACTCGGGGTACGAGCCGGCGCTCGCGGTGTTGAGGAATATCTCGCCGTTGAGGCGCGCGACGTCGACGGCCGTGCACCATCCTTGCTCGATCGCCCGCGCGGTCGCGTCGACGCTCACCCCGAGCGCCTTCGCGAAGTGGTTGAACGTGCCGGAGGGGAACACCGCGAGCGGCACGTCGTGCTCGATCGCGTGCCGCGCACCGGCTTGCAGCGTCCCGTCACCGCCGCCGACGCCGAGCACGTCGCAGCGCGCGGCCGCGTCGGCGAGCAGGTCGTCGAGATCCTGCCCCTGCCCGAGGCGGACGATCTCCGCCTCGGGCAGCAGCTTCTCGATGCGTCGGATGACGCGCGCGCCGTTACCTCCTCCTGCTCGCGGGTTGATGACGCAGACGACGCCCGCGCCGCGCGGGTGGGGCGGCACGTCGATCGTCAGCGGCGGCGCCGGCGTCACCTTTGCCGGCGGGGCGGACGGTTGCACGCGCGCCCCGAGCGTCGAGACGGCCGAGCCGATCGCCCAGCCGACGGCGACGTCGCTCGGGTAGTGGGCGCCCGTCGCGATGCGGGAGAACGCGACGAGTCCCGCGAGCGCCTGCACGACGATGCCGGCCGCGGGCGCTTCCGTCGACACACCCATGGCGAAGGCGGCGGCGCTCGCGCTGTGGCCGGAGGGGAAGGAGTTCGACGTCGGCAGCCGGAAGACGCGCCGAGCCAGCGGAACGCTCTCGATCGCGGGGCGCAGGCGTGGCGCGAGCCGCTTGCCGACCTGGTTCGTCAGGAGGCTCGCGAGGGCGATGTTGCCGAGCCCGCGCTCGGCGGCCCACTTGAGCCGACGGTCGCCGGTCGCGGCGAGCCCGGCGCCCACCGCCATCCACAGCACCGAGTAGTCGGCGGCGCGGCTCAGCTTCGGCATGACGCGGTCGAGCATGGGGCTGCGGTGCTCGGCGATCGCTGTGAACAGCGAACGGTCGAGACGGTCGACGTCACGCACGACGCGCATGATCTGCGGGGTGAAGCGGGGGCGGGGCAGACGCATGACGGTTCCTCGTCGCTCGAGTCGTCGGTTGGCACGTCCACCTTGCCACCATGAGCATCCGGGCGCTCCCGGATCTGCGCCCCACCTCCGGCGTGGTGTCAGCCGTTCTTCGAGGCGCGTCGTGGCCAGAGCGTGTAGCTGACGGCCCACAACACGTCCAGGCCGAGAATGACGCCCATCCACGTGTAGTTGCCCGAAAGTGCGTCCGCGGACGAGGTGTCGGCTGCGATCGCGATGAGTACCGCCGTCAGCATGCAGGTGATGGCCGCGGCCACGCTCGTCCGCGCGACGTCGGCCCAGCATTGGCGGGTGTAGGTCGCCCCGGTCGCCTTGACGGGCGCTGGCCCGGCCGCGAATCGATGGGCGAAGCGTGTGTCACACCAGTCGATCATGCGACGGCCGTAGGCCACGCTGAATCCGATGTATACGGCGGCCACCGCATGCCCGAGATGTGCCGCGTCACCGCGGTGCAGGCTGATGGCCGTGGCGGCGAGGAGAACGAGGTCGGTCACGGGGGCCATGACGAGCAGGGCAGCTCCGAGGCGCCGGCGCTCGAGGAGGTAGCGCGCGGCCAGGCCCGCGATGACGAAGACCCAGAAGAGGATCTCGCAGGCAGCGATGATGGCGACGATCATGACCCTCCCAATGAGTACGGTTGTACCAAAAACAAGTTGGCACGACCGTACTAAGATGGCGGGATGCCGAAGGTCATCGATCATGCCGCGAGAGAGATTGCGATCGCAGAGGCGGCATGGGAGGTGCTCCGTAGCAGGGGAATCCGGGGTCTGTCCGTTCGCAACGTCGCCGCGCAGGCGGATCTCGCGGTCGGCTCACTGCGTCGCTCCTTCCCGACGCAGCGCAGCCTCGTCCGATTCTGTCTGGAGCTGGTGCTCCAGCGCGGGGTCGAACGATTTCGCGCGTTGCCAGTGGACCTCGACGCCCGCGAATTCGCGTGGCAGGCGTGCACCCACGTCCTGCCCCTCGACGAAGACCGCCGCGTCGAGATGGAGGTCTGGCTGGCCCTGTCCATCAGCGCGTTGGCGGACCCGCAGATGCGCGAGGAGTGCACCAAGTCCGACGAAGCGTTGCGCCAGATGTGCGTCATCGTCATCGGCCGCCTCGACGCGGTCGGCCTGCTGGCCGGATCGCGAAGCGCCGACTCCGAGCCCAGGCGTCTGCACGCCCTGCTCGACGGGCTGGCGCTGCAACTCATCCGTCAGGGGCCGGATGATCCGTGCGACTGGGCGCTCGACGTGCTGCAGGATCACCTCGAGCAGCTGACGGGTGCGGCGGCGGGGTTTCGAGACATGCGTGACCCGGGTCACTGAACACCCGGGCTGAGTGATTAGGATCACGTCATGACGAACGAGCTCAACATCGCCGCCAACCTCACGCGCACCGCCGAGCGTCAGCCGGACGACGTCGCGATCAAGCTCGACGACTTCACGCTGACGTGGTCGCAGCTGGACGACGCGACGCAACGACTCGCGACCTTCCTCGCCGACCAGGGAGTCGGCGTCGGGGATCGCGTCGCGCTCAGCCTGCCCAACGTGCCGGCGTTCCCCGTCGTCGCGTACGGCGTGTGGCGCGCGGGCGCCGTTCTCGTGCCGATGAACCCGCTGTTCATGGGGCGCGAGATCGACTACTACTTCGAGGACGCCGGCGTGAAGCTCGCGTTCGGCATGGCCGGTGAGATGGCCAAGGCGGCCGTGCAGAAGAGCGTCACGTTCGTCGAGGTCGGTGACGATCAGCTGCAGAGCCTGCTCGCGAAGTTCGAGCCGACGTCCGACATCGTCGAGCGCGATGGCAGCGACACCGCCGTCATCCTCTACACCTCGGGGACGACGGGTCGCCCGAAGGGGGCCGAGCTCACCCACGACAACCTCGAGAAGAACCAGGACGTCACGGCGCGCACGCTCGTCGAGGTGACGTCCGACGACGTCGTCATGGGTTGCCTGCCGCTGTTCCACGTCTTCGGCCTGACGTGCGCGATGGCCGTGTCCGTCTCCAGGGGCGCGACGCTGACCCTTCTGCCGCGCTTCGAACCGACGAAGGCGCTCGAGATCATCGAGCGTGACTCGGTCACCGTCTTCGAGGGCGTGCCGACGATGTACCAGGCGATGCTCGCGGCCGCCGCGAAGGCGCCCGAGGTGAAGCTCGCGTCGCTGCGCACCTGCATCTCGGGTGGTTCGGCGATGCCCGTCGAGGTGCTGCGCAAGTTCGAGGAGCGCTTCGACGCGACGATCCTCGAGGGCTACGGCCTCAGCGAGACCTCACCCGTCGCGTCGTTCAACCACCCGAACGCGCAGCGCAAGCCCGGTTCGATCGGCACGCCGATCGAGGGCGTCGAGATGAAGGTCGCCGACCTCGACGGCAACCCGCTGCCCGTCGGTGAGGTGGGCGAGGTCGCCGTGCGCGGGCACAACATCATGAAGGGCTACTGGAACAAGCCGGAGGAGACGGCAAAGGCCATCCGCGACGGCTGGTTCTACACCGGCGACCTCGCCCGCCAGGACGAGGACGGCTTCTACTTCATCGTCGACCGTTCGAAGGACATGATCATCCGCGGCGGGTACAACGTCTACCCCCGCGAGGTCGAGGAGGTGCTGTACGAGCACCCGGAGATCGCGGAGGTCGCCGTCGTCGGTGTGCCCGACGAGCACTACGGCGAGGAGGTCGCCGCCTTCGTCGTGCGCACCGAGGGCTCGAACCTCGACGCCGACGCCGTCAAGGCCTTCGCGAAGGAGCGCGTCGCCGCGTACAAGTACCCGCGCCACGTGACGTTCATCGAAACGCTGCCCAAGGGCGCGACCGGAAAGATTCTCAAGCGCGAACTGCGGCCGCAGTGAACGATGTTCGCCTCACCCCGCCCGTCGGGGTGAGGCGGTGACGCTGACCTCGCCCCTCGAGACGCCCGCGGGTCCTACGATGGCGAGCATGACGACTTCACGAGGCGACCGTCTGCTGCTCGTCGTGGCCCGGCTCAACCGATGGGCGTCACGCCACGCGCAGCTGCCCGCCCCCGCGGCTCAGCTGCGGCTGCTCTCCCTCATCAACGACCTCGGCCCGTCACGCATCGGCGATCTCGCGACGGCCGACAACTCGTCTCAACCGACGATGACGACGCAGGTCAAACGCCTCGAGGGCCTCGGCCTCGTCAATCGTTCGCAGGACGCGCGCGACGGGCGCGCGACGCTCGTCACGATGACGCCCGCAGGCCGGGAGACGCTGACGAAGGCACGCGAGGCGCGCGCCGAGGTCGTCGTCCCGCTGCTCGACGGCATGAGCGAGGACGAACTTGCGACGCTCGACGCCGCTCTCGAGATCCTCGAGGGACGCCTCGCGAAGCAGCGCGCCGACACTCAACCCTGACGTCTCGTCGCCCCCTGACCCGGGCGTCACGAACCCCCGAGCCACCCACCCCGAACGTCATGATGGCGGGTAACTCACGAGTAGGCGCGAAGTTGCCCGCCTACCTGTGAGTTACCCGCCATCGTGCTCGCCTGCGCGAGCGTGAGCGGCGTCAGCGCCCCTCGGCCGCCTTGGCCTCGGCTGACTTCTGCTCAGCCGACTTGTCGCCGTCACCGCGCGCGATGGACTCGGCGGCCCGCTGCATCTCGAGCGCCTTGACCTCGGCTTGGGCCTTGGCGCGCGCCTTGGCAGCCGACTTCGACTTCGGGGCCGTGTGCGTCGGCGTCTTGCCGCCGTCGTGACGGTCGGGGTAGCCCTCCTGGAAGCCGCCCTCACCCTCGTCGAGGATGTGCTTGGCGGGGCCGACGATGAGCGGGTCGGGCGCGTGGATGAAGTCGGTGTTCTTGCCCGGGTAGTCGAGCGAGTCGAGCACGTAGCGCATGACCTCGACGCGGGCGCGCTTCTTGTCGTTGCTCTTGATGACCGTCCACGGGGCCCACTCGGTGTCGGTGTGCTCGAACATGGCCTCCTTCGCCTTCGTGTAGTCGTCCCACTTGTCGAGGGAGGCGAGGTCGGTGGGCGACAGCTTCCACTGACGCACCGGGTCGGTGCGGCGCTTCTCGAAGCGCGTCAGCTGCTCGGCCTTGCCGACGGAGAACCACAGCTTGCGCAGGTGGATGCCGGAGCCCGTCAGCATCTGCTCGAACTGCGGCGCGGTGCGCATGAACTCGTCGTACTGCTCGTCGGTGCAGTAACCCATGACGCGCTCGACGCCGGCGCGGTTGTACCAGGAGCGGTCGAAGAAGACGATCTCACCTGCGGTGGGCAGGTGCGAGACGTAGCGCTGGAAATACCACTGGCCCATCTCGCGCTCGGTCGGCTTGTCGAGGGCGACGGTGCGCGCACCACGCGGATTGAGGTGCTCGTTGAAGCGCTTGATCGAACCACCCTTGCCGGCGGCGTCACGCCCCTCGAAGATGAGGACGACCTTCTCGCCACTCTCCTTGACCCACGCCTGCATCTTGAGCAGCTCGATCTGCATCTGGCGCTTGAGGTACTCGTACTCCGTACGTGTCATCTTCACGTCGTACGGGTAGTTGTGCTGCCAGGTCTCGTCCTGCGTCTTGAACTTCTTCTTTCCCATGCCCCCATTTTGGTCGACATGACACCCCCAGGGCCAGGGTTCGGCGTCAGGTTGGGTCAAACGTCCCCTCGCGTTCACGCAGCGGCTTCGTCAGGCTGGTGAGCAGACGTGTGCCATTCCGGCGGACGCTGCCCGCGGATGACGCGGGAGGCGGCCACCCGTAAGGGCGGTGCGGCGGATGTCCGGCTCGTGGTGCACTGGCGTCCAGGCGTCCGAGGTGCTCGGACGCGACCCACCGCGAAGGAGCAGAGCATGAACTCGTACACCGACGAAGAGCTGCAGGCCGCACGCGACGCCGCGCAGGCCGCCGTCGACACCGCGACGTCGTGGGACTACAGCGCGAGCGACGCGAAGATCGCCGACAAGCTGCAGGAGGGCCTCGACGCGGCCGGCGTCACCGTCGACACGCCCGAGTTCGAGCGCCTCGTCCGCGAGATCACGGCGCTGAAGGACGACGAGGACGCGGGTACCCCCACCGTCGAAGCCGCGCTGCCGAAGACGCAGGCCTGACCCACGCCTGAGCATCGACCGCTCACCGCCGCCCCGGCCCCGTATCCTCGCCGCTGCCCAGCGGTTGTCGGTGCGGGGTCATAGGGTGGTGGCATGTCTCGCGCGCACATCGCCTCCCGCCTCGAGGATCGGCTGAACAGCTCGACGTCGACGCTGCTCGAGCGGCGTCACTGGAGCAAGCGCGTGTTCCCGTACGTCGGGTTCGGCTCGGTCGACCCCGAACTCGAGGGGCGTAACCCGTACGTCAGCGCCCCACGCCCGAAGACCCAGACGTGGCGTGCATCGGGGCAGCCGAGCGGCCGTCAGCGCCGCATCCCCGAGGGCGGGCGCGCCGTCGTGCTGGGCCGCGTCGTCATGGGCAAGAGCGGCCAGCCCGCCGTGCCCGCCGCGCACGACGACTCGCTCGTGCGCCGCGGATTCCGGGCCTTCTTCTCCGTCCCGCAGACCGGTGAAGAGGTGACGGTGAGCCTCGGCGCCGCGCGCGCCGTCGGCCACACCGACCGGGGCGGGTACTTCGACATCGAGGTCGTCGGCCACGGCCTGCGCGACGGCTGGCACGAGGCGACGATCGAGTGCGACGGCATCGTCACGCACGCCGCGATGCAGATCATCAGCGGTGAGGCGCGCTTCGGCATCATCAGCGACATCGACGACACGGCTCTCATCACCGCGCTGCCGCGCCCGCTCATCGCGGCGTGGAACACGTTCGTCGTGCGCGAGACGGTGCGTCGCGAGGTGCCGGGCATGGCGGCGTTCTATCGCTCGATGCTCTCGGGGCACCCGGGTGCGCCGATGTTCTACCTGTCGACGGGTGCCTGGAACACCCAACCCGTTCTCACGCGTTTCCTGCGCCGCAGCGGTTTTCCGCGCGGCACGCTGCTGCTGACGGACTGGGGGCCGACGGAGACGGCGTGGTTCCGCTCCGGCCCGGAGCACAAGCGTCGCTGGCTGCGGCGTCTCGCGTCCGAGTTCCCGGACGTGCGCTGGCTCCTCGTCGGTGACGATGGCCAGCACGACCCGGCGTTGTACGAGAAGTTCGCGCTCAGTTATCCCGAGCACGTCGCGGGTATCGCCATCCGTCAGCTCACGCCCGCGCAGCAGCTGCTCAGCCACGGCCATCCCTTGCAGATGGACGACGTGGCTGGCCGGGTGCCGGGCGTGCCGTGGCTCGAGGGGCCCAACGGTTTCGTGCTCCACGAACGTGTGAGCGCGGTCGTCGATCCGGGGCGTGGTTCGGTCGCCGCCATTGCGGCCCCGCAGGCGCGACGGGTGAGGGGGAAGGTTCATGCCTGAGCTACCAGAGGTGAGCGGGCTCGTCGGGTTTCTCGACGAGCGCATCGTCGGGCGCGCGATCGTCGGGGTCGAACTCGCCTCCATCGCCATGCTCAAGACGTTCGACCCGTCACCGCAGGCGCTCGTGGGGCTCGTCGTCGACGCCGTCAGCCGCCACGGCAAGTGGATCGCCCTCGAGACGAGCGGCGGGCTGTCGCTCGTGTTCCACCTCTCGCGTGCTGGCTGGCTGCGCTGGTCCGACGCGCTGCCGACGACGGTGTTGCGGCCCGGCAAGTCGCCGATCGCGCTGCGCGTGCGCTTCGACGACGGCTCCGGTTTCGACCTGACCGAGGCCGGCACGCAGAAGCGCCTCGCCGTACACATCGTGCGTGACGTCGTCGACGTGCCGGGCATCGCGAAGCTCGGCATCGACCCGCTGTCGCCCGAGTTCACCCGCGAGGCGTTCGGGCAGCTCGTGGCGAGCAGGCGCATGCAGATCAAGGGTTTGCTGCGCGATCAGAACGAGATCGCGGGCGTCGGCAACGCTTACTCGGACGAGGTGCTCCACGTCGCGAAGCTCTCGCCGTTCGCGTTGACGTCATCGCTCGAGCCCGGGCAGATCGACACGCTGTACGACGCGCTGATCACGACCCTGACGAATGCCGTCGACGCTGCGGCCGGCAAGCCCGCGAAGGATCTCAAGGACGCCAAACGCGCCGGGATGCGCCTGCACGGGCGCACGGGCGAGGCCTGCCCGGTGTGCGGCGACGTCATCCGCGAGGTGTCGTTCGCCGACCGTTCGTTGCAGTACTGCGCGACGTGTCAGACGGGCGGCAAGCCGCTCGCCGATCGACGGATGAGCAAGCTGCTCAAGTGAGCCTGCTCGCGAGATGCCTGGCGGGTGATGTCAGTTCGCAGGCCACAACATGGCGGGTAATTCAAAGGTAGGCAGCCAACTGCGCGCCCACCTGCGAGTTACTCGCCATCGTGCGAGGAGGCCGGGTCCGGGGCGGCGCCCGGTGTGACGCGGAAGCCGCCGTGACGATATCGTGACCTCGACGAGATCGTCTTCCCGTTTTCGTTCGTCCCCCGCTCAGGTGTGCAGCCAGAGCGTGGGCGTTGTCGACGGGGCGTGAAGAAGGGTGAGGGCCATGGCTGACGTGACGCGCCGAGCGGCCCTCGCCGCACCCGTGGCCGCGCTGGCGGCAGCCGCCGGAATCGCGGGTTCGTCCGGGGCGCTGGCGGCATCGACGACATCGCCCTCGCTCGTCACCGGCACTGACGCGGACGCGCTGCGCGCCCTGCACCTGCAAGCCTTCGCCGTGACACCGAACGTCGCCGCCGTCGTCGCGCGGCTCCATGACGGCGAGTTGTGGGCGCACCAGGACGACGCGGTCGCCATCGAACGCGCCGCAGGTGGCGTCGTCGTCGTGGCGCTGCCGGTCAAGCACTCCGCCGTGAGCCGCATCGACATCAGCACCCCGAGCGCGCCCGACACGTCGGTGAGCGTCGACACGCGGCCCGACGCGCTGCGCTCGTCGTTGCTGCGCGTCGTCAACAAGCGCCTCGCGCTGGCCCGTTCGGACGAGCCGAAGACGCTCCTCGCGGCGCACGGCGTGATGATCGACGAACGGCTGAGCAAGCCTCTCGACGCGATGTTCGCGCGGGCCGAGCGCGAGCACGTCGCGCTCGAAGCCGTCAGCGCACACCGCGACTTCGACGACCAGGCCCGCGTCTACGACGCCTACGCCGCGCGCGACGGCAAGCAGGCCGCCGACACGTACTCCGCGCGCCCCGGCCACTCCGAGCACCAGCTTGGCCTGGCCCTCGACGTGCGGGGCGTCGACCGTCGGCACGAGCTCGAGCCCGCATTCAAGGACACGCCCGTGGGTCGCTGGGTGGGCGCTCATGCGCACGAGTTCGGTTTCGTCGTGCGCTACCCCGAGGGCCAGCACGCTGTGACGGGCTACGAACCCGAACCGTGGCACCTGCGTTACGTCGGCCCCGAGGTCGCAGCGTTCATGCATGCGCGACGCGACATCGCGACGCTCGAAAAACTCTTCGGCCTGCCCGCCGCGCCGGGATACTGACGGCTTGGCGCCGCCTGCCTGAAGCGGCGCCGGATGTCGAGTTCTCCGCCCCGGAGAGCACCCCGGTGCTTGCCTTCGATGCACCGCATGATTGATGGCTCGTGGTGTTGTCCCTCGGAGCTGCCAGCGAGCCCATCGCATCGTGGCAGCAATGCGTGCCGAGGTCACTTCTTCGGCGCGGGCACCTTCGCGAACGCGTCTGCGTCGCCGTGGCCGCCGGCGAGGTGGTTGAGGGGCCAGACGACGGCGATGGCGCGCCCGGTGACGGCGCTCAGCGGCACGCTTCCGAGGCGTCCGGTGCCGTCGTCGTGCGAGCGACTGTCGGCGGAGTCGTCGCGGTGATCGCCCATGACCCAGATGTGCCCGGCCGGCACGGTGATGCTCCACTTGCTCGCTTGCCCGGGGCTCGGCGTGCAGCCGTCGAGCCCGCCCTGCAGGTACGGCTCGTCGACGGCGACGCCGTTGACCGTCAGCTTCGCGTTCGGCTCGGAGCAGCTGACGACGTCGCCGGGCAGGCCGACGACGCGCTTGACGAGGTGGTTGCCCTCCGCAGCGATGTGCGTGGCCGTCGCGACACCGCGCACCGCCTTGCGCCAGCCCGTGGGTGCGGCCTGCGCGGGTTCCCAGTGCAGGTCGTCGGCGAAGACGACGACGTCACCGCGCTTCACGTCCTGGCTCCACTTCTCGACGACGATGCGGTCGCCGACCCCGAGCGTGTTCTCCATCGACCCGCTGGGGATCTTGAACGGCTGGGCGACGAACGTCGAGATGAGCGCCCATGCCACCCAGATGATGACGATCGTGAGGAGACGATCGCGCCACACCGCGAGCTTCGGATTCATGCCCGCCATCCCACCATCCCAGCCTGAGAGAGCCGTGGCACCGACGGCCAGACGAGGTGAGGCGCCGGGCCATCACTGGCCGCGGCGCCCCGTCGCGAATGATCGTTCAGCGCGAACCGATCACCTGGCGGCGGGCACCTTCGAGAAGGCGTCCTCGTCGTTGTGGCCGCCGGCGATGTTGCCGATCGGCCAGACGACGGCGAGACCCCGGCCGGTGATGTCGCTGACGGGCACGCTGCCGAGGCGTCCGGTGCCGTCGTCGTGGTAGCGGCTGTCGGCCGAGTTCGAGCGGTTGTCACCCATGACCCACACCTTGTCCTTGGGCACGGTGATGGAGAACTTGTCCTGGCACGGCTGCACACCCGATTTCAGGTACGGCTCGGTGATCGCGACACCGTTGACGGTGAGCTTCTGCCCGGGCCCCTCGCACGAGACCTTGTCGCCGCCGACGCCGACGACGCGCTTGACGAGGTGGCTGCCGCTCGCGGACAGGTGCGTCACCTCCGCGATCTTGCGGATCCCTCCGGTGATGGCGTTGCCGCTCGGAACGGGGTCGGTCCAGTCGCCCGGATCCTTGAACACGATGACGTCGCCGCGCTTGACGTCCGTGAATCGCGGCGCCCACTTGGCGACGACGATGCGGTCGCCGACCCGCAGCGTGTTCTCCATCGAACCGGACGGGATGCGGAACGGCTGTACGACGAACGTCGTGATGAACGCCCAGATCGCCCAGACGGCGACGACGAGGATGAGGCGGTCGAGCCACGTGCGAGCCGCCGAGCGTGGCTTGCGCTCACGCTTGTCGTCACCGGATGCGGTTGCAGCAGTAGCGCCGTCGTCGCGCGAAGGGCGCGCCGAGGTGGCGTCGCCGGAGACGGCGGACGTGGCGTCCTCGCGCGAGGAACGCGCCGACGTGGCTTTGCGGGAGCTGACGGACGTGGCGCCACCGCGGGTGTCGCTCGTCGAGGGGGTCGTGTCGGACCCGGTGGCGGCAGCGTCATCGGCCGCAGGGTGCGGGTCGGCGTTGCGCCGCGCGCGGCGCGAGAGGGGGGAGTCGCTCACGTCAGATGACGTTGGCGTCGCCGCCGCCGACAGCCTGGATCGGCTTGCCGTCGGCGTGCCACTGCTTCATGCCGCCCTCGACGTTCGCCACGTCGAGACCCTGCCCCTCGAGCCATTGCACGGCGCGACTCGAGCGGCCGCCGCTGCGGCAGACGACGGGGAGGTCGCCATCGACCTCGGGAAGCTCGCCGACGCGGGCCGGGAGCTCCGCGAGGGGGATGTGGATGGCGCGCGGCGCGTGACCGGCGTCGTACTCGTCCTGCTCACGAACGTCGAGCACGACCGCGTCGTCAGCAATGTCCTTCGGAGTCACGGTGTTCATGCGTGCAAGCCTCTCACGTCTTGGGGTGGGCTTCATAGGCGTGACGCGCCCCGACGCAGGCCTTCCACGCCGCCCCAGGCACCTGGCCGCGCCGTACCCCTCTGCGATTCGTGTCCACCGGAGGGCGTCAACCTGAGTGGATCCACGTGGGGTTGAGGTGGGCGATTTCGGGTAGCGTGGCGGAGATGGGGCGCCGTACGGCGTGTCACTGAGCAACTCGGAGTGGCCGTGCGTGGTTCATCCTCGATCGTCGGTTGCGTGCAGCGTGGCGCCTAGCCGCTTTGTCGCCTAAGGGCTAAGGGCGGCGTCCGCAGCCAGTGGTGTGGGGCGAGGTTGGACTGGGCCACCCCCGCACCGCCGGTCACACCCCCACATTCCGAGCTGGCAGCTTCACAAGGAGCGGGCGCCGTTGAACGTACGACGGGCAGGGCCCGTAGGGCTGTCAACAAGGCCGAGGGGGTAGCCGTCACAACCTACGAGAAGACAGCGGGGGTGAGCTCTCTAGTGGGCGTAGACGACGGTGTTGGAGTCGTAGTGGCCAGTGCGGGTGTCGAATGTTCCGCTGCATGTGATGAGGCGTAGTTCTGGGCCGGCGGTGTTGGCGTACACCTCGGTGGTAGGAAATGTGGTCTTGGAGTATTGGGCGGTTCGGTAAACAGTGAAGTCGTGGGTCTTTCCGGCGGTATCGCGTACGGAGACACGGTCGCCTGCTTTGAGAGCGGCGAGTTCGTGGAAGGGCCCGTTGCCGTCGGGTGTGATGACGTGTCCTTCGATGACTGCGGGGCCGGGTTGACCCGGCCGAGGTGAGCCGTTGAACCAGGCCACGCGCTGTACGTCGGCTCCGCTCGGTACGGCCACGGCACCAGACGCATCGAGCCCTAAGCTCAGCAAATCTTCGGACAAGCCCAGTCGGGGAATCGAGACGTTGACTGGTTGTGCGACGTCGGCAGGGCCGCGGGTGTTCACCGGGACTGACCTCGATGATGTGGGTGCCGCGGCGTGCGTGGCCGGGGCAGATGTGGCGGCTGTGGCAGGGGGTGGTCTGTACTGATGTGAACGCCCCCACCACATGGCGCCGATGCCCAGGAGCACGAGCAGCCCGCACGCCACCACGGTGATGAGGTGGCGGCGGGCCGATCGTGGAGGGTACGTCATGGAAGCGAACTCAGACGCTCACGCGTTGTGTGCGCTGCGGTTGTGGCGTCGGCGCGCCAGGCCTGCACCCGCGAAGCCGACAGCGCCCGCCGCGACAAGACCAGCGCCGGTGGTGGTGGCCCAACCGGAGGTGGGGTTGTGCTGACCGATTCCGGTCTGCACACCACCGGAGGGCATCTGGTTCATCTGGCTCTTGGTCAACACACCGCAGGTTGCCGGGTCGGTGGCTTCTTCGGGCAGGCTCGGGTCGAGGTCGGACTTGCCGGGCCCGTCGTACTTGCCGTTCTTGTTGTAGTCGATCCCGTGCTGCACGATGACGGCGCTGCCGTCCTTGACCGCTTGCAGCGACTTCGCATCCAGCGTGATGGTGCGTTCGTAGGTGTCATCACCTGCGGGGAACCGCTCGACGGCCAGAGCTGATTTCGCGCTCGTGTCACCGCTGGTCGTCAAAGACACCATCGGCATGCCGTAGTTCTTCATGGCGTCCTTGACCAGCAGATGGCCGTTGACGCCTGTGCCCGTGGCGTTCGGGCTCGGGCACGTGCCCATGCCACCGACATGGATGTGCTGCGCATGCGGAGCGCCCGCAGCCAGCCCATGGCTGGTGATCTTCAGCTTCAGCTGATCACCATGCAGACTTCCCCAGACGGTGGACCAGGCGCCACTGTGGTTCAGCTCGGTCAGCTTCGCCTGGAACGTCCACGTGGGCGCGTTGTGCGCGGGCGTCGCCGCGCCGGCGGCTGCAGCACCTGCGAGGGGGGCGGCAGCGAGTGCCGTCGCGGCCAGCACGCCCGCGGTGGATGCGATCGTTCGCAAAGTCGTCATGATCGGTTCCTTTCAGCTGTGCCCGACCCGGCGGACAGGGGCCGCCGTGAAGGTCGAACTATGGAGTGTTCGGAGCCTGCCGCGTCCTGGATGGGGCATACCCAAAAAATTCTCGGGAAGGCCCCACATCGACGGGCCAACACCCACGTCATCAACTCGTCCGGATGCGCGGGTCAATGCGCTGCGGCGCCAGCGTTGACGCGCGCCGAGCGACCCCGCAGACACCAGGACCACCATCGCTGGCCCGCATGCCCGCACAAAATCTCCCGGCTACGGCGGCCGAGGTCTCGACTCGTGCGGCCCAGCCCTTGCGCTGACCAGAGCGCGGCCGCGGCAAAGCTCACTGGGGGCGGGCGCGGTCCGTCACATCCTTGTCGCCTCGACAGGCAGGCAGAGCGAGCTGGCCTCCGAACGGCGCGCCGAGGCGGAGACATTCGCACGATGCGCGCCGGGCCTCGGCACCGCACTCACCACACCCAAGGAACCTGCGCGAGTGGAGACGACGGTCGCCCGATGCATTCGTCGGATCAGCATCAATCGAGCGTGCAGCGCTGGCGGTACCACGACGAACAGGTGGGTGTTCATTGACGTAAGGCGCAGCGAACTATCAGATAGTGGGCGTGCCGATCAGCACGTCACCACTGATCTCGGACGTCCTGAAGTCAGTCACGAGTAGGTGCCGGGGGTGACAAGGTCGACGGGCCCTTCATCCTTGAGAGGTGTGCGCGCCAACCGTACGCGACAGCGAGGGCTGCCGAGGCCGACAGGAACTTTTTGCGAGCTGATTCGACACCCGGCACACGCCTCGGCGCACCCTTGGGTCAGCACGGTGAGTTCGGCTCCATCCACGTCACGATCGATTTAGTTCAAGTGCACGGTGAACAAGGCCGGAGTGGAGGGTTGCGTCGGGCGCGTCCCCTCCCTCTCCGTGGTGAAGGCCACAGCTTGCGCGGCGCCGACGTCGCCGTCGAGCATGATCGTCGTGGCTCCGCTCGTCGAAGGTAGCTGTCCCGCGTTCCGGAGCGCGCCGGAGCCGTCTGCTGACCAAGCCGTGTAGACACGCCCAGGCACCTGCGGTGGGGCTGGCACGAACCGCACCGCGGCCCGCCCGTTTCTTCGCGCGACGGTGACCACCGAACCACGGTAGATCGCCCGAGCGTGCTCCGCTTTGGGATCATCCAGGATCGCGGCGGCCGAAGGAGGCGAGGGCGATGAATGGGTGGCTTCCCACGTGCCGGCGCCTGCAGCCGCAAGCACGATTGCCGCGGCCGCCGCCAACACACCGCGCCGCCGTAGCAGGTGAGATGGGTGCCTACCAGCATCCGTCGCCTCCTCAACCCGCGCAATACTGCCGTGCTGCGGCGTCGATCGGGCCATCGCGAGAACTTGCTCTCGCAGCTGCGGTGGCGCGGGCATCGCCACCGTGCGACTCAGATCAGCGAGCACCTCGCGCATCGAGTCCCGCTGTTGGCGGCATGTGGAACAGGCACGCAGGTGCTTGTCGAAGCGCCGACGTTCCATCTCGTCCACCGCGTCAAGAACGTACAGTTCGAGCATCGCATGCTCATCCGAACTCATGACCCTTCCTTCCCGGCAGGTTCCAGGCAGCGTTTCAAGGCACGGACGCCATCACGTAGACGTGACTTCACCGTGCCCAAAGCAGCCCCCAGCTCGTGTGCGATCTGCGTGTGAGTCAGCCCATCCCAGTACGCCATCTCGAGCGCGTGGCGCTGCAACTGAGTCAAGCTCTGCATGCACTCGCGTACCCGGAGTCGCTCGGCGCGGGCCACGGTCTCATCCTCGGGCCCGGGAACAATTGCGCGCTCAAGGTCTTGGGCGTAGACGCCATCGCGTGCGCGCGACGCCTCATTCGAACGCACCACGTCGACAGCGCGTCGGTGAGCGATAGCGAGCAGCCAGCCCCACCCGCTCGAGCGAGAACCGTCGAAGGAGGCTGCCTTGCGCCACACCTCGAGAAAGACCTCTTGCGTTGTCTCTTGCGCCAACGCGGGATCGCGAAGCACACGCAACACCACACCGTAGACCCGAGAGACCGACAGGTCGTACAGCCTCTCGAAGCCTGCTGCCTCACCCCGTGCCACTGCCTCGAGCAACAACGAGATCGACGCGGCAGGGGCACTCATGCCATCCATTGTGGCGTCCCAGTTCGACGAATGAATCACCTTCTTGTTCGAAGTGGCAGGCCGACTGGATGGGGCGGCATCGAGCCCGGCCTAGCATGCGGGCCCGCTGGGACGACGGGCAGCGCGCTCAAGCCCCGACGTCTAGTTGTGATGACCAGGCACGTTGGTCGAGTCATTGCGACTCGTTGATCTGAACGGGTGACAAGCGAAGACCTCTCGCTGTGCAGTGGAGCTGT